>JBDTKM010000078.1:0-7531 GCA_039935315.1 Rhodanobacter sp. | reverse complement strand
GACGTGCGCCGCCTGGTCGATCACCTGATTGTTGAGATGCCATGACCTCGCCTACCTATTTCGAAACCTTCGACGTCAAAGAACTGTTCAAGCAGTTTCCGCTGGAACAGGAGTTTGCCGAGCGCTTTCGCACACTCAGCCGCGACGAGTTGTTTGCACAACAGGATGTGATGTTCAAGCGCTGCGTGGCGCGCGCCTGGCAGATCCCGTTCTACCAGCGCCTGTGGCGTGCCGCAGGTATCGAACAAGGCGATATCAAAGGACTGGCCGACATCACCCGCCTGCCGGTGTTCGGCAAGCAGGAAATCATGGAGTCGGTGGAAAGCTGCCCGCCGCTGGGCGACTTTCACGGTTGGCATGACGGCACGAAAGCCGGCGACATGCCGATGGTTTTCCACACCACCAGCGGCACCACTGGACGGCCGCAACCGCTGGTGTTCAGCCCGAAGAGCCGCGAGGTACAGAACCTGCTGCTGGCGCGACTGTATCGCTGGCAGGGCATGAGCCAGGGCGACGTCGTCCATTCGGTCTACGGCCACGGCATGATCAATGGAGGCCACTACGTGCGCGAGGCGGTAAACCACTTCACCCAGGCATTGTTCTGTTCGGCCGGCACCGGCATCGAAATGCGTTCGGTGCAGCAGGTGGCACTGATGCGCGACATGGGCGCCACCATCATCGTGGGCTTTGCCGACTACATCAAGAAGCTCGCCGACGTCGCTCGCGCGGAGGGGCTGGAGCCCGGTCGCGACATCAAGATCCGGATGATTTGCGGTCACCTCGGGCGCGAGTCGCGTGAGTCGTTATCGGCGGCTTGGGGCGGCACGCAGTTGTATGACTGGTATGGCGTCGGTGATACCGGTGCGATCGCCGGGCAGGGTCCGGACCAGGACGGCATGTACGTGATGGAAGACGCGCAGTACCTGGAAATCCTCGGGGTCGACGACGGCAAGCCGGTGGCCGATGGCGACAGCGGCGACATGGTCGTCACATGCCTGTACAAGGACGACATCTATCCGATCATCCGTTTCAACACGCATGATGTGACCCGCGTCCTGACCACGCCGTCGTCACTGGGTCTGAATCTGCGCCGGATCGAGGGTTTTCTCGGGCGCAGCGACAACATGGTGAAGATCCGCGGCATCAATATATTCCCACAGGCGATGGCGCCGATCCTGGAAGAGCATGGCGGCTTTGCCGGCGAGTTCATTTGCGTGGCGACCCGTGACGAAAAGGGACGCGACGACCTTGCCGTGCACATCGAGGTGAACGGCGATCTTGCCGATGCAAAACTGTCCCACGATTTCGCAGCGCTGTTGCGTCAGCGCCTCGGCGTGGAAATGTCGATCGTGCTGACTGCACCTGGTTCGCTGGCGCCGTTGACCGGACTGGAAGTGCGTCAGAAGCCGATCCGGCTGATCGACAAGCGCTTCAAATGAATCGGGCCGATCCGCTGCTGCTGGGTGAGGACATGACCGCGCAGTTGGCGCGGCTGGACCGCGGCAAGCTCGGTTGTGTGGAATTGCTTGAGCACCAGCTGGCAGCGATTGCGGCCAGTCAGTCGACACTCAATGCCTATCTTGCCGTTGACGAATCCGGCACCCGGACCGCAGCGGCCGACTCGGATGCACGTCGCAAGGCCGGCAACGCCCGTCCGCTGGAAGGGGTTCCGATCGCGATCAAGGACAACCTGGACGTTGCCGGCATGGTCACCACAGCCGGTATGGCGACGCGGCGTGATTCGGCGCCAGCGCGCACCGACAGCACCGCTGTTGCGCGCCTGCGCCAAGCTGGCGCCGTCATCGTCGGCAAGCTCAACATGCACGAGGCGGCGGCGGGTGCCGACAACAACAATCCGCACTTCGGCGCCTGCCACAACCCGCACCGGCACGGTTTCACCCCCGGCGGCTCCAGCGGCGGCAGCGGCGCCGCCGTTGCCGCCGGCCTGTGCAGCGCCGCGCTGGGTACCGACAGCATGGGTTCGGTGCGCATCCCGGCCAGCTATTGCGGTGTGGTCGGGCTCAAACCGAGCTGGGGTGCGATCAGCACGCGCGGCAGCGTGGCGTTGAGTCATCGGCTTGATCACGTGGGGCCACTCGCGCGTTCGGCACGTGATTTACGCCGGTTGCTGCCGGTGCTGGCCGGTTTCGATGCAGCCAGCGCGCAGTCCCGGGCGATCACCTTGACGCCTGCCTCGACCGGGCCGTTGCGTCTGGGTGTCGTCGATTTCGGCAAGGCGATCGACTATGCCGATGGCGTGTTCAGCGAGTTCGCGCGCGCGCTTGAGGTTCTGAAAGGCTTGGGTCATCGGCGAATCGACCTGCCAGCTCCCGAACTGATACCCGGACATCTGCGCCGCGCCGGCCTGCTGTTGTGCGAGGCGGAGATGCTGGTGGAACACCGGCATGACTGGCAGAATCGGCGCAATGATTTTTCGCCGATATTGACCAGCTTGATGAGCTATGCCGAGGGCAAGTCGGCTTCCGACCTGGTTGATGCAACACGTCTGCTTGACCAGGGTCAGGTGCAATTGCAGCAGTGGCTGGCATCGTGTGACGTGCTGGTTATGCCCACCACGCCGCAGCGCGCGTTTGCCTTCGACGACACCGTGCATGTCAACCAGTCGGATCTCACCGGCTATGCCAATTTTGCCGGCAACCCGGCGTTGTCGGTGCCGATGCCGGTAGCGGAGGGTGAATTGCCAGTGGGGCTGCAGTTGATTGGTCGCATCGGCGACGAGTTGCGCCTGATCGCGCTGGCCGAAGCGTTTCAGTATGCGACGCGCTGGTCGCCGCAAGTGCCGCCGACGTGTTACGCATGGTGGCCGCAATGACGCCGCTGGACGGGGTGAGAGTGCTTGATCTCTCTCGTATCCTGGCCGGCCCATGGGCGACCCAGGTGCTGGCGGATTTCGGCGCCGAAGTGATCAAGGTCGAGCGCCCGCAAGGTGGCGACGATACGCGGCAGTGGGGACCACCCTGGTTGGCTGATCAAGACGGCGAGCCTACCGGCGAGTCGGCGTATTACCTGGGTGCCAACCGCGGCAAGCGCTCGGTGGCGATCGATTTCACCAGCGAGCGCGGCCAGGCGCTGATCCGCCAGTTGTGCCAGCGCTGCGACGTGCTGGTGGAAAACTACAAGGTCGGCGGCCTGGCAAAGTACGGCCTGGATTACGCCAGTCTGAAAGCGCTCAACCCGAAGCTGGTGTATTGCTCGATCACGGGGTTTGGGCAGACCGGTCCCTACGCGCAGCGCGCCGGTTACGACGCGGCGGTCCAGGCGATGGGCGGCTTGATGAGCATCACCGGCGAGCCTGACGGCAAGCCAGGCGGCGTGCCGCAGAAAGTCGGTGTCGCGGTCGCCGACCTGATGACCGGGATGTATGCGGTATCGGCGATTCTGGCTGCGCTACGGCACGCCGAGAAACACGGCGAAGGACAGCATATCGACCTGGCTCTGCTCGACACCCAGGTGGCCTGGTTGGCCAATCAGGCGATGAACTATCTGGTCGGCGGCGTGGTGCCAAAGCGGCAGGGCACCGCGCACCCGAATATCGTTCCGTACCAGGTCATGCCAAGTTCGGACGGCTATTTCATGCTCGCCGTGGGCAACGACGGTCAGTTTGCCCGCTTCTGCGGCGTCCTGGGCGAACCGGCCCTGGCGAGTGATCCACGCTACGCGACCAATGCCTCCCGCGTGGCTCATCGCGACGAGCTGGTGGCGCATCTCGAACAACGCCTGGCAACCCGCTCCAGCACCGAATGGCTGGCGGCGCTGGAACCGGCTACCGTGCCGTGCGCACCGGTCAACACGCTCGACCAGGTGTTTGATGACACGCAGATCAAGGCGCGCGGCATGCAGATTGATCTGCCCCATCCGGTGGCCGGCCACGTGCCGGGTGTTGCCAATCCGGTGCGCTTTTCGGCCACGCCGGTACAGTACCGCCATGCGGCGCCGGAACTGGGCAGGCACACGGAAGAAGTGTTGCAGGGGTTGCTTGGCGTTGATGCAGCCGAACTGGCGGAGCTCGATGCCGCTGGCGTCATCGCGCTGTTCCGTGGCACGCCGCCCGGCTGACCATCAAGCCGGAGGCGTATGGCTATCCAAGGCCGGCGATCAGCAGGCCCGATGATTTCGTTTGGCGACAGGAGCGGTCAGCGTGTCGCGGCTGGGTTCGTGCGTGGATCAATCTTGCTCAGCAGCTCGACATGTTCTCCGGCGGGTCCGCGCAGGCCGACTCGATGCTCGCCGGTAGCGAGATCGTCGAACGCGCCCACCAACTTCCAGTGTTCCCGACTGGCACCGGTTGCGGCGGGAAGTCGCCAGGCGAGGCTGTGCAGACCGGCTCGGCGTCCGAGTGAGATGTGTGTTGAAAGTTCGACCTGATCAATCTCCACCATGCACTGGCCGGCCAGAGGCACTACGGCCACCGGGTATTGCCCTTCCAATGGCTTGCCAAGCGCACGGTTGAGCACGGTGATCTTGGTGTCGAACGCCCAGCCGTCATGACCCGCCAGTGCAGTCCACGCCGCTTGTGAAACGCTGCGATCGGGGCTGGACATGACGCCGATGAAAGGATGTGCGACTCGCGCGTCACTCATCGGTAGATCGAACGGTGGGACTGCCGCCTTGATCTGGGTGAGGTAGAGCAACTCGCCGCACGGCCCGAGCACCTGGGTGGCACGAATCGCCGGGCTGAGTTCCAGATCGGCCGGTGGCCCGAGCACGCGGAATGGCGCGTGCAATCCGGCGGCGAGTTTGTCGACGTTGCCCACCAGCACTTCCAGCGCAAGCCAGCCGTGATGGAACATCGGTTCGCGCGGTACCGCATTCACGTCCTCGATCAGCCGCAGGATCGGCTCACCGGCGTCGTTGGCCAGCCATGCCACGGCGTGTCCGTGCAAGTCATCCAGTCCGATGAGCTGGGCCGCCGCGGCATCCAGCTCACCGCGCTCGCAGACGCCCAAACCCAGCTGAGCCAGGTAAGCGCTGCAGGCGGCTTGCAAATTGGGCGTGATCAAGGTCGCATGCAAAATGCCGTGACGTGCCATCGCGGCAGTCATGTCGTCCACTCGTAGAACATGTCGTGCTCTCCGTCCGTGTGGCGCAAGTTGGCTTGAGCGGCAGTCAGGGTGCGGTAAAACATCTCAGAACGGGATTTCCAGCGGCGTCGGCGGTTGCGCCAGCAAGGCCAGCGCGGGCGGCAGCTGGGGTTCGTAAGCCTGCTTGTAATCGAAGCTGTGCAGGGTGTCGCTCCAGTGGTTGACGTGCGCGCCGCCGACGAAACGGATCAGGCACAGCGACCCGCCGAGCGAACCGTAAGGCCCGTGGGGAATCCCTGGCGGGCGCCAGAAATACGAACCCGGGCGCATCGTGCCGTATTCGCCGGTCAGGTCGCCGGAAATCAAGAAAGCTTCCTCGGGCGTGGGGTGGTGCTCCTTGGGCCCGCGCCAGTTGGTCGGGTGGGTTTGCGGCGCGGTCATGAACAGAAAGGTCTTCTGCTGGGTGATCGGATCGATGCGCAGAATTTTGCGGCCCGCCGCGAGATGATTGAGGCGGTAGTCGAACACGCTGCGGTCCCACAGCATCCGGTGTGCGTCGATGAACGGGATCGCCGGCGCATGATCTGCGGGTGCGGGTGCGGGTTCGTCGGCTGCCATCAGGCGCGGCGCGGCGTCGAAGAAGCGCAGGATGACCGCTCCTTCGGAAGAGTAGGCCTGGGCGCGAGGATGGCCGGCGGGATAGAAACCGTAGCAGCCGGTCGCGTACTCGAAGCCGTTGAGGTAGTAGCAGCCGGAGAGTACGTAGAATTCCTCGTCGGCCGCAATACGGCTGCCCTGTTCGAAGTGCAGCCCGGGATCCATGCGCGACAACATCGTGCAGGCGCCGGTCTCGTCATCCTGGCTCAAGGTACGCGCCCAAGCATCCGGGAGCAGCGCTTCGGGTGCCCACGGCAACGACTGGTTTTGCAGGAATTCAATGTGTGGTCGCGCCATGGGAGGCTCCTTAATAACGTCGCGAAAATCAGGGTGGACTGAACGAGGTCGGCCGCGGCATGTCGGCGCGCGCCGGTTATTTTCGTTCGCGCGCGAGCTTGCGTTCCAGCCACGGCATCAGGCCACCGGCAGTGACCACCTCAAGCAGTTTGGCCGGCATCTTCTCGCACGGGAACTCGCGCCCCTGGGTATGGTTGATCACGGTCCCTTCGGCAAAGCGCACTTCGATGTCGTCGCCACGATCAACCTGGAGGTCCGGGCAGACCAACGCGGGCATACCCAGGTTGAGTGCGTTGCGATAGAAGATGCGGGCGAACGATTTGGCCACCAAGGCGCCGACGCCAAGCTGGGCCAGTGCCTGCACCGCCTGCTCGCGCGAGGAGCCGATGCCGAACGAATCGCCGGCGATGACCACGTCACCGGGTTGCACTTCACGGGCGAAGTCGGGGTCGATCGCCTCCAGGCAATGACTGGCCAGCACCTTGAGAGTGCCGCGCATATAGGGGCCGGGGGCGAGCACGTCGGTATCAATCTTGTCGCCAAAGATGAAGGCGCGGCCACGGACGTTCATGCGGTCTCCAGCAACAGCTCTCGTGGGTCACAGATTTCACCCTTCACCGCGCCGGCGGCGACGCTGTAGGGCGAGCCCAGATAGACGAAGGAATCGGGCGAACCCATGCGGCCCTTGAAGTTGCGGGCCGTGGTGGCCAGGCAGACCTCCCCGGCGGCTACAATGCCCGCGCCCATGCCGGGGCAGGCACCGCAACCGGTGGGCAGCAGGATGGCTCCCGCTGCGGTGAGGATCTGCAGCGTGCCGTCCGCCGCGGCTTGCGCAGTCATCTCGGTCGAGGCCGGGGCAATCAACAGCCGCGTGCCGCTGGCGACTTTGCGTCCCTTCAGTACTTCCGCGGCCATATGCAGGTCGGCCAGCTTGGCGCCGGTGCAGGCGCCGATGTAGGCCTGATCGATCGCGATGTGCTCGTAGGTCGACGCCGGGCGACTGTTGGCTGGGCTGTGCGGGGCCGCGATCTGTGGTTCCAGCGTGTTGGCGTCGAACTGATGGTGGGCGAGGCAGGCCGCGTCTGGGTCGCTCTGCCACTGGGCGATGTCGCCGGCAAACGGACGTCCGGCAACCTCAAGCGCCTGCAACGTGGCGGCATCGGCGGTGACGATGCCGGTAACTGCGCCCAGTTCAGCGGACATGTTGCACAAAGTCATGCGCTCGGACATCGACATCGCGCGCACCGCAGGACCATCGAATTCGAACGCCTGGTTTTCATTGCCCATGCCCAGGGCGGCACACAGGAACAGCATCATGTCTTTCGCGCTGACCCCGGCGGACAGCGCGCCGCTCCAGTTCACTCGAACCGTTGCGGGCACGGTCAGCCAGATTTCACCGGTGACCAGTGCGGCGGTAACGTCGGTGGAGCCGACACCCATCATGAACGCGCCGAATGCACCGCCGCTCGGTGAGTGGGAGTCGCCGCCCACACAGAACATGCCCGGCTGGATGTGCCCGTGTTCCTGCAGCACCA
>JBDTKM010000077.1:0-8655 GCA_039935315.1 Rhodanobacter sp. | reverse complement strand
GCGGTGACACCACGTTTTACACGAGCCATGATTTATCTCCTCGTCTTCAGTACGGCAACATGCGCGCTACACCCGGGACGTCACACGCCTTCAGGTGATTCTTGGCACGCAGGCCGCGCTTCAGCTTGGTGGACTTCTTGGTCAGGATATGTGACCGGAAGGCATGGCCGCACTTGATTTTGCCCGACGCGGTCTTGCGAAAACGCTTCGCAGCCGCCCGGTTGGTCTTGATCTTGGGCATGGGTAGTTCCTTGTGTGGAGCCAGTCCTGCTTGGACGACTCCGGTTTCTGACTGATCTGGCGGCGACTCGAGGATCCTTGAGGGGATCCAGTCACACTTTCCGTCCTGCCATGATCGGTGCACGACCCTTCCGGCGGGTCGAACCCGTAATGATACGGGTTCAAAAAGGCAAACACCAGCACGAAGTGCTGACGATGGCCTCCTCTTCGCGCTCCAGTCCAATAAACGCGCTTCTCGCGTTCGCTTCCTCCCCCTTCGGCGACCAAAGGGAGTCCCCTTGCGGGTGAGAGGATTGAGGCAAGGGTCCGGGGCTTGCCCGGAACCCACAGCACCGATGACTGGCTTCGTTCCGCGCGGCGGCGAAAGAGCGGCCCCCGCGAGCGGACTACTACCAGACCAATAACAACGCGCGATGCCTATTTCTTCTTCGGCCCGATCATCATGATCATCTGGCGGCCTTCGAGCCGCGGATAGGACTCGACCTGACCGTTGTCGCCCACATCCTCCTGGACTTTCTTGGCCAGGTTCTGGCCCAGATCCTGATGCGACATCTCGCGGCCACGGAACCGGATGGTGACCTTGACCTTGTCGCCTTCTTCCAGAAAAGCAAGCATCTTGCGCAACTTGATCTGGTAGTCGCCCACGTCCGTGACCGGACGGAACTTGACTTCCTTGATCTCGACTTGCTTCTGCTTCTTCTTGGCGGCTTGCGCCTTCTTCTGGGCTTCGAACTTGTACTTGCCGTAGTCCATGATGCGGCAGACCGGCGGATCGCCGTTGGGCTGGATCTCGACCAGATCCATGCCGGCATCCTGCGCCAGTGTCAGCGCCTCGTCACGGCTCAGGATGCCGAGCTGCTCGGCATCCGCACCAATGACACGTACCCGCGGCACACGGATTTCCTGATTGCGACGATTGCCCTTGTTGTCGGTGGTTGCGATACCACGATCCTCCAGCAGTAGTAATGAAAAAGACCGATCGACGCTCTAACGTCGAACTTCGGCCCCTAGTCGCTCGACGAAATCGGCCAGCGGCATGCTGCCCAGGTCCTCACCGGAACGGGTACGCACAGATACGTTGCCCGTCTCTTTCTCGCGGTCACCGACCACGAGCAGATAAGGTACTTTCTGCATCGTATGTTCGCGGATTTTATAGCCGACTTTCTCGTTGCGCAAATCCGAGTGTACCCGGAAACCTTTGTCGACAAGGGTTCGCGTCACCTCACGCACGTAATCGGCCTGCGCGTCGGTGATGTTGAGCACTACCGCCTGCACCGGCGCCAGCCAGGCAGGCAACAAGCCGGCGTGGTGCTCGATCAGGATGCCGATGAAGCGCTCCATCGAGCCCACAATAGCCCGGTGCAGCATCACCGGATGCTGTCTCTGCGAGTGTTCGTCGATATATTCGGCGCCCAGACGCTCGGGCATCATGAAATCGACCTGCATGGTGCCAACCTGCCAGTCGCGGCCGATCGAGTCCTTCATGTGGTATTCGATCTTGGGGCCGTAGAACGCGCCCTCGCCCGGCAACTCCGTCCACGTCACGCCCGCCGCCGACAATGCCCCGCGCAGGGCCCCCTCGGCACGATCCCACACGGCATCGTCGCCGATGCGCTGTTCCGGGCGCAAAGCAAGAGCCACCTCGATCTTGTCGAAACCGAAATCCGCGTATACCTGCATCGCCTGCTGGTGGAAGGCGGTGACCTCGGATTCGATCTGTGCCGGCGTGCAGAAGATATGCCCATCGTCCTGGGTGAATGCGCGCACGCGCATGATGCCGTGCAGTGCACCGGAGGGCTCGTTGCGATGGCAGCCACCGAACTCGCCGTAGCGCAGCGGCAGGTCGCGGTAGCTGCGCAGGCCTTCGTTGAAGATCTGCACGTGTCCCGGGCAGTTCATTGGCCGCAAGGCGAACGTGTGCTTCTCCGATTCGGTGAAGAACATGTTTTCCTTGTAATTGTCCCAATGCCCGGATTTCTTCCACAACGACACGTCCAGCACCATCGGACAGCGCACTTCCTGATAGCCACTGGTCCGGTACACATGGCGCATGTACTGCTCGACCTGCTGCCAGATCGCCCAGCCGTTCGGGTGCCAGAACACCATGCCGGGGCTTTCTTCCTGCTGGTGGAACAGGTCCAGCTGCTTGCCGATCTTGCGGTGATCGCGCTTCTCGGCCTCTTCCAGCTGATACAGGTATGCCTTCAGGTCTTTGTCGTTGAGCCAGGCCGTGCCGTAGATACGGCTGAGCATCGCTTTGTCCGAATCACCCCGCCAATAGGCGCCGGCTACCTTCATCAGCTTGAACGAATGCAACTTGCCGGTGTTGGGCACGTGCGGTCCACGACACAGATCGGTGAACTCGCCTTGCGAATACAGCGACAAGTCCTGCTCGGCCGGAATGCCTTCGATGATCTCGGCCTTGTAGTGCTCGCCCAGACCACGGAAAAACGCCACCGCCTCGTCGCGCGATTTCACGCTGCGCGTCACCGGCAGTTGCTCGGCCACGATCTTGTGCATCTCTGCTTCGATCTTGGGCAGATCTTCGGGAGTGAACGCACGCTCGTAGGCGAAATCGTAGAAGAAGCCATTGTCGATCACGGGGCCAATCGTGACTTGCGCGCCGGGGAAAATACGCTGCACGGCCTGACCCATCAAGTGGGCGGTGGAGTGGCGCAGGATTTCCAGCGCTTCGGGGCTCTTTTCGGTGACGATCTGCAGGCTCGCGTCGTGCTCGATCGGAAAGCTCGCATCCACCAGCTGGCCGCCGACCTTGCCGGCCAGCGTGGCCTTGGCCAGGCCAGGGCCAATCGAGGCGGCCACCTCCTGCACCGTGACAGGATGGTCAAACGGCCGTTTACTGCCGTCGGGGAGCGTGACTTCAATCATGGAATGATTCTCTGAAAAGCAAAAAAGGGCATCCGCCCTTCTCCGATGAAACCCAAGGCGTCATGTATTCAGCGGTGAAATCGGGTAGTTGCCATGTCGCACACTCGGCCGGGGAAGTACCGACCACCTTGGTTCTGGAATGTCTCAGAAGCCAAGTTTAGCGCAGTTTCAAGATCAATTTGCCGATGCCAGGCAGCTTTGGCGCCCTGCGCACAGACCGCCTGACTTCGTCTCAGAACGGTTTGGCTATCACCAGATACACCACCCCGAACAGCAGCAGCACCGGCACTTCGTTGAACCAGCGCAGCGCGCGCGACGACGGCAGTGCGTCGCCCTTGATGCTGCGCTTGAGCAGGCGTCCGGCC
Source organism: Rhodanobacter sp. (assembly GCA_039935315.1). GTDB lineage: Bacteria > Pseudomonadota > Gammaproteobacteria > Xanthomonadales > Rhodanobacteraceae > Rhodanobacter. The sequence goes on along the minus strand of JBDTKM010000077.1, from coordinate 5,161 downwards.
CAGATGAAGTAGGCGAGCAACAAGGCCACCAAGGTGAGCTTGGCATCGATCCAGTGGGTAGCCGCAGTGACGTTGGGCAACGCAGCGGGAAACACGCGCCACCCCTGCCACAGGATCAGTCCGAACAAGAAAGCGATGCCGAACATATTGTGGCCGAACTTGTACAGGCGCCGCCCCATCAACTGCAGACGCTTCTGCACTGCGGGTTCACCCGCAGCTTCGGCCAGATTGACCAGAATCCGCGGCAGATAGAACACCGTGGCCATCCAGGCAATGACAAACACCACATGCAGCGACTTGATCAGCAGATAGGTCATGGGGAGAACAGCCAGTCACTGCGACATGCAGCGGCGGGGATGATAGCGCGAGCGATGGTGATCAGCTTCGCGCCGGTCCGGTGCGGGCGAGCAGGGCCTGCAGCAATCGCTCCTGCCGCTTCGCATCGAGCGGTGCGTCGTGCCGATCAGTCAGCTGGAAGAAATCCTCGACGCGCTCACCAAAGGTGGCGATGCGCGCATCGTGCACGCGCACGTCCTCGCTCAGCATCACCTGCGCCACCGCCGCCAGCAGCCCGGGGCGATCGGTTCCCACCAAGGCCATTTGAGTGCGATCTCCCGCCGCGTGGAAACTGATCTTCGAGGTCATCTGAAAATGCTTCTGGTGGCGCGACATGCCGCGCTTGCTTGGCTGTACGCCAATCGACTGTGCCAATGCGCGCTGCAGGCGCTGCTGCAGTTCTTCGGCACGTGCCACCGTGGCCGGCTTCTGACTGTCGGCCTCAAGCAGCAGAAAGGTGTCCAGCGCCTTGCCGGTCGGCGAGCTGAGAATGCGCGACTCCATCACCGAGAAGCGCAAGCGGTCCAGCACCGCGGTCACCGTGGCGAACAGACCATCGCGATCGGGTGTGTAGATGAACAACTCGGTGCTGCCGCGCACCGACAGCGGCTGCACCGCGATCAGCGGCAGCTTGCCCTTGGCGCGCAGGATCTGCGCCGTTTGCCAGGCAATCTGCTCGGCGCGGTGACGCAGGAAGCTCAGCCGCGGGAAATCACTCCATACGCGCTTGACCTCCGCCTCGGAAAAACCCTCGCTCAGCAGCAGTTCCAGCGCCCGTTCGCTGCATGCGTGTACCCGCGCGCTCGCGTCGAGCGGCAACTCCACATCACTGCGCAGGGCATAGCGGGTCGCGGTGTAAAGATCGGCAAGCAGCCGGTCCTTCCAGCTGTTCCACAGCCGCGGACTGGTGCCGATGATGTCAGCAATGGTCAGCAGGTACAGCTGACCGAGTTGCTCGCGATCGCCCACCAGTTCGGAAAACCGATGCACCACAGCGGCGTCGGTGATGTCCTGGCGTTGCGCCGTGGTGCTCATCAGCAGATGGTGGCGCACCAGCCAGGCGACCCGTTCGATATCGCCAACGGGCAAGCTCAGCAGCGCGCAAAATGCACGTGCGTCCTGCTCGCCGAGCACCGAATGGTCGCCGCCGCGACCCTTGGCAATATCGTGGAACAAGGCCGCCAGCAACAGCACTTCCGGCTTGGGCAGCCCAGCCCAGATCTCGCAGCCCAGGGGAAACTCCGCGCGCGCCCCCTGGTCGGCAAAGCGCGCCATGTTGCGCAGCACGCGCAAGGTATGTTCGTCGACCGTATAGACATGAAACAGGTCGTACTGCATGCGCCCGAACACCTTGCCAAATGCGGGCAGGATCGCCGCCAGCAGGCCGTGCCGGTTCATCCGCCACAGTGCCTCCACCGCCGACGCGCCACGGCGCAGCAAGCGCAGGAATGCGGCAAGTACTTCATCGTCGCGCGCCAGCGCGGCACCGTGGGCGTCGGTGGCCTGATGGATCCGTCGCATGGTGTCGGCACTGAAGCCCCGCACGCCGGCTTGATCCAGCCGGGCGCTGAAGATCTCCACCAGCGCGGCCGGCCGGCGCATGAATAAATCCGGATCGCGTGCCGCCAGGCGCGCGCCATAGCGCACGAAATCGGCACCGATCGATTGCTCCTGGCCAGGCGGCTCCAGCATTTCCTCGAAGCGCTCGGCCACCTGCACGCCAAGCCGATCGACCTGGCTGGCGGCCCGGTAGTAGCCCTGCATGAACTGCTCGACCCCCAGGTTTTTGGCGTGTTCGTCCTCGAAACCCAGCCGTGCCGCCAGCCCTTGCTGGTAGTCGAACAGCAATCGCTCCTCGGGTCGACCTGCCTCCAGATGCAGCGCATAACGATAGCGACGCAAGGTCGTCTCGGCCCGTTCCAGTTGGGCTTGCTCGGCCGGATCGAGCAGACCCTCGGCCACCATTTCGGAAAGGCCGTTCGCCTGCGCAAGGCGCCGCCCCATCCAGCGCAGCGAGTCGAGCGTGCGCAAACCGCCGGGACCATCCTTGAGGTTCGGTTCCAGGTTGTAGGCGGTGTTGTCGTAGCGAGCATGCCGTGCACTGCGCTCGGCGCAGCGCGCCGCCAGATACTCGCGCGGCGGCCACAGCGCCGGATCGTCGACGATGGCACGCAGTGTTGCGTCGAAATCCGGGGCGCCCGCCAGCCGGCGAGCGTCCAGCAGGCTGGTGAATACAGTGGCATCGTGTTCGGCCAGCGCCCGGCATTGAGTGGGCTCGCGCACGGCGTTGCCGACTTTCAGACCGATGTCCCACAAGGTAGCGAAGAACTGCTCCAGCGCGCGCAGCCGCGCCGGGGCCGGCGCGGTCACCAGCGCCAGCAGATCCACATCCGAAAACGGAAACAACAGGCCTCGTCCGAACCCGCCCACGGCAAACAACGCCGCCCCGGTTACTTCGCCCAGACAAGCCGTCCACACGTGGGCGACCACCGCCGCCACCGCATCGCCACGTCGCCGCGCCAGCTCGCCGGCATCGAAGCCAGCCTGGAACGCCACGGCCAGCGCCCGATCGACGTCACCCAGCAATTGCCGCAATGCGCGGCGCGCATCAGTCGACACGCCAGACCGCGGCACCGCCACCGGTAGCCGCGGCAGCGGTGGCAAGGCAACGGCGGCGGGTGCTGGCGACATGGGGTCAGAGGCCTGTATCGGCGAGGGGGCGCCCGCGGGCGATCGCCTTGCCCGGGAGTCGGAATTCGGAATTCGCAACAGCTGGCAGGATCGCCGGCCGGCGAGCTCCTGCGCGCGGGCGCCGACTCAGGCGTCCGGCCATGGCGTGAGGATCTCGAAGCCGTCGTCAGTCACCACCAGGGTGTGCTCCCATTGCGCTGACAGCGAATGATCCTTCGTCACCACGGTCCAGCCGTCCGGCATTTGGCGGGTTTGCGGCTTGCCGGCATTGATCATCGGCTCAACCGTGAAGGTCATGCCTTGCTTGAGCTCGAGGCCGGTGCCGGGCTTGCCGTAGTGCAGCACTTGCGGTTCGTCATGATAGATCTTGCCGATACCATGCCCGCAGTACTCACGGACCACCGAGAACCCGGCTGCCTCGGCATGATGCTGAATCGCGTAACCCACATCGCCCAGGGTCGCACCCGGACGCACCGCCCGGATCCCACACATCATGGCCTCGAACGTGGTGTCGACCAGTCGCTTGGCCAGCACCGATGGCGTGCCCGCAACGTACATGCGGCTGGTGTCGCCGTGCCAGCCGTCCTTGATCACGGTGATGTCGAGATTGACGATGTCACCGTCCTTGAGCACCTTGCCCTCGTTCGGGATGCCGTGGCAGATCACCTGATTGACGGAGGTGCACAGCGTCTTGGGGAAGCCGTGGTAGCCCACGTTGGCAGGAATCGCCTTCTGCACATTGACGATATGCTCGTACGCGCGGCGGTCCAGTTCCTCGGTGGTGACACCGGGCTTGACGTACTCCTTCAGCATCGCCAGCACTTCGGCAGCCAATTTGCCGGCAACACGCATGCCGTCAAGGTCTTCGGGGGATTTCAGGGTAATAGCCATGAACTTCACTCATATGGCGGCAGGATCCTTTGGAATCCTAGCGACTTGCCGCGCTACCGGCGAACCGGTTACAATTTCGGAGTTTTGCTGATCTGACATCGTCTCATCGACGACCCGCCAGCGCAAAGCGAACCGGGATTGTAACGCCCTGCGCTACAACACCCCAAACCAACGCCACACACGCATCGGCACCGCCTTCGGGGTGCCGCGTCTCGCCCACCACCAGCAGTTCATCACTGCGCCGGGCCTGTCGCGGTCGAAGCCGGGGATGCGTGGAGGTCCCAACCCCCAAGGTTCCGCAACCCGGAACCGACAATTGGAGTTACACCATGGCTCAAGTCACCATGCGTCAAATGCTCGAGGCGGGCGTCCATTTCGGTCACCAGACTCGTTACTGGAACCCCAAGATGGCGCCGTATATCTTCGGCGCACGCGGCAAGATCCACATCATCAACCTTGAAAAAACCCTGCCGCTGTTTACCGACGCGATGAACTTCCTGTCGGGCCTGGCGCAGAAGCGCGGCACCGTTTTGTTCGTCGGCACCAAGCGTTCGGCCCGTGAGCCGCTGGCCGAAGAGGCTGCGCGCGCCGGCATGCCGTTCGTCACCTCACGCTGGCTCGGCGGCATGCTGACCAACTTCCGCACCGTGAAACAGTCCGTTTCGCGCCTGAAGGAGCTGGAAGCGGCGGAAACCGACGGCAGCTTCGACAAGCTGGTCAAACACGAAGTGCTGTCCCGTCGGCGCGAGCGCGACAAGCTGCAGTCCTCGTTGGGCGGCATCAAGGACATGAACCGGCTGCCCGATGCGCTGTTCGTGATCGATATCGGGCACGAAAACATCGCCGTGCAGGAAGCCAAGAAGCTTGGCATTCCGGTCATCGCCGTGGTCGACACCAACTACAACCCGGAACTGGTCGACTACGCCATCCCGGGCAACGACGACGCGATCCGCGCGATCCAGCTTTACGCCCGCGCCGCTGCCGACTCCATCCTGGAAGGCAAGGCCGCCGCGCCCGCCGCCGCCCAGGGTGACGGCAACGACTTCGTCGAACTGGACGAGGAAGGCAATCCGGTGGCGAAGATCGACCGCCCGCGCCGCGACGCTGCCCCGCGCAAGCCCGCCCCGCGCCGCGAAGGTGCCCGCGAGCATGGCCGTGGCCCGCGCAACGACGGCGCTCCCGCCGCCAAGTGACCGCTGCGCGGCGGTCACTGACCGCCGCCCGGCTCAGCCCGAGATCAACG
>JBDTKM010000076.1:0-7733 GCA_039935315.1 Rhodanobacter sp. | reverse complement strand
TGGCATCGCCAATTTCGGGGATGTACGCGGTGGCAAAGCCGGCGCTGTGGATGGTTGATGCATGATATTGCGCAGCAGCCGGCGCGTAGATGCTCACTGCCAGCGATTGCAGCGCCCTCACATCCATCTTCACCGGATCGCTCAGCACGCTTGCGCCCTGGGCGATGGTGACGGTGGGCTTGCCGTCGAACAGCAGCGTGTGATCACTGCCAGGCACGGTATCCCCTCCACCGGCGCTCAGCGCCATGCGCACCGGGCCCAATGTTACAGCCGCGTTGCCGAACAGGTTGGACAGCCGCACGCGCACCGCCGAGCCGCCGATGCTCGCCCGCACGACCTGCCGCACCGTCTGTGCATCCAGGGCCGGGCCGGCGGGATCCGGTGACGCCGCCCAGGCGTCCACCCATGTGCGATGGCCCGATCCACTGGCAGCCATCGCGCAAGTCGCGAACGCACACACCGATCCGAGGAACGCCCATTTCAATACCCGATGCTGCATGTCGCTCCTCCCATGTGATCGTTGCTTCGCTGCCACTCAGAGCTTGTGAAGAAAACCACTTCCTGTGGTTTCCTTCTATCGCGAGTCCGGTGCATGCCCAGACTCGCTCACGCGAATCAGTCGCTTGCGTGACCGATTCGCGACCGGCCGTCCCTGGCCAGCCTGAGAGGTTGAAAAGTTCACAACCTCTCAGCGCGACACCTTCAGCTCGTTGCCGTCGTACTCGACGTGTTGGTCGTGAATGCCATTCAATGCATCGGCGTCCGGGTGCGCTGGATTGATGCGGCGGATGATGAACTCCCGTTTTGCCGGCGCGCCCTGGCCATCGCCCTCGCGCTTGCCCAGGGTCAGCGCGCCGGCGGCATCGTCGTAGCTCATCGGAATGCGCGCGTAGTGGCCTTGCTCGTAGCCGTAGGTGGTACCCGCGTCCTCGTACAGCGAGAAGTGGCCGTTGGCGCCGGTATAGATCAGCAAGGTGATCGGCGCGTCGGGCTTTTCACCGGTGTACTGCTCGGCCGGACCGGTGGGCACGATCGCGCCCGCGCGCACGAACAGCGGCATCCGCGCCAGTGGCGCCGGCGCCTGGAGGGTCTGCCCGCCGGCGTACTGCTTGCCGCTGTTGAAGTCGTACCAGTCGCTGCCCGCCGGCAGGTAGACCGCGCGGCTGCGCGCCTCGTAGGCAGTCACCGGCGCCACCAGGAAGTCCGGCCCGAACATGTACTCATCGTCGATGTCGCGTACCTTGGCATCGTTCGGAAAATCCATCACCAGGCCGCGCATGATGGTGCCGTCCTTGAACCAGGTGTTGGCCGCCAGCGTGTAGGTGTACGGCATCAGCCGATAGCGCAATTGGTCGTACCAGGCCAGCGCGTTGTAGACGTCCGAACCCACCGGCGCGAGGTTGTAGATCTCGCGATCCACGCCCTGCCCGTGCGAACGGAAGATCGGGCTGAATGCGCCGAACTGGAACCAGCGCAGATTGAGCTCGCGCCACTCGGACAGGCTCTTCGCGTCCGGCTTCATGTAGCGGTCTTCGACGGCGTAGCCGCCGATGTCGGTGGTCCAGTTGGGAATACCCGACAACGAGAAGTTGATGCCGGCGGAGATCTGGTCGCGCAGGTTGCTCCAGCGCGCCACCACGTCGCCACTCCAGCTGGCTGCAGCGTTGCGCTGCTGCCCGGCGAAGGCCGAACGGGTCAGGATGAACACGCGCTTGTCCGGGTAGGCCTTGCGGCTGCCCTGATACACCGCGCTGGTGGTCATCAACGGATAGCTGTTGAAGAATGCCGCGCTCGGACCCAGCGCGGTCGGCCCCATCAGCAACTCGCGCTCGGCGATGCTGGTGTTGGAGACGACGTCCGGTTCGGTGGCATCCAGCCACCAGGCATCGACGCCGAGGTCGCCCAGGTTCTCGCGCATCTGGCGCCAGTAGATCTCGCGCGCCTGGCTCGAATACGGGTCATAGAACGAGCTCAGGTAGCCGGGACCGACCCAGTCTTTGACCCCTTCCTCGATGCTGTGCTGATAGATGTGGCCGCCCGCTTCCAGCTCCTGGTAGTTCTTGGTGGTCGGGTAGAACTTGGGCCAGACCGAAATCATGAAGTGCGCGTGCTCGGCATGTACCTTGGCGATCATCGCCTTCGCATCGGGATAGCGCGACGTGTCGAACTGGTGCGAGCCCCACGCGTCGTCCTTCCAGTAACGCCAGTCCTGCACGATGTTGTCCAGCGGCAGGCCCAGCTTGCGGTAACGCGCCACGGTGTCGAGCAGCTGTTCCTGCGTCTCGTAGTGGTCGCGGCTCTGCCAGAAGCCGTAGGCCCAGCGCGGCAGCATCACCGCCTTGCCGGTGACCTCGCGGTAGCCGGCAATGACGTCGTCCAGGTTCGCACCGTCGATGAAATAGTAGTCGACCGCGTGACCGAGCTCGGAGAACAGCGAGAGCTCGTTCTGCTCGGTCGCGGGCAGCGGATTCTGGTGATCGAGTGCGATGTAGCCCGACTGCGGCGTCCATTCGATGCGGATCGCGTGCTTTTCCCCGGGCTTCATCTGCACGAAGAAATCGCGGTACCAGGGATTCCAGTTCTGGCGCCAGTCATCCAGCACCAGCTTGTTGTCCACGTACAGCTTGAAATAGCCGCTGGCGTACAGGCGGAACTTGTGCCGGCCGGCGATCTCGGATGACACCTCACCCTTCCACTCCACCGTCTGGCCGGGGCCACCGGTGACGCCCTTGCTATCCTGCAATGATGCCGGCCAGCGTTTGAGATCCTTGTTGTACTGGTAGTTCAGCTCGGACTCGATGCGGCTGAGCTTGAGTTTGCCGTCGAGGTAGTAGTTCGCGGTGAATCCCCCGGGCTTGCCGTCGGCATCGAACAGGTGCAGCTGCTTGTCGAGCATCTGGTACGGCCGTGGATCGCCGAAGCGGGTGATCGAATTGTTGTCCCACAGCAAGCCGTAGTGGCGGCTGGAGACCACGAACGGGATGGCGATGTCCATGTTGTGCTGGGCCAGCTCGACGTCCTTGCCCTTGTAGTTCATGGTGCCCTGCTGGTGCTGGCCCAGGCCGTAGAACGCCTCGTCATCGGGCGAGGCAAACTGCTGGCGCACGGCGTAGAAAGCCTGCTTCTGCACGGTCACCGGGGTGAACGTGCGACCGTGCGGCTGCTCGGCCAGGATCAGCTGGCCGTCCTTGCCGAAGAACTGCACCGCGCCAGTGGCGATGGTCACTTGCGCGGTGAGCTGCGCCGTCTTCAGGTTCAGGTGCCCGGCATCGCTGTCGACGCTGAAGCGCGTATCGCCGCCGGTCTTCACCGCCATCAAGCTCGCCGGCAAATCGAAACCGCCGGCAGGAATCGCGGTGACGTGGATGATGCGCTCGTCGACCACTTGCAGGCGAACCTTGCTGGTCGTACCGGCGACATCGACGATCACGCCATCGGCGAGCTTGTGGAAACTCGCCTTCGTCGGCGTCACGGCGGTGGCCGCGCTGGGGGCTGGTGTAGCGGCCTTGCCGCTGCAACCAGCTGATAGCCCGATCACCAGCAGCGCCGCACAGACATTGCCTGGCATGCGTGACATTTTCAGTTCCCCATCGTGAGATCAGCCGATAGCGGCGTGTGGTTGGAGGCATCACCGACGTACACGATGAAGCGGCCCGGATCGACCTGCCATGCGTGCCGCTTGACGTCGTACCAGGCGAACGCGCGACGATCGAGCTTCAGCGTGACGTGCGTGGTCTGCCCCGGCGCCAGGCGCAGCTTGCGGAAGGCCTTCAGTTCACGCGCCGGCCGTGCCACGGTCGCCGACGGGTCACCGACGTATACCTGCGCCACCGCGGCGCCCTGACGCGGGCCGGTATTGGTCACGTCGAACGACACGCTGACGGTCCCGTCGGGCGTCGCGCGCGACGGGGCCACGTGCAATTGGCTGAACTTGAACGTGGTGTAGGACAGACCGTAGCCGAACGCGAACAGCGGCTGCGGTTTGTGCGGATACGTGGTGTACCAGCGGTAGCCGAGGAACACCCCCTCGCCGTACTTCACGGTCGGGTTGGTGCCGGGCGCGTGCGGTGGCGCGTCGTAGAACGGATAGGCCGGGTTGTTCTGCCACTCGCGGTCGAAGCTGATCGGCAGACGACCTTCCGGCGAGCGGGCGCCGAACAGCACTTCCGCAATCGCACGGCCGCCTTGCTGCCCGGGATACCAGTTCTGCAGCAGTGCGGGCACCTTGGGCAGCCAGTTGTCTGTCGCGTACGCGCCGCCCGAGGTCACCGTCACCACGGTCCTGGGATTGGCTGCCGCCACCGCCTCGATCAGCGCCTCCTGCCCCCACGGCAGCTGGAAGGTGCGGTCGTAGGCCTCGCTTTCGGAACTGGGATCGTAGCCAACCGCGACCACGGCGGCGTCGGCCATCGCGGCCATTTTCTTTGCATCCGGCGAGATCAGGTCGGCGAGCGCGATCGCGCCCAGGCCCATGCGGCTGTAGCTGACGTCGGGGCGGTAGTCGAGGCGGATCGTCACTGGCTTGCCGGCGACCAGATCGAGCGTGGCGTACAGCGGCGCCTGACCTTCACGCTTGGGCTGGCCGATGAGCTGCTTGCCGTCGACATACAGTTGATAGGTGTCCTCGCTGGCGGCGGCGGTGAGGAACAGATATTTGCCGCTCTTCGCCGGCACGAAACGCCCGCTCCAGCGGATGCTGCTGCGCTCTTTGGCCGACGGGGTCCACAGCTCCGGTTTCCACTGGTCGACATGCTCGACCACCGCGGTCTCCGTCGGGCTACCCTCGAACCCGCCGTTGGCGAAGGTCTGCTGCAGCAGCCCCGGCTTGCCCGCCGGACTGACGAAGGCGGACTGCTTGAATACCTCGTCGGCGGACGGCATACCGCGGCTGTACAGCACGCGCACCTTCTCACCCAGGTAGTCGGTGATGCCACCCAGCACGCCTTGCGCGTGGAAAGTGTCGACATGCGAGCTGCCGCCGGCACTGGCGATCGCCGGCCAGGCATTCGGGCCGATCACGGCGATCGTCTTCAACTTCGACGCATCGAGCGGCAGCAAGTGATGGTCGTTCTTCAGCAGCACCAGCGCCTCGCGCGCCGACTGCAGCGCTATCGCGTCATTCGCGGGACTGTCCAGCGGCAGCGACAGCTGCTGCTGCGGCCGGTCAAGGAAGCCGAAGCGCACCGCCGTGCGCAGGATGCGGCGGACCTTGTCATTGAGCATGTCGACGGACAGCTTGCCGTCCTTGAGCGCCGGCAGCAGCAGTGACGGCGTCATCGCGTCGGCGGAGGGCATTTCCAGGTCGAGGCCCGCGTTGAAAGCCTTGATGCCATCGTGGGTCGCGCCCCAGTCGGACATGAAGATGCCCTTGAAGCCCCACTCCTTCTTCAGGATGTCGTAGCTGATCGCGCGGTTCTCGGTCAGGTAGTCGCCGTTGACCAGGTTGTAGCTGCCCATCACCGCACCAACGTGCGCCTCCTTCACCGCCATCTCGAAGGCCGGCAGATAGATCTCGCGCAGCGTGCGCTCGTCGATGAGCTCATCCAGGTGACGGCGATCGTATTCGGAATTGTTGGCGACGAAGTGCTTGATCGTGGCCACCACGCCCTGGCTCTGCACGCCATCGATCAGACCGACGGCCATGCTGCCGGCGAGCAGCGGATCCTCGCCATAGAACTCCATGTTGCGGCCATCCAGCGGCGAGCGATAGATGTTCACGCCGGGCCCGAGGATGAAGTGGACGCCGCGCGCGCGCGCATCGCGACCCATCGCTTCGCCCACGCGTTGCGCCAGCGCCGGATCCCACGAGGCGGCCAGTCCGATGCCTGCGGCATAAGCGGTGGAGGGCCCCACCGCGCGCACGCCGAACGGGCCGTCGGACATGCGCTGGGCCGGCAGGCCGAGCGTCGGCTCGGCGCGGATATAGAAGCCGTCGCTGCCGCCCAGCAGATCGACCTTCTGCGCCAGCGTCAAGGTGCCGAGCAGCGCATCAACGCGCTGCTCGACGGCGGGCGAATCCGCCGCTGGAGTCGACGGGGCCGGCACTGCCGCCCGGGCGGAGCTCGCGCCGAGGCAGGCCAGCAGGGTCAGGCTCAGGGTTTTCAAGCGCATCGATGCAAATCCTTCAGTAGGTGGCCAGCTTGACGCAACACTTGCGGCTGGCTGTTGAAATTCAGGCCCCAATCGGTCTGGTCGCCGTTCCATTCGCGAATGGCATGCCATTCGCCGTTTCGTAGCGGCCTTGCTCGATCCGCTTCAGCAGATTTTCCTCACCGGCATCTAATTTCCGATCACGGTGACGAGCTTCGACTCGGGGATGCTCCAGTCTTTCTTGCCCGACCATGAGAATTTATGCGTGGCCTGGTCCCAGTTGAGCTGGGTGAGGTGGTAGTCGCCTTTCTCGTAGTCGTAGCTGAGCCCGTCGTCGTTGTAGACGGTGAAGTGGGCGTCGGCTCCGGCGAAGATCTCGATTTTTTCGAGCTTCTGCGGCGTGGCCGTGCTGAGGATCGTGGTTCCGATGGGCAGGATGGACCCGGCGCGAACGAAGAGCGGGAGCGTCTGGATCGGGGCCTGGACGGTGATGGTCTGGCCGCCGTGGAAGAACTCGTGGGTCCAGTAGTTGTACCAGTCGGCACCGGCGGGCAGGTAGACCTCGCGAGTGGTCATGCCCTGCGTGTAGACCGGCGCGACCAGAAAAGCGGGTCCGAACATGTACTCGTAGCGCTGCTCGGCGGCGACGGGGTCGTTGGGGAAGTCCATGAACAGCGCGCGCATGAAGGGCGCGCCGGTCTGATGCGTGCTCCAGCCCAGCGAGTAGATGTAGGGCATGAGGGCGTAGCGCAGGCGGAGGTACTTCTCGAGGATTGGTGTGGCGGCGTCGCCAAATGACCAGACCGTGTTGTGCTCGCGGCTGCCGTGGGTGCGGAAGGTCGGCTCAAAGGCGCCGTACTCAAACCAGCGAACGTAGAGCTCGGGGTAGTCGGTGTTTCCGTGCAGATCGTTGCGGGAGCCGGCGGGACTGAGCAGTTCAGGCCGCTGAGAGGGACGCATGTCAGGCAGGGATTGCCAGCCGCCGATGTCGTTGCCCCAGTAGGGGATGCCGGAAGCAGTGACATTGAGGCCGGTGGGAATCTGGCGGCGGAGCGTGTCCCAGGTGGGGTAAACGTCGGAGGACCAGATCGTGGCTCCGTTGTGCTGGGTACCGAGGTAGGCGTCACGGGCGAGGACAAGCGCGCGGCGGTCGGTGTCTTTGCGGAAGCCGTCGTAGAAAGCCCTGGTCTCAAAATAGGGGTAGACGTTGAAGTACTGGGTGCCGGGTCCAATGTGGAAGTAGCTGCCGTTGGGGGTGAGGTCCGGCTCGGTTTCGTCGGCCCAGAAGGCGTCGAACCCCTTCTTGTAGAAGTTCTGGTAGACGATGTTCCAGAACCACTGGGCGGCGGCGGGGTTGGTGGCGTCGATGTCCGATCCGGCCTTGTCGTAGGGCAATCCATCGGTGGGGGTGCCGTCGGCGAGGTGTTCAAACCAGCCGTTTTTCAGAAGGGTGCTGTAGAAGCGGTCTTCGGGCACGAAGCGCGGCCAGATGCTGATCATGGTCTGGAAGCCGAGCGAGTGCAGCTTCTTGTTCATGCCGATGGGGTCAGGCCAGTACTTCGGGTCCATGTCCATCTGGCCCATCTTGGTGTAGTGGAACCAGTCGACGACCATGATGTCAGCAGGGAGATTGCGCTGGCGGT
>JBDTKM010000075.1:0-6836 GCA_039935315.1 Rhodanobacter sp. | reverse complement strand
CGCCGCTGATGGAGGCGGCTTACCGCGATCACGTACCGTCGGTGGATGCACTGCTGCAACACGGCGCCAGCCTGACCGTGAGGAATCCCAAGGGATTGACCCCGCTCTGTATCGCGCTCGACAACCGCAGTTTCCTGGCCGCCACGGCGCTGATCAAGGCCGGGGCCTCGCCCAACGTCCCGTGCGGCGCCAATCGCCTGACGCCATTGATGATCGTGGCGACGCATCTCGGGGCGGAGCTGAGCGGCAATGTTCCGGTCGACGGCGGCTTGTACCTGAGCGATGGGGTTGCCCCGGAAGAGGTCAGCAAGTTGTTGGTCAGCAAGGGTGCTGACGCAAACGCCAGGAGCAAGGGCGGACTTACGGCCCTGATGGTCGCGGCCGGGCACGACAACGCGCCCCTGATTGGTTTGCTGATCCAGGCCGGGGCGAGAGTCGATGCTCGTGACGATGACGGCAAAACCGCGCTCGATATCGCCAACGAGAACGGCAGCGATGCGGCCATACAGACCCTCAAGGTGATGACCCGTTTCGCGCCCACGCAAGGTTCGAGCGGTGCCGCGGTGCAGCCGCTGTGATGAAGCTGGCTATCGCCGCCAGCGTCGCGGCCTTGCTTGCATTGACGGTCGCTGCGACAACATCAGCGACACCAGCTGGTCCGCAAGGCGCGAACGGCAGCACGGTAAAAAGCAACGAAGTCGTCACGCATTACGCGTATCTGGGCAAGGAATACCGGGAGCCCGCGCCATTATCCCTGCTGAAACCCGCCGTCATTGCTGACGAAGGTCTGGCAGGTGTACGCCTTGGAACCAGCTACAACAACCTGGCGGGAAAATTCCTGGGGCTGAAGTTTGTCCTGGATGAGACGATGGTGCCGCAAGATGGCGACGTGGTCGCGGCGGCAAAGAAATTGCTGGCATCTGGCCAGCACCTCATCATCGCTGACTTGAAAGCCCCGGATTTGCTCGCGGTCGCAGATTTGCCGCAAGCGAAAGACGCGATCATCCTGAATATTCGCGCGCGAGACGACGTGCTGCGCCAAACCCAGTGTCGCCTCGGTGTTTTCCACCTGATTCCGAGCGACGCGATGCTGACCGATGCATTGGCGCAGTACCTCGTGTGGAAGAAGTGGACGCGGTGGTTTCTCGTGCGCGGCAAACACCCGGCCGACATCGAGTATGCCAACGACATCAAGCGTTCCGCCAAGCTCTATGGTGCGAAGATCGTGACCGAGCGCGCGTACGAGCTCGAAACCGGCGCGCGCCGCGTGGATACCGGTTACCAGGAGATCCAGACGCAAATGCCGATGCTGACGCGCGGCGTGCCGGATTATGACGTCGCCTTCGTGGCCGACAAGAGCAATTCATTCGGGCTCTACCTGCAATATCGGACCACCGATCCGCGACCGGTCGTGGGCACGGACGGCTTGGTGGCGACGGCTTGGGGCGCGGCGTACGAGTCCTACGCTGCGCAGACTCTGCATGACGATTTCCTGAAACTTGCGCATCGTGAGATCACCGTGCGGGACTACGAGGGCTGGCTTGCGGCCCATCTGTTGGAGACGGCCGTGCAGCAAGGCAAGGCAAACAATGTCGACACGATCCGGAAGTACATCAGCTCGGACAACCTCAAGCTCGCCGGGTACAAGGGCGAGGGCATGAACTTCCGCCCGTGGGATAACCAGTTGCGTCAGCCGATCCTGCTGATGGACCCGCTATCCCTGGTGTCGATCTCGCCACAACCGGGTTTTTTGCACCCAAACTACAATACCGATACCTTGGGCTATGACGAACCCCAAAGCCTGTGCAAGTTCTCGAAATGAAGACAGTCAACCACCATGGGCGACATACGCGGGTTGCCGCGATGGGCTTCCTGCTGCTGGTATTTGCTGCGCCACCCGCGTGGTCCGCGACGCTGTTTGTCAGCAACGAGCGCGGCAATAGTGTGACGGTGCTGGACAGCAACACGCTGAAGACGATCAAGACCATACCCACGGGCCAGCGGCCGCGCGGCATTGTGGCAGGGCCACACGGCAAATGGGTATACGTGGCCGTGGGTGACAGCAACCGAATCGATGTCATCGATGTAGCCAAGCTCGCGGTGACACGTCATCTACCGTCGGGTGCGGACCCGGAATTGATGGCGGTGGGCAATGATGGCAACCGGATCTACATCGCCAACGAGAACAACGCGCAGGTCACCGTGCTGAACGCGGAGACCGGAAAACTGCTTGCGGAGATTCCCGTTGGCTCCGAACCCGAGGGCATGCGCGTCAGCCCGGACAACCAGATCACGGTGGCGACGGCCGAAGGCAGCAGCCTTGTGCATTTCATCGATAACAAGACGCTGAAATTGGCCGCTACCGTGTTGGTGGGGACGCGTCCGCGAGTGGTCACGTTCACACCCGACGGCCGCTACGTCTGGGCGTCCTCGGAGGTCGGTGGCACGGTATCGGTCATTGATGTGAGTACTCACCAAGTCGTGCAGACGATCAACTTTGCGATCCCCGGGATGCGTGCCGAGTTCATCCAGCCGGTCGGTATCACGATGTCGATGGACGGCACGAAAGCGTTTGTCGCGCTCGGGCCCGCGAACCACGTTGCCGTCGTTGACACCAAGACATACAAAGTGAGCGACTACATCGTCGTGGGACAACGGCCTTGGCACATGGCGCTATCTCCCGACGGTTCGAAGCTTTATACCGTCAACGGCTTCACCAACGATGTCACGGTGGTTGACGTCAAATCGCTCAAACCCGAGGTTTCTGTACGCGTCGGTCGCTTGCCATGGGGCATTGCGGTCGTGCCCTGAGCGGTTGCCTCGCTACGGTGGTGCGGCACCACCACTAGAAGATGGTTGATTCTTAATTGGTATACGAAGGAGTCTCAAATGTTCAACAAGACTGTGTATGGCTTCACCGCTGTTGCCGCCGTTGCCATTTCCGTTGCGGTGTCCGGTATCGGCTTGGCGCTCGCCAATGATAGTCCGGCCAGTTCGACGGCTGCTCCGGCCAGCGCCCAAAGCGTCCATGTGCCGGCGACGTATGAGGCGATGGACACGAGCCATGCCGGAATGGTGACCGAAAAGGAAGCCATGGCCGCCATGCCGAACCTGAACTTCAAAGCCGCCGATGAGAACGGTGACGGTCAGCTGGATCGCGTCGAATTTCTGGATTTGCAGCAAAAAGTCGCGGACGGGACGTGGACGAACGCGATTCCCAAGAAAGAAGTCGTAAAGGATATAAAGGGATACGATGAAAATCCGGTGGACGTGGTCACGAAGGCTCCGAAGGGTTCGTTGAAGAATCCCTACGATCCGGCGAATATCACCGTCGCCGCCGAGGGTCACCAGCAATTTCTCAATCACGGTTGCAATGCCTGCCACGGTGGCAACGGCGGCGGGGGTATGTGCCCGCCACTCAACAACGGTGTATGGATTTACGGCCCCAGCGACGACACCTTGTTCCGGCTCGTTTCACTGGGAAGCAAGAAGCTGCAGGAAGCGGGTTACTCGAGAGTCAACCAGGAGACTCCTGCCTTGATGCCCCAGCAGGGCGGCACGACCGTAACCAAAGCGGGCGAACTCTGGAAAATCATCACCTGGATCAAGTCGATGAACATGAAGAACCAGACAAGCATGGTAGGCGCACCGCTATCGCTCCAAACGTCTGGCGCAAATGGCGGAGCGTGGTTCGCCGAGCAACACGCGGTGACCAAGGTGTGTGGGACCAGCACTTCTGCACCGTGGGATGCTTCGAGCGCGCGGTGACCCCGATACCCGGACGGCATGGTTCGCCAGCGTCAGTTACGCGGTAGACGCGGTACTGGTCGATGGCGGCAGGGTGAACCTTGCCGATACCGCGGGATAGGTCTGCCCAGGTCTGGGGTTGGTGAGATCCCGTTTTTGTCGTGAATCTGATACCGGATCCGGATTTGACGGGTGGTGTGTTGTAGTTGCCGTAGCGCCGGCCAACTACCGTCCGGCGCGCCGCGTGCGTTCGACTTTGTGGCTCTCCCCGGTCTGTGGGTGCTGGTCCGGGCGGAGCCGCGAGTCTCCGCGTTGGACCGCCCCATGGCATTGCTGCGATCAGATGTCCCGCCCTGACTTTCGCCCGACAGTTCGGCGGCCCACGTTGAACTTGATTCGAACTTTCGTCGGCTGGATATCCATCGATGCAGCCGTGCACGGAGTGATGCTTCGGAACCCGTGCAAGACGCCCAGCTCTCGCTCCGGCCTGCACGGTCAGCTACGCTGCCAGAAGATCAGATTTAGGTGGATCGAGAGTCCAGGATGATTCGTCGGGATGGGTAGGGAAGGTGGTTACATGAAGGGCTGGCAGGCGGGAGTAAACATGGCGTCGAGTGGTTTCATCACGCGCGTTTTTTCTGCGCTGATTTTTGCCGTGCTCCTCGCGATGATGCCAAGTACGGCGGCACGCGCAGCGGTCGCGCACGAAGCCCCCGAACTGCGGGTTGGGGTGCTCGCGTTCGGCTCCGTCGATTGGGAAATCGATACGGTCCAGAGGCTGGGTCTGGCACGCAAACACGGCATCCGGTTGGAGGTGGTGCCGCTGGCGTCTGAAAACGCCATGAAGGTGGCCCTGCTGAGCGGCAAGGTCGACCTGATCGTCTCGGATTGGTTCTGGGTCGCGACGCTGCGATCCCACGGCCAGGACTACCAGTTTGTTCCGTATTCGAAGGCAGTGGGCGCCGTCATCGCCAATCCGGCGGCGGGGATCAAGTCGCTCGCCGATCTCAAAGGCAAACGAGTCGGTGTCGCCGGCGGTCCGGTGGACAAGAGCTGGTTGATCGCGCGCGCGTACGCGCGCAAGGAGTACGGCATCGACCTGATGTCGGCCGCGAGGCCACAGTTTGCCGCAGCGCCGTTGATCAATCATATGGTGCTGGCCGGCGGGCTGCCGGCGGCAATCAACTTCTGGCAATACAGTGCCCGCCTCCTCGCCCAAGGGATGCAGCCGGTGATCACGGTGGAGCAGATGCTGAAGGCCTTGGGTGTGAAGACCGTACCGCCGCTGCTGGGCTGGGTATTTCCGCAACGTTGGGCGCAAACCCACGGCGACGTCTTGCGGGCCTTCATCGCCGCCACGTATGACGCCAAGCAGGTGCTGGCCCACTCGGATGCGGCTTGGCAGCCGCTGCGGAGCAAGGTCAAACCGGAAAACGCAGCCGTGTTCGCCGCGATTCGCCAGGGTTACCGGGACGGCATCGTCGACCAGTTCGGTCCACCCCAAATCCGCGCCGCCGAACAACTGTTCCGTCTGGTTGCCCAGGAAAGCCACGGCCAGCTCACCGGTGGGATGAGTGAGTTGCCACCGGATGTGTTTTGGAGTGGATTTCGTCGGCCATGAGGTTTATCCGTCGGCGCCATGGCCCGGGTGAACTACCCCGAACCTTCGGCAGAAGGGAGCCGCGCTCGTTGGCGCGGACAGCATGGCGCAGGCCTCGATTATCGTTGGGGCGCAGCTGGCTGTGGCGGAGCGCGTCTCTGATCGGCCTGTTGGCGGTTTGGGAAATTGCAGCACGACTCACGGGCAGCAACATGCTGCCAACACCCGTCGCGGTGCTGGCCGCGGTGTATCGCTACACCCGCAGCGGCCAGCTTCCGCTGGAGTTGGGGATCACGCTGGCGCGGGTGGCCGCTGCGTTCGTCGTGGCGATGACCATAGGTACCGTGGTTGGCTTCATGATGGGCCGTTCGCGCAAGCTCAACCTGTTGCTGGATGGCCCGCTGGTGCTTGCGCTCAACATCCCGGCGCTGGTCATCATCATCCTGTGCTACCTGTGGCTCGGGCTCACCGAAGCCGCCGTGATCGTGGCCGTGGCGCTCAACAAGATCCCGGTTGTCGTCGTGACAACGCGCGAAGGTACGCGGGCGCTCGACGCGCGTTTGCTGGCGGTGGCGCAGGTGTATCACGTCCCGCGTACCGTGACGTTGTATCGGGTGATCCTGCCGCAGCTCTCCCCATACCTTATCGCCGCTGCCCGCAACGGCCTGGCGCTGATCTGGAAGATCGTGCTGGTTGCCGAATTGCTTGGACAAAGCAACGGAGTCGGCTTTGAGTTGTCAGTGTTTTTCCAGTTTTTCGACATCACCAGCATTCTGGCGTACACCTTGGCATTCGCTGCCGTCGTCATGGCCATCGAAGCCGGTGTGATGCGGCCTCTCGAACAACACGTGATGCGGTGGCGCGGATGAAAGGGCTGAACATTCATGTCATCGAAAAGCGTTTCGACGGGGTGCTGGTGCTGGCCGATATCGACGTCACCATCACCGCAGGTGAGTTTGTCGCCATCGTCGGGCCGTCTGGCGTGGGCAAGACCACACTGCTGAGCATGGTTGCCGGTCTGGACGCCGACTATAAGGGTGCGATTCTCTACGACGGAGTGCCTCTGGCCGAGCGCGGGCAGTCGCCGCCCGGTCTGGGCATGGTATTCCAGGAGCCGCGGCTGATGCCCTGGCTCACGGTCGGCGACAACGTGCGGCTGGCGGAAGCCGAGCGTCTGGCGTGCGATGGCAGCTATGTTTCGCGTGCGGACAACTTGCTCGACGAGGTCGGACTGGGCACCTGCGGAGATGCCTGGCCGGGCCAGCTTTCCGGCGGCATGCAGCGTCGCACCGCGCTGGCGCGGGCGTTCGTGGTCGAGCCTTGGTTGCTGTTGATGGATGAGCCGTTCGTGTCGCTCGACTTGCCGGCAGCCAACCAGCTGCGCGGGTTGTTGCGGCGGCTGTGCGCGCGCGTGCGGCCACTGGTATTGTTTGTTACCCACGATGTAAATGAGGCACTCGTGCTCGCCGATCGCATATTGTTTCTGGGT
>JBDTKM010000074.1:0-10880 GCA_039935315.1 Rhodanobacter sp. | reverse complement strand
ACGAGCCGCTGACCGCCTTGGTCGATCCGAATCCGGCGCTCAAGGTGGTGGTACCGATGAACCCGATGGTCGACGGCTGGATGGGTGACGACTGGTTCCACCACGGCGCCTTCCGCCAGTCGAATATTTCGTATGTGTACGAGCAGGAGGCAACCCGCGCCAACACCGCCAAGTGGTGGAGCAACTACTACGACGACTACGACCTGTACATGCACTACGGTTCGGCCGGTGCGATGGGCAAGGCGTACGGCATGGACCAGCTCGGCTTCTGGAACAAGCTCACCGGGCACCCGGCCTACGACAGCTTCTGGCAGCAGCAGGCGATGGACAAGATCCTCGCCAGACAGCCGTTGAAGGTGCCGGTGTTGCTGGTCGCCAGCCTGTGGGATCAGGAGGATATCTACGGCGCCATGGCGGTGTACCAGGCGATCAAGCCCAACGACACTCACAACAACATGGTGTATCTGGTGCTGGGTCCGTGGTACCACGGCGAGGAGATCGAGCCGGCCAATCACCTCGGTGCGATCCGCTTCGGCAGCGACACCGGCACCTATTTCATGGAGCACGTGCTGGCTCCTTTGCTGGCCCATTATCTGAAAGACGATGCGCCGCCCAACCCGGTTGCCCCGGTGACCGCGTTCCGCACCGGCACCAATCACTGGCAGCACCTGCAGTCCTGGCCAGCGGGTTGCCCCAGCGGCTGTGCCATCAAGCCGACACCGTTCTATCTACACGCCGGTGGCGAGGCTGGTTTCACGGCGCCGAGCGCAAACGAGGCCACCGACACCAGCTACGTTTCCGATCCAGCCAAACCGGTGCCGTTTCGAACCCGACCCATCCAGCCGGTCGGCTACGACGACGGCATGACCTGGTCGAGCTGGCTGGTCGATGATCAACGTTCGTTCTCCGGTCGCACCGACGTGGCCAGCTTCGAGTCCGCCGTGCTGACCGACGCAGTGACCATCGCCGGTCAACCGCAGGTGCATCTGGTTGCCGCCACCAGTGGCACCGACTCGGACTGGGTGGTCAAACTGATCGACGTCTACCCGAACCAGGTCGCCCTCGAACCCCAGCTCGGTGGGTATCAGCTGGGCATCGCCATGGACATCTTCCGTGGTCGCTATCGCACCAGCTTTTCCGAACCGCACGCGCTGACACCGAACAAGCCGTTGGTATACCGCTTCGATTTGCCCACCGCCAACCACGTGTTCCGTGCCGGTCACCGCATCATGGTGCAAGTCCAATCCAGCTGGTTCCCGCTGTACGACCGCAATCCCCAGACCTATGTGAAGAACATCTTCTTCGCCAATCCAGCCGATTACGTGAAGGCGACCCAGCGCATCTACCACGCGCCGGGAGAGGCCAGTTATATCGACCTGCCTGTCGTCCAGCAGCAGTGATGCCCACGGTGCCCCACCGGGCATGCCGCCGGACCGGTCAATGGCGGTTGGCGCGGTTGTCACCCACGGCACGAGTGCGGATCGCCGTACGAACCCGGGGACGCCCTGCTGCCCATTCGGGGAGCAGACGTCCACAACCTGCAGTTATGCAAAACGTCCATCTTTTCATTGGTGATTGCCGGCTGCACCTGACTATGCTCGACGTCGTACCGTAGGCGGCGAGCGAGCATCCCACCGAAATGTGCAGTGCATCAAATTGCTGAGGTTCCCGCTTCAGCCGGTCGCCACGATGCGGACGTCCTGACCGCGTGGGCCGCGGCCGCGCCGGCGACTCCATTGAACTGGTGTCCAGCGAAGGCGTTGTCGCTGCTCGGCGCGAACGCGCGCCATGCATGACCCACGCGAACGCCTGGTTGAACTCTGTCGGCCCGCAACCCTGGAGGTGTGATATGGGTCATCGAGAGGGGTTGGCCCCACGTCAAAGAACAAGGACCACGTGTCCTTGTCAGGAAAAATCTCCGCGATGAGTGCTGCCACGTCAAAGTCCACTGGGGCATTCAAGAAGGAGCTGGGTTGGTTCTCACTCCTCGCCATGAGTCTGGGTACGGTCATCGGCTCGGGCTGGCTGCTGCTGCCCAGTGTGGTCGCGGCGGATGCGGGACCTGCAAGCCTGATCTCGTGGGTCATCGCCGGCGTGATCATGCTGATCGTGTGCATGGTGTATGCGGAGCTCGGCGCGGCTTGGCCCGCCGCAGGAGCGGTGGCGCTGTACCCGCGACTATCCCACGGCAGCTTCACTGGCCACATCGCCGGCTGGGCGGCGTTTGTCTCCTACATCATCATTCCGTCCGCTGAAGCCGTGGCCGTCACCCGCTACGCCGCCGCTTACGTGCCCCGGTTCACCAACGCCTCGCAACACCTGACCGGCTTGGGCATGCTCTTTGCCATTGCCATACTCGCCGCGCTCGGGCTGCTGAACTACGTGGGCGTGAAGTACCTGGCCATTTTCCAGAACTGGATGACGAGCCTGAAATACGCTCCCATCCTGCTCTTTGTCTTCGGCGGCGCCTTTTTACTTTTCAAGCCGGAGAATTTTTCAGCCTTTGGCGGCTTCGCGCCTTACGGCGCCTCGGGAGTGTTCATGGGCACGGCGAGCACGGTTTTCGCCTACGTCGGCTTCCGCCAGGCCCTGGATTTCGGCGCCGAGGCCAAGAACCCGGGTCGCGACATTCCGATCGCGCTGTTCGGCACCATCATCATGGCGATGGTCACCTACGTCCTGATCGCGCTGGTTTTCGTCGGCGGCATCCACTGGGACCAGTTGTCACAGTTCGGCGTCACCAGGGGCGACTGGCATTCGCTGTCCAAACTGCCGGCGCCGCTCTACAACGTCCTGATCGCAGGCGGCCTGGGCGTCATTGGCTTCCTGATCTTCCTTGACGGCATCGTCTCGCCCAACGGACCCAACGCCACCAACGTGGGTTCCGTGCCACGCGTGCTCTACACGATGGCCGAGAACAACAGCATGCCCTCGATCTTCCTGCAGATGAACGAGCGCCTGGGTACGCCCGGGTGGGGCTTGTTCATCTGCTTCCTCATCGAGGTCGGCTTCCTGCTGCTCTCGGGGGGCGGGTACGGCGCGCTGATTTCGTCGATCAACGTAGCGTTCATGGTGGCTTACGCCATGGGCCCTGTCTCCAACGGTGGCCTGCGAAAAATTTCGCCCGACACCAGGCGTCCCTACCGCGTGCCGCTGAACTGTGTGGTCAGTCCATTGGCCTTCGTACTGGCTTCCCTGCTGCTGTTCTGGAGCCGGTGGCCGCTGACCGGCGAGACGCTGGGCGTTCTGTTCATCGGCGTGCTGATCTACATTGGTTACGGCCTGGCGGGCCGGGTCGATCTCAAGACCATCCGCTATGGGCTCTGGTTGATCACCTATCTGCTGGTGATGGCCTTGCTCTCCTTTCTGGGGGACAGCCACTTCGGCGGCATCGGGGTGCTGCCGTTCGGCTGGGATTTCCTGGTGGTGGCGGTGGTCTGCCTGATTCTGTATTACTGGGGTGTCAGGCAGTCGGTGCAGTTCGATCGCGACATGGGATCGCGTGCGCAAAGCGGTGCCAAGCCCGACCACGGCGACGCGCCCTCGGCCAGGGTCATCGGTGAGGCCTGACTTGCCACTCCAACCCGCAAGATTGTGCTGTTCGCAAGCGCACCGGCAAAACGTGGGCCTGCCGTCGGCATGACGCCATCCGATCGGCCAACCCAACTTGCGGATCACCAACGCGTCGTCGGCAAGGGGTCGCAGTGTGGAGACGCGAATATCCGCCACGCGACAACCCACGTGAACGGTAGTGCAGGTTTCCATCCGGCATTTGGCCGGCATTTGGCCGATTTTCCCGCAAGGAGGTTGTTGCATGGTTCTGAATGTTGATGCCGGTCGCCTCAAAGCGGTTGCTTCGGTGTTTGCCGCCGCGTTGTTGCTCATCATCGCCGGTTGCGCTTCAGTGCCCGCCGAAACGACTGCGCGTGTCGATTCGCACACGTGGGGTCAGCCAGGCTGTCCGTGCACTGCGGCCCTGAGCTCAGGGTCGTCGGCTGAAGCCGGGTTGCTGCCGCAGGCACTCGACGATATCGACGGTAGCGTCAGCCGGATACTGGTCCGTCGGGTAACCCCGGGCGCGGTGGTACTGGTTGCCCGCCGCGGCACGATCGCCAAATGGAAGGCGTACGGGTACGCCTCGATCTACAGGAACGACAAGTACGATCTAGTCACGGATCCGCTTGCGATGAGGAAGAATGAAATATTCGACCTTGCGTCCGTGTCCAAGTTGTTCACCGCCACGGCGATCATGCAGTTGTGGGACCAGGGCAAGTTCAAGCTGGACGATCCGGTCGCCAAGTATCTGCCCGGATTCGGGGTTCACGGCAAGGAAGGCGTGACGATCAAGGAATTGCTGACCCACACGTCGGGCTTCCAGCCTGACCCGACCACGCCGCTGTACGAGATTGCCGGTACGCGCAAGGATCGCCTGAACTACGTGCTCGGGCTGCCGCTCAAGTACGCGCCCGGCTCGCGTTACGTCTACAGCGATATCAACTTCATTGTGCTGGGTGCCCTGATTGAACGCCTGAGTGGCGAGCGCGAGGATGCCTTCATCCACCGCTACCTGAGCCAGCCGTTGCACATGGCGGACACGATGTACAACCCGCCGGCCAGTCTGAAACCGCGCATTACCGCCAGCGAGTACCAGCCGTGGACACATCGCGGCCTGTTGTGGGGGCAGGTCGACGATGAAAATGCATGGGCGCTGGACGGTGTGGCGGGACACGCCGGCGTGTTCAGCACTGCGTACGACCTGGCGGTCTTCGGCCAGATGATGTTGAACGGCGGAACCTACAACGGCGTGCGGGTGTTGTCGCAACGCGCGGTCAAACTGCTGCTGACCAACTGGGACGGGAAGTTTCCCGGAAATGCGACCGGCCTGGGCTGGTCGATCAATCGCGACTACTTCATGGGTGCCCTGTCCGGGCCGAATGCGGCCGGCCATGAAGGCTTCACCGGCACCACCATTGTCATCGACACGAAAAACGATGTTGTCGGCGTGCTGCTGATGAACCGGGTCCATCCCACTCGCAACGGTGCGTCGGACGTGGTTGCCCGCCGACAGGTTTACACCAGGATCGCCGATGCGATTCCGGTTGCCATTCCCGGCGGTGGCGCGGCCTGGTTCTCGGGCTACGGCGATCAGCTGAGCCGGAAACTGACCGCCAGGCTCGGCACGCCCGGCAAGACGCTGTCGTTCACGACCTGGTATCGCACCCAACCCGGCAAGGATTTTGGCGTGGTCGAGGCATCGCCGGACGGCGTGCACTGGTCCGTGCTGGGTCGGCTGACCGGTGCCAGCGACGGTTGGCAAACGAAGACATACGCGCTTCCGGCAGATGCCCGTTACATCCAGTTCGACTACCGGACGGACGCGCGCATCAACGGGCGCGGCTGGTATCTGCACGATGTGCAGATTGACGGACACCACATCACGGGTTTTGAGAAATCCGACTGGGCGCGGCGGGGCAATTGATGCATTTCCACATCAACCGAACGATACGTAGCGCGGTGATCCTGGCTATCGTCATGCTCGCGCTGGCGGCATCCGCCAGCGTGGCGGCGGCGCCAACGGTCGAGCTCGGGATCCACGTACTCCTGCACCAGCGGCTTGACCTCATCGAGGGCAAGCATGTCGGGCTGATCACCAACCCTACCGGTGTCGACCGCCGGCTGGTCAGCGACATCGATCTGATTGCGCAGGTACCAGGCGTTCATCTCGTTGCGCTGTTCGGCCCCGAGCACGGCATTCGCGGCGCCCATCAGGCAGGCGCCCAGGTCGGCCTTTATCGCGATCCGCAGACGGGCACACCGGTTTACAGCCTGTACGGCAAGGATCGCGAGCCGACGCCACAAATGCTGAAAGGGGTGGATGTGCTGGTATTCGACATCCAGCCGGTCGGCACGCGCTTCTACACCTATCTGTACACGATGGCCGACGCCATGAAGGCAGCGGCGAAGGCGCATATCCCGTTTGTCGTGCTGGACCGGCCCGATCCGCTGGGTGGCATCGAGGTTCAGGGTCCGGTGCTGGAGCCGGAATACGCCTCCTTCGTCGGCCAGTATCCAATCGCGCTTCGCTACGGCATGACGGTGGGCGAACTGGCGATGTTGTTCAACACCGAGTTTCACATCGGCGCGGACCTCACCGTGGTCAAGATGCGCGGCTGGAAACGCTCGATGTACTACGACGAAACGCGGCTGCAATTCGTCATGCCCTCGCCCAACATGCCGACGCCCACGACCGCACTCGTCTACCCCGGATTCGGGCTGGTCGAAGGCACCAACGTCTCCGAGGGACGCGGCACGACGCGCCCGTTCGAGCTGATCGGGGCGCCGTGGATCGACGCGGCGAAGCTTGCCGACGCCCTCAACAAGGCACATCTCCCCGGCGCATGGTTCCGGCCCGTGCATTTCACGTCGACCTTCTCGAAATACGAGGGCAGCTTGTGCAACGGCGTGCAGGTTCACGTACTCGACCGGGAGACGTTCAATCCGGTGGTGGCCGGGCTCACCGCGATCGAGACCATCCGCGAACTGTATCCGCAGAAATTCGAGTTCAAGCAGGCACATTTTGACGACCTGATCGGCAATGACTGGATCCGCCAGGACATTGAAAAGGATGTGCCGGTTTCAGAAATGCGCGCACGTTGGCAGAAGCCGCTTTCGAAGTTTGCAGCGGTCAGAAAGAAGTACCTGCTTTATCCGTGAGTTCGTGGGCGCGTCGGCAGCCTTGGTGGCGGGGGCGATGGCGATTGCCAGGTCAGTGGGGAGTGGTCGCCGTTGGCGACAACGGGATGGCACCGGGGTATCCGCGCAGCGGTCCGAACTGGAAAGATGATCCGATGGAAAATGTTTCGACTCTCAATCACCAACGCAGTCCTGCGGGTGCGACGGGCGTGTCCCTGCTGACGCGCCAGCCGAAGTCAGCGTGTGCCTCCCATGCTGCTACGCGGGGTGCCTGCTGATGCGCTGGCTCGACCTGTTGGTCATTGCTATCTATCTTGTCGTGATCGCGACGATCGGGCTGCGCCTCAGCGGCCGCCAGCGTTCCGCGTCCGACTATTTCGTAGGCGACCACGACCTGCCGTGGTGGACGGTGTGCTTTTCGATCGTCGCCACCGAAACCTCCACGCTTACCGTGATCAGCGTGCCTGGCGTGGCCTACCTGGGTGCTTACGGTTTCGTTGAATTGGCCTGCGGCTACCTGATCGGCCGCATCGTCGTGGCCATGGTCATGCTGCCGCTGTACATGCGCGGGGATTTGGTCAGCGCATACCAGTACCTGGGCTTGCGCTTCGGCCGCAAGATGCAGGGGCTGGCCTCGGTGACGTTTCTGGTCACCCGGCTGCTGGCCGAAGGAGTGCGACTGTTCGCCGCCGCCATCCCGATCGCGCTGCTGCTGGTGGCGATGGGCCTGCACGCGAATTACCTTGAAATCATTGTGGTGCTCACCGCCATAACAGTGGGCTATACCTACATCGGAGGCATCCGTGCGGTGGTCTGGACGGACGCCATCCAGATGATGCTCTACGTTGGCGGCGCCATCCTGAGTGCAGCCATCCTGCTCCACCACACTTCGCTGGCGGAACTGGGCAGCGCGTGGCATGCCGGCAAGTTCCGGGTATTCGATTTCCATGCACCCATCCTCACCAGTCCGTTCGCATTCGTGACAGCGATTGTCGGCGGCGCGGTGTTCACGATGGCTTCGCATGGAGCCGACCAGTTGATGGTCCAGCGCATCCTCGGCTGCAAGAATCTGGCGGACGGCCGCAAGGCCATGATCGGCAGCGCCATTTTCGTGATGCTGCAGTTTGCCTTGTTTTCCTTTGTGGGGACGCTGTTGTGGCTCCATTTCAGCGGCCAGACTCCCCAGCAACTGGGGCTGTCCGACTCCGATCAATTGTTTCCCCAGTTCATCATCCAGCAACTGCCGCCCGGGGTATCGGGCCTGCTGATTGCAGGGATCCTCGGCGCCACCATGGGATCGTTGTCGTCGGCGATGAACTCGATGTCGAACTCGACCGTGACCGACCTGCTTCGTCTGTTCAGTCGGCGGGAATACAGCGACACCACGATGCTGCGAATTTCGCGCATGACGACCCTGCTGTGGGCCGGGGCGCTGGTAGGTTTCGCGTCCATGTTCACCGACACGCATAGCCCCGTCATCGTGCTGGGCCTGAGCATTACCGGTTACACCTACGGCGCGCTGCTGGGTGCCTTCCTGCTGGGCTTGTTGATCAAGCGTGCCAACCAGCGTGACGCAGTCGCCGCCTTCGTGGCCACCCTTGTCATCATGGCGGTGGTGGTGCTGGGCGTGAAATTCAACGGTAGCCCGCTGGCGTTCCCGTGGTACGTGCCGATCGGTGTGGCGATCACCTTGCTGGTCGGCGGGTCGCTTTCGATGACTCACCGCGTACGCGCGCTGGAGCGGCACGCGTGAGGGCGAGCTGGCTGCCATGGGTGCCAGCGAGCGTTGCCGCGTACGGCACGTCTGCTTCCGCCGTGATGAAGCGCGGTAGCGCATGCGGACGGGTGCAAAACCACGGCGCATGCCTCTGCCATTGTCGTGTCCAATTCCTCGCATGACGCCCTCGATCCGCTCGGGCGTAACATGCGGGCTCACCGGTTTTTCGGAGTCAACCATGAAACGACTGTCATTGCTGCTGGGTGCGGTTGCTCTCGCCGCCTCGCTATCCTGCATGGCGCAGACAGACGCAAAAACTCCGGCGGGCCCGGTTGCGTTGACCGTGCGGCTGCCGGTGCCGACCCAGAAATTACTGTATGTGACTGAGGTGATGCCGGTCAGACCGGGACCCTTGACGCTGTACTACCCGAAGTGGATCCCTGGCGATCACTCACCCGATGGCCCGATCAACGAGCTCATGGGACTGGAAATCGCGGCCGGCGGAAAACCGATCGCGTGGCAGCGCGATGAATTGGACCGCTTCACGTTCCACCTGACGGTGCCACCGGCGGTCGGGCAGATCAATATCAGCTTCCAGTTTGCGTCCAGGGATCGGGTGACGCCGAATCTGCTTGACCTCACCTGGGATCACGTGGCCCTGTACCAGGCCGGCTCCCCCACCAAGCTGCAAATGTACCAGCCGACCCTGGTCATACCCGCCGACTGGCACCATGCCAGCGCGCTGGACACCGTAAAACGCAGCGGCGAGCAGGTCACCTTCAAAGCTGTGCCGTTCAACACACTGGTCGATTCGCCGGTGATTGCCGGCAAATATTTCCGGCAGGTTGACCTGACGCCTGCCGGATCATCGGTACATCGCTATCTCGACCTGGTCGGCGACAGTGCGGCGGCGATTGCCATTTCCGATGCACAAATCGCTGACTATCGGCGCCTGGTCGAGCAGGCACAGGCGTTATTCCAATCGCATCACTACGACGCTTATCACCTTTTGCTTACGCTGAGCGACTACACGTCGGTGGGTGGCCTGGAGCATCACCAGTCCAGTGATGACCGAGCGCGCGGCGGCTCGAAGATGTTTGCCGACGCCGATCATTTCATGCTCGACGCGTCGCTGTTGCCGCATGAATACACGCACTCGTGGAACGGAAAATTCATGCGTCCGGCGGGGCTGTGGCAGCCCGATTTCGAGCACCCGGAACACACCAGGATGCTGTGGGCGTACGAAGGACTCACGGTCTACCTGGGGGATATGCTGACCGCCCGCAGCGGCTTGTGGTCGCCGGAAACGTGGCGTGAAGTCGTCGCCTACCGCGCCGCGGAGATGTCACACCGGACCGGCCGCGCATGGCGACCATTGATCGATACCACGACCGCCGTGGACTACAGCGCGCCTGGCGCGTGGGCGAACTGGGGTCGGCAAAATGACTTCTACCCCGAAGGCGAATTGTTGTGGCTCGCGGTCGACACGAAGATTCGTGACCTCAGCCATGACCAACACTCGATCGACGATTTTGCCAAGGCATTTTACAGTGTCGACAATGGCAGTTTCGTCACCCACACCTACACGTTCAACGATGTGGTCAACGCGCTCAACACGGTACAGCCGCATGATTGGGCGGGCTTTCTGCACAACTGGCTGGACGGCGTCGATCCGCAGGTACCGTTGCTGTCGGGCATCAAGGCAAGTGGCTGGAAGCTTGTCTACACGAACCAACCTTCGCACTACCAGAAGGCACTCGAAGAAGTCGGCCCGGGAGAACTCGAAGGGTCATCGATCAACGCCATGTTCTCGGTGGGCCTGAAGCTCAACCATGGCGGCACGGTGCTGGATGTGCTGTGGCAAGGCCCGGCGTTCAAGGCGGGATTGGCGCCAGGCATGAAGCTGCTTGCCATCAATGATCAGGCATACAGCGCGCACGTGTTGCGGGCGGCCATTGCCCATGCGCAGCAGACCAGAAAGCCGTTGCAGATCCGCGCGCAAGGCGATGGTGCCACCAGCCTTTACACGCTCGACTACGACGGTGGCTTGAAGTACCCGCACCTGGTACGCGAGCAAGGCAAGACCGACGTCCTGAAGCAGATTCTCGCGCCGAAACCCGTGGGAAATGGGTCGTGATGCGCACTTGATGTGTGGGCGGGGACGCACATGATCAGGCTTTCGGGTGAGCGCCATCACCGCGTTGGTGTTGATCACGGATGAAAGCCTTCGCCAAGGGGTCAAGATCGACCCGTCACTGCGTTGGCGAGCGTCCGCCTTCGACCCGTCGTGGTCGTTCGGACGCCGAAGGTGATCGCGGAATGACGCGGCGAAGGTGAGCGCGATGTGTATGCCTTGACCCGCAGGGTGCATTTTGCATCCGCGCGGGAAACGGCGGCTCGCGTCAGCGCGCAGGCAGTGATCGGGGGTCTGTCGAGGGTTCGCAGACGCCACTATAGCGTCGCTATAGAC
>JBDTKM010000073.1:0-15512 GCA_039935315.1 Rhodanobacter sp. | reverse complement strand
TGATTCCCGTGGTGCAGGCGACGGCCGGATTGCTCAGTGATGCCTTGAATCGCGTCGCGACGACCCTATAACCGGCAGCAGAGGCGGGGTTTTTGTGGATTGGATGGCGGGCCAGCGTGCCAGCCGTGGACTTTTGTTGGGAGTGATACATGCAGAACAACGACACTCAGCCGCACGACGAGACGATGGATCAAGGCGCCCAGGACGAGTCTGAGGCGAGCGAGATTGTCCGGCTCCAGGCTCGCGTGGCCGAGCTGGAAGCGCGCAGTAACGAACTGCACGAGTCGGTGTTGCGGGAAAAGGCCGAGATCGAGAACCAGCGCCGCCGCCTGCATCGCGACCTGGAGCAGGCCCGGCGTTTCGCCAACGAGAAATTGTTGAGCGAACTGCTGCCGGTGTACGACGGACTGGAGAGTGGTCTGGCGGTGGAGAATGGTGACATAGCCTCAATGCGTGAAGGGCTCAACCTGACCCTCAAGGCGTTGCTCAAGGTCGCCGAGAATCACGGCATGGCTCAAGTCGATCCGATCGGCCAACCGCTGGACCCGGAACGTCACCACGCGGTGAGCATCGTCGAGGCGCCGGGCGAGGCTCCCGGCACCGTGGTCAGCGTGCTGCAAAAGGGCTACGTGTTGAATGATCGTCTGTTGCGCCCGGCGCTGGTCGCCGTGGCGAAAGACTGATCGCCGTTGCGTTGACGTGGCTGAATCGCCACGTCGCTGAAGTTCGCAACATCGCATCCGGGGTGCTGCCGGCATTGAATCGCCACGACAGAACCCCATCTGGAAACCATCGCGGCCGCGGGGGCCGCCAATAGATTCGGAGCATACACATGGGCAAGATCATCGGTATCGACCTGGGCACCACGAATTCCTGCGTGTCCGTGATGGACGGCAATTCGGCAAAGGTCATTGAGAACTCGGAAGGCGATCGCACCACGCCATCCATCATTGCCTTTACCAAAGACGGCGAAGTGCTGGTGGGCGCCTCGGCCAAGCGTCAGGGCGTGACCAATCCCAAGAACACCTTCTATGCCGTGAAGCGCCTGATTGGCCGCAAGTTCAGCGACGCCGAGGTGCAGAAGGACCTGGGTGTGGTGCCTTTCGACATCGTTGCGCATGACAATGGCGACGCCTGGGTGCGGACCGCCGATGGCAAGCAGATGGCGCCGCAGGAGATCTCCGCCAAGGTGCTGATGAAGATGAAGAAGACCGCCGAAGACTATCTCGGCGAGACGATCACCGAAGCAGTGATCACGGTGCCAGCGTACTTCAACGACAGCCAGCGCCAGGCGACCAAGGACGCGGGCAAGATCGCCGGTCTGGAAGTGAAGCGCATCATCAACGAGCCGACTGCGGCGGCGCTGGCCTACGGCCTGGACAAGAAGGGCGGCGACCGCAAGATCGTGGTCTACGATCTGGGTGGCGGTACGTTCGACGTGTCGATCATCGAGATTGCCGAGGTCGACGGCGAGAAGCAGTTCGAGGTGCTGGCTACCAACGGCGACACTTTCCTCGGTGGCGAGGACTTTGACATGCGCGTCATCGACTATCTGGTCGAGGAGTTCCAGAAGGAGCAGGGCATCGACCTGCGCAAGGACCCGCTCGCGCTGCAGCGCCTGAAGGACGCCGCCGAGCGGGCCAAGATCGAGCTGTCCACCAACCATCAGACCGACGTGAATCTGCCGTACGTGACGGCCGACGCGTCCGGTCCGAAGCATCTGAACATCAAGCTGACCCGGGCCAAGCTCGAGTCGCTGGTGGAAGATCTGGTCAAGCGCACCATCGAACCGTGCCGCACAGCGTTGAATGATGCGGGTCTGCGGGTGTCCGACATCAATGACGTGATTCTGGTCGGTGGCCAGACCCGCATGCCGAAGGTGCAGGAAGCAGTCAAGGATTTCTTTGGCAAGGAGCCGCGCAAGGACGTCAACCCGGACGAGGCCGTCGCCGTTGGCGCGGCAATCCAGGGCGGCGTGCTGGGTGGCACGGTCAAGGACGTACTGCTGCTGGACGTGACTCCACTGTCGCTCGGCATCGAGACGATGGGTGGCGTGATGACCAAGCTGATCGAGAAGAACACCACGGTGCCGACCAAGGCGGCGCAGACCTTCTCGACCGCCGACGACAATCAGACGGCGGTGACCGTGCACGTGCTGCAGGGTGAGCGCGAGCGCGCCAGCGCGAACAAGTCATTGGGCAAGTTCGACCTGCAAGGCATCGACGCCTCGCCACGCGGCATGCCGCAGATCGAGGTCACTTTCGACATCGACGCGAACGGTATCCTGCACGTGTCAGCCAAGGACAAGAAGACCGGCAAGGAGCAGAAGATCGAGATCAAGGCCGGCTCGGGCTTGTCCGAGGAAGAGATCCAGCGCATGGTCGCCGATGCCGAGGCGAACAAGGAAGAGGACAAGAAGTTCCAGGAGCTGGTGGTTACGCGCAACAAGGCTGATCAGCTGGTGCATGCCACCCGTACTGCGCTGAAGGAGCATGGTGACAAGGTGCCGTCCGATCAGCTCAGCACGATCGAGGGCGCGTTGTCCGACCTGGAGAAGGTCAAGGACGGTGATGACAAGGCGGCGATCGAATCGAAGGTCGAGAAGCTGGAGCAGGTGGCGCAGGCCCTGTACGCCGCGGCACAGGGTGGTGGCGGCTCGACCGATGCCGGCGCGCAGTCCGCACCGGGAGGCTCGGCCCAGCCCGACGACGTGGTGGATGCTGAATTCACCGAAGTGAAGGGCGACAAGCAATAAGCGGCATCGCCATCGGCACGGCCGATTGACCAGCCCGCGCCAGGAATCTTTTCCGGCGCGGGCTGTTTTGCTGATGGCGGGGCAGGGGCGTTACAAGCAATGTGGATGCATGAATGAGCAAGCGTGACTACTACGAGGTGCTGGGCGTCGAGCGCAGTGCCAGCGACGTCGAACTGAAGAAGTCGTTCCGTCGACTGGCGATGAAATATCATCCGGACCGCTGTCCCGATGATCCGACCGCGCAGGACAAGTTCAAGGAAGCCAAAGAGGCCTACGAGGTGCTGTCCGACGCGCGCAAGCGGGGGTTGTACGACCAGCACGGCCACGCCGCGTTTGAAGGCGGCATGGGTGGCCGAGGTAGCGCCGGGTTCGGCGATGTGGGCGATGTTTTCGGCGACCTTTTCGGCGACATTTTCGGCAGGAACGGCGGCGGTCGGGGCCGTCCGCGACGAGGTTCGGACCTGCGCTACATCATGGAGCTTGACCTCGAAGAGGCCGTGTTCGGGATCAGCAAACAGATCGAGATACCGACCCAGGTCAACTGCCATCATTGCAACGGAACGGGATCGGCCGATGGCAAGGTCAGCAAGTGCGCGACCTGCCACGGCCATGGCCAGGTGCGTATGCAGAACGGTATTTTCTCGATCCAGCAGGCTTGTCCCCATTGCGGCGGCACCGGACAGACGATCGAGAATCCGTGCCGAAAGTGCCATGGCGAAGGACGTATCGAGGAAACTCGCGCGCTGTCGGTGCAGATCCCCGAGGGCGTCGACAATGGCGATCGGATTCGCCTGAGCGGGCAGGGTGAAGCCGGCCCGTCCGGTGCGCCTGCCGGAGACCTCTACGTCGAGGTGAACGTGCGTGAGCACCCGATCTTCCAGCGCGAAGGCAGCGACCTGTACTGCGAGCTGCCGATCCGCTTCTCGCAGGCGGCGTTGGGCGTGGCCCTGCCGGTGCCCACGCTTGAGGGCGAAGTGCCGGTCAACATTCCGCCGGAAACACAGACCGGTACCCAGTTCCGCTTGCGCGGGCGGGGTGTCAAATCGGTGCGCAGTAGTCGCCACGGCGACCTGATTTGCCGGGTGGTGGTGGAGACCCCGGTGCGGCTCACCAGGCAGCAACGCGAGTTGCTGGAGTCGCTGGAGGCCACCTTCAAAGGCACCGATGCCGACAAGCACACCCCACGAGCCAAGGGCTGGGTGGATGGTGTAAAAAAGTTCTGGTCAAAGGTGACTGCCTGAGCGCTGCGGACGTCTCTGCGCGCCCGCTCCGCGGCGGTTGTGGTTTTGCCGACTCTGAGCCGGGCGTGCAAGGCGTTAGCATGGGGCATGAGCATGTCATGAATGGAGCCTGCGAATGACCGGACCTGTGCGCGTGGCGATCAACGGAGCCTCAGGCCGCATGGGCGGCGCGCTGCTTGGATTGCTGCAAAACGATGCTCGCTTCGAACTCGTCCATGCCGTGGTGGCAGTGCGGTCGGATCAGGATGGCCTCCCGGTCCACCCGGGCCGGGAACGCTCGCTGCGCTACACGCACAGTTGGGAAGACGCTCCGCCACTCGAGGTGGTGATCGACTTCAGCAGCCCTCCGGCACTGGCCTGCGCCCTGGATCATTGCATGGCGCGCGGCGTGGCCTTGCTCAGCGGCACCACCGGCATTGACGCGCGGCTGGAACGGCGGCTGGAGGATGCTTGCCATCAGCTGGCGATCCTGCGTGCGGCCAACTTCAGTCTGGGCGTGGCCGTGCTGACGCGATTGTTGCGTGAGGCAGCGGCATCCCTGCCTGATTGGGACCTGGAGATTGTCGAGGCACATCACGGCCGCAAGCAGGATGCACCCTCGGGCACGGCGCTCGCGCTGGGCCGTGTGGCGGCGGCGGCACGCGAGACCTCACTGGATACGGCAGCAATTTACAGTCGGGAGGGCCAGACCGGCGAACGACCTGCAGGAAGCATCGGTTTTGCCACGATCCGCGGCGGCGATATTGTTGGCGAGCACACGGCCATGTTGATTGGGCAAGGCGAGCGGCTGGAGTTGGCCCATCGCGCCATGGACCGTTCGATCTTCGCGCGCGGCGCGCTGCACGCCGCGCACTGGCTGGCTGGCCGTGGTCCGGGTTGCTGGCATTTGGACGACGTGCTTGCCGCGTCCCGCTGAGGCCGTTTCGTCAGTCGCGGTGTGAGGCGTTGCGATCGCGCCCGGCACCCAGGCGCGTATCGAGCCGGCCAAACATCTTCTTGAAAGCACGTGAGAAATTGCCGCGCCTGGTCTTGCGCAATTTCTCTTCGTCGCTGGTGAGCCACGCGACCTGGATGACCCTGCGCTCGCCCTCATAAGGCAGGTGGCCGTGGAAGGAATTTTCGCAACGCTTGAACACCGCGAGCTCACCGTAGAGCGGGATCAATTCCGGCAATGCCATGCTGTCGATGTCATCGACCCGATGCAGGAATCGCAGGCAACCGGCGCTGGTATCGGGCCATTGCGCGTTCAGGTAAAGCAGGGCCGTGACAACTTTCGATTTGCTGTCCGTGTGGATGGTTCCATGTCGCTTGTTGAGCAGGCGACACAGTGTGACCAGCGTGGGGTACTGATCGAGACGGTCGATATCCAGGCGTTCCCCGATCGCGCTGGCGAACGCCGGGGACGTCAGGTCTTTGACCAGCGCGTTGATGCTCGCGCCGCAATCACCCGGCTCATAGGGGAAGAAGCCGGCGCTTTCATAGTGCGGGAAGTCGCGAGCGAGGTCCCCGCGCACTTCGTCAGGCAATTGGCCGTGCGCCACCATCAACGGAAAAGGCTGATGCTGCACCGTGGTATCCGAGCGGTCGAGACGCGCGGGATCGAGCAGGACGGCGGCACCCATGGGGCATTCAGCTTGGTTGATGAAGGAAGCTAGTGTAACGCCTGCCGACGCCGGTGAAGGGCCGACGGACCAGTGATTCAGGCGCTGTGCGGTGGACAGAAACGCGGCCGCAGCCTATCATTTCCACCCGCCCGGATCGTTATCCTCTCAAGCGCGACAAGCCAGCAGTGCAACGGCTTGCGGACTTTGTTGTATCTCAAAAGGCGGTGACCGTATGCCCTTACCTGCTCTGCTGGCCCTCGAAGACGGCAGTGTGTTCCACGGCAATTCCGTGGGCGCCACTGGAGAAACCGTCGGCGAGGTGGTCTTCAACACGGCCATGACCGGCTATCAGGAAATCCTCACCGACCCGTCGTACGCGCGCCAGATCGTTACCCTGACTTACCCGCACGTGGGCAGCACCGGTGTGAATGACGAAGACGTCGAGTCGACCCTCGTGCATGCTGCCGGACTGATCGTGCGCGACGTCCCGCGCCGTCCCAGCAACTGGCGCTGCAAAGAAAGCCTGCCTGATTATCTGAACCGCCACGGCACCGTGGCGATTGCCGGCATCGACACCCGGCGGCTTACCCGCATTCTGCGCGCCAAGGGCGCGCTGGCTGGCTGCATCGTGGCAGGTGAACAGCTGGACGCCGAGGCCGCCGTAACCGCTGCTCGCGGGTTTTCCGGCTTGAATGGAATGGATTTGGCCAAGGTCGTCGGGACGACCAAGGCGTATGCGTGGACCCAGGGCATTTACGATCTCGACCGCGCCGCATTCAACCAGCCCACGCGGCGCTTCAAGGTGGTGGCCTACGATTTCGGCACGAAACTCAATATTCTGCGACTGCTGGCGGAACAGGGTTGCGGGATCACCGTGGTACCCCCGCAAACGCCCGCAGCGGAAGTGCTGGCGATGCAGCCAGACGGTGTGGTGCTGTCCAACGGTCCGGGTGATCCGGCGGCGTGTGATTACGCGATTGCCGCCACCCGTGAGTTGCTCGACGCGAAAATGCCGTTGTTCGGCATCTGTCTGGGCCACCAACTGATGGCGTTGGCGCTGGGTGGCAGGACGCTGAAGATGAAGTTCGGTCATCACGGCGCCAACCATCCGGTCAAGGATCTGGATGACGGGCGCGTGCTGATTACCTCGCAGAACCACGGCTTTGCGGTCGATCCGGCGAGCCTGCCGGCAAACGTGCGCCTCACGCATGTCTCCTTGTTCGACGGTTCGCTGCAGGGGTTCGCGTTGACCGACCGACCCGCCTTCTGTTTCCAGGGTCATCCGGAGGCCAACCCTGGTCCGCACGACGTGGGTTATCTGTTCCAACGATTTGCCACGCTGATGCAGGAGGCTCGCTGAGATGCCCAAGCGTACTGATATCAAGAGCATCCTCATCATCGGCGCCGGTCCGATCGTGATCGGCCAGGCCTGCGAGTTCGATTATTCCGGCGCGCAGGCGTGCAAGGCGCTGAAGGAGGAGGGCTTCCGGGTGATCCTGGTGAACTCCAACCCCGCCACGATCATGACCGATCCGGACACGGCAGACGCGGTGTATATCGAGCCGATCAACTGGCAGACGGTGGAGCGCATCATCGCCAAGGAGCGCCCCGACGCGGTGCTGCCCACGATGGGTGGCCAGACCGGCCTCAATTGCGCACTGGATCTGGCCGATCATGGCGTATTGGAGAAGTACAACGTCGAGCTGATTGGTGCCCGGCGCGAATCGATCCGCATGGCCGAGGATCGCGAGCTGTTCCGCGTGGCGATGGGCGAGATCGGGCTGACCTGCCCGAAGGCGGAGATTGCGCGCACCTTTGAGCAAGCGTTGGAGACTCAGGCCAAGGTCGGTTATCCGACCGTGATCCGGCCCAGCTTCACGCTTGGCGGCACTGGCGGCGGGATTGCCTACAACCGCGAGGAGTTCGAACAGATCGTCAAGCATGGCCTGGACCTTTCCCCGGTGGGCGAGGTGCTGGTCGAGGAGTCCGTGCTCGGCTGGAAAGAATTCGAGATGGAGGTGGTGCGCGACACCGCGGACAACTGCATCATCGTGTGCGCGATCGAGAATCTCGATCCGATGGGCGTGCACACCGGCGATTCGATCACGGTCGCACCAGCGCAGACCCTTACCGACAAGGAATATCAGCGCCTGCGCGATGCCTCGATCGCGGTGTTGCGCAAGATCGGCGTGGATACCGGTGGCTCCAACGTGCAGTTCGGCATCAATCCCGAGAACGGTCAAGTCGTCGTCATCGAGATGAATCCGCGCGTCTCGCGCTCGTCAGCATTGGCGTCGAAGGCTACCGGCTTTCCCATCGCCAAGGTCGCGGCCAAGCTGGCCGTCGGCTACACGCTGGACGAGCTGAGGAACGACATCACGGGCGGCTTGACTCCCGCCTCGTTCGAGCCGTCAATCGATTACGTGGTGACCAAGATTCCACGTTTTGCGTTCGAGAAATTCCCTGCCGCCGACGCGCGCCTCACCACCCAGATGAAGTCGGTGGGCGAGGTGATGGCGATGGGCCGGACGTTCCAGGAATCGCTGCAGAAGGCATTGCGTGGGCTGGAGATCGGCAAGACCGGCCTCAATCCGACCGGCTTGGACCTCGGCACCGACGAGGGAATGGCCACGCTCAAGCGCGAACTGCGCGAGCCGCGCCCGGATCGCGTATTCCACGTGGCCGATGCCTTCCGCGCCGGCCTTTCGCTGCAAGAAATCTACGACCTGAGCCGGATCGATCCCTGGTTTCTCGCCGCGTTCGAGGACATCGTGCTGGCTGAAAATGACGTGATCGCGCAAGGCATCACGGCGCTCGATGCGCCGCGCGTGCGCGAACTGAAGCGCCTCGGGTTCGCCGACGCGCGCCTTGCCGAATTGCTCGATACCGATGAAGCGGCCGTGCGTCACTTGCGCCACACGCTGGGCGTGCGCCCGGTGTACAAGCGGGTGGATTCCTGCGCGGCGGAGTTCGCCACCAGCACGGCCTACATGTATTCGACCTACGAGGAAGAATGCGAGGCCGCGCCGACTGATCGCGAGAAGATCATCGTGCTCGGCGGCGGCCCGAACCGGATCGGGCAGGGTATCGAGTTTGATTATTGCTGCGTGCATGCCTCGATGGCGCTGCGCGAGGATGGTTACGAAACCATCATGATCAATTGCAATCCGGAAACCGTGTCAACCGATTACGACACCTCCGATCGCCTGTACTTCGAGCCGGTGACGTTGGAGGACGTGCTGGAAATCGTCCATGTGGAAAAGCCCAAAGGCGTGATCGTGCAGTACGGCGGGCAGACACCGCTGAAGCTGGCGCGCGCACTGGAGGCGGCTGGCGTGCCGATCATCGGCACCAGCCCGGATTCGATCGACCTGGCCGAGGACCGCGAACGCTTTCAGCACATGATCCAGAAGATCGGATTGCGGCAACCGCCCAATCGCACCGCGCGCAATGCTGACGAGGCGCTGGCGCTGGCGCGTGAGATCGGCTATCCGCTGGTGGTCAGGCCGAGCTACGTGCTGGGCGGCCGCGCGATGGAAGTGGTGCACGACGACGCCGATCTGTCGCGTTACATCCGCGACGCGGTGAAGGTCTCGAACGACTCGCCGGTGCTGCTTGATCGCTTCCTCGATCACGCGGTGGAAGTGGACGTGGACGTGATCGCGGATGCCGAGGGCAACGTGTTGATCGGCGGCATCATGGAGCATATCGAGGAGGCTGGCGTGCATTCCGGAGACTCTTCCTGCTCGCTACCGCCATATTCGCTGAGCGCCTCGGTGCAGGATGAGCTGCGCCGGGAAGTTACCGCGATGGCGAAGGAGCTGAAGGTCATCGGCCTGATGAACACGCAGTTTGCGATCCAGGGTGAGACCGTCTTTATTCTGGAAGTGAACCCGCGTGCGTCGCGCACCGTGCCGTTCGTGTCCAAGGCCACCGGTGTGCCGCTGGCGAAGATTGCCGCGCGCGTGATGGCCGGACACAGTCTGGCCAGCCTGGGCGCGACACGCGAAGTGATTCCGGCGTATTACTCGGTGAAAGAGGCGATCTTCCCGTTCCTGAAATTCCAGAACGTCGATCCCATCCTGGGCCCCGAGATGCGATCTACCGGTGAGGTGATGGGTGTCGGACGCAGCTTCGGCGCGGCGTTTGCGCGTTGCCACGAAGCAGCAGGTATTCGTCCACCCACCTTGGGCAAGGTGTTTATGTCAGTGCGCGATGCCGACAAGGAAATCCTGCTGCCGGTAGCCAACGACTTCGTCACGCGCGGCTTCAGCCTGGTGGCGACCGCTGGCACCGCCAGCTACCTGGCCGCGCATGGGGTGGCATGCGAACGTATCAACAAGGTGCTTGAAGGTCGCCCGCATATTGTCGATGCGATCAAGAATGGCCAGATCGTCTACATCGTCAATACCACCGAGGGAAAGCAGGCGATCGCCGATTCGTTCTCGATCCGCCGCGAAGCGCTGCAGCATCGCGTTACCTACTCCACTACCGTGGCAGGGGCTCGTGCACTCGAACATTCGCTGGATTTTCGGGGCAGTGGCGAGGTACATAGTCTGCAGGAATTGCATCAGGAGCTCGGCACATGAGTCGTCCACCCATTACCAAGACCGGTTCCGAACGCCTGCGCGCAGAGCTGGTGAGGCTGAAATCGACTGATCGCCCGCGCATCATCGCGGCGATTGCCGAGGCGAGAGCGCATGGCGACTTGAAGGAGAACTCCGAGTATCACGCGGCCCGCGAGTTGCAGGGGTTCACCGAGGGGCGGATTGCCCAGCTGGAAGGTTTGTTGTCGAACGCTGAAGTGATCGACGTCGTCCGACTCAACGCGGGCAAGAAGGTCGTGTTCGGCGCGACCGTTGACCTCGAGGACGAGGACAGTGGTGCGACCGTGACCTACCAGATCGTGGGCGACCTCGAGGCGGACATCAAGCAGTCGCTGATTGCGGTGTCCTCGCCAATAGCGCGCGCGCTGATCGGCAGAAGCGCCGGTGACAGCCTCGAATTCACGGCTCCCAACGGCGTCAAGCATTACGAGATCATCGATGTCCGCTATACCTGATCGGTGTTTCAGGTGCCCGTGAAGCTATTGCGGGCGCACTCAGGCAGCCACAAAAAAGGCCGCATGAGCGGCCTTTTTGTCCACATCGCCGTGCGCTGAACTCAGCGCTGGCGAGCCTTGAAACGCGGATTGCTCTTGCAAATCACGAACACTTTGCCGCGACGACGCACGATTTTGCAGTCGCGGTGCCGCGTCTTGGCGGACTTCAAAGAATTAAGCACCTTCACGGCCGGCTCCTGACACTAAAAGAAAAATTCAAGCTCGCAAGTATAATGATTGCGGCAGCTTGTCACAAGCCCAGTGCCATCGACGTTTCCGTCACCGTGGCCAGGAATTGCTGCAGGGCGGGGGACTGATCATCGGCGCGGCTGGCCACCGCCAGCAGCAAAAATGCATCGGGGTCTTCCAGTGGCACATAGCACACGCCAGCGAGGCGCACGACGCGCATGCTCGCCGGCACCAAAGCCAGCCCCAAGCCCGCAGCGACCAGCGCGAGCAAACCGTTGAGCTGCTGCGCCTGCTGCACGATGGATGGTTGGAAGCCGGCGTTGTTGGCGAGGGTGACCAGGCGGTCATGCAGGGCGGCGGCGAGTGCGCGTGGCTGAGACACAAACGCGTCGTTGGCCACTTCGGCCAGGCTCAGGCTGCTGCGCGCGGCCAACGAATGGCCTGCAGGCATGGCGAGCAACAAAGGCTCGCGGTCCACCACGCTCAAACGCAGGCGCGGGATATCCTGGGTGTGAACCGGTTCGCTGCGCACGAAACCGGCGTCGATCTCATCGCCCAGCAGGGCGGCGAACTGCGGTTCGGTATACATCTCGATCAACTTCAGAGCGACATTCGGCGCCATCTGGCGGTAACGCAGCAAGGTTCGCGGCAGCGCCCGGTGAAACGACACCGAAACCGTGTAGGCCAGGCGCACGTGACCGCTGTAACCCGCGGCCGCGGCGGCCACCTGACTGCGTGCTTCGTCCGCCTTGACCAGAATCTGCCGCGCCTGGTCAAGGAAGACGCGGCCCGGCTCAGTGAGCTTGACCTGGCGCTTGCTGCGATCCAGCAGGAGCACGCCCAAATCCTGTTCGAGCGACTGGATCTGCTGGGACAGCGGTGGCTGCGAAAGATGCAGGCGCAGGGCCGCTCGCGTGAAGCTGAGCTCCTCGGCGACGGCGACGAAATAGCGTAGTTGGCGAAAGTCGAACATATAGCGAATTCGAATCAATCAGGCACGAAATATATATTGGATACTTTAACGCGTCGATCATAAACTCCCTTTCGTCCCGCCACTTTCCCCTCCCCTTGTGGCGGCGGCCCTCGCCCCGCAGCGACGCTAAATACGACATCTGGTTCAACTCCCCCCCGAACCCATGTTGATGCGTCTCCCTGCGGGGCGTTTTCTTTTCTGCCGCCAAGCACGGCCGCGATTCAAATCGTGCTGGCCACGCGCGTGCCCTGATCGATGGCGCGCTTGGCGTCCAGCTCCGCTGCCACGTCGGCGCCGCCAATCACATGTACGGTCAGGCCGGCGGCGATCAGTTCGTCAGCGAGCTGGCGGTTGGGCTCCTGACCCGCGCAGACGACCACGTTGTCGACCGGCAGAACCTGTGCCTTGCCATCGACGGTGACATGCAGGCCCTGGTCGTCGAAGCGCTCATAGCGGACCTTGCCCAGCATGCTGACCCGCTTGGCTTTCAACGTCGCCCGATGCACCCAGCCGGTGGTCTTGTTCAGCCGCGCGCCGAGGCGGCCTTCGCTGCGCTGGAGCAACCAGACCTGGCGTTCCGCCGCTTCGGGTCGTGCGGGCTGCAGTCCGCTGCGCTGTTCAAGCCTCATGTCCACACCCCATTCGCGGGTCCAGCGGGCGATCTCGGTCGTGGACGAGGGCGCCTGCTCCACCAGATATTCGGCGACGTCAAAGCCGATGCCGCCGGCACCGATGATCGCCACTTTTGCACCCACCGGCTGGTGCCGTGCGAGCACGTCGAGATAGCCCAATACGCGTGGATCATCACTGCCGG
The DNA here is from genome assembly GCA_039935315.1 of Rhodanobacter sp. Lineage (GTDB taxonomy): Bacteria > Pseudomonadota > Gammaproteobacteria > Xanthomonadales > Rhodanobacteraceae > Rhodanobacter. The sequence continues at coordinate 2,835 of JBDTKM010000073.1, read as the reverse complement.
GAAAGCTCACCGGGCGCGGTGTGACGCCCGTGGCGATGACCACTTCGTCGAAGCCGCCCGCGCGTACCGATGCAGCGTCGGCCAGTTGTCCCAGTTGAATGTCGACATCCAGGTCGGCCAGCTGGTGCCGGAAATAGCGCAGTGTCTCGTGAAATTCTTCCTTGCCTGGGATCTGCTTGGCGTAGTTGAACTGACCACCGATCTCGTCGGCACGGTCAATCAGGGTCACCCGGTGGCCGCGCTCGCCCAGTGCGCTGGCGCAAGCCATGCCGGCCGGACCAGCCCCGATCACCGCGATGCGCTTGCGTGATCGAGCCGGTTCGAGCTTCAACTCGGTTTCATGGCAAGCGCGCGGGTTGACCAGACAGCTGGCGCGCTTGTTCTGGAACACATGGTCCAGGCAGGCCTGATTGCACGCTATGCAGGTATTGATCCGTTCGCTGTGACCGGTTTTCGCCTTGTTCGCCCAGGCCGGGTCGGCCAGCAGCGGACGCGCCATCGACACCATATCCGCCTCGCCGGCGGCCAGGATCTGTTCGGCCACCTCCGGCATGTTGATGCGGTTGGTGGCGATCAGCGGGATCGCCACTTCACCCATGAGTTTGTGCGTCACCCAGGCGAAGCCGGCGCGCGGGACGCTGGTGACGATGGTGGGGATGCGCGCTTCGTGCCAGCCGATGCCGGTATTGATGATGCTGGCGCCGGCCATTTCGACGGCCTTGGCCAGGGTCACTACTTCGCTCCAGTCCTGGCCACCTTCCACGAGATCCAGCATCGAGAGCCGATAGATGATGATGAAGTCGCGCCCGACCGCCTCGCGCGTACGACGCACGATTTCCACCGGGAAGCGCATGCGCCGCGCCGCGTCACCACCCCAGGCATCACTGCGCTGGTTGGTGCGCGCCGCGATGAATTCGTTGATCAGATAGCCTTCCGAGCCCATGATCTCGACGCCGTCGTAGCCAGCATCCCGTGCCAACCTCGCGCAGTGCACGAAATCCTGAATGGTGCGCCCGACGCCGCGCGTTGACAGCGCGCGGGGGGTGAACGGGGTGATCGGTGACTTGAGCTTCGACGGGGCTACAGACAACGGGTGGTAGCCATAGCGGCCAGCGTGCAGGATCTGCATGCAGACGCGCCCGCCCTCGGCGTGCACGGCATCGGTGAGCTTGCGGTGGCGAGGCTTGTGCCAGGGCATCGTGAGCCTGCCGCCGAAGGGCTTCAGCCAGCCCTCGATGCTGGGCGAAATGCCGCCGGTGACCATCAGGCCCACCCCACCGCGTGCTCGCGCGGCAAAATAGGCCGCCAGTTTGTCGTAGTCGCTGGCCCTGTCCTCCAGCCCGGTGTGCATCGAGCCCATCAGGATGCGGTTGGGCAGGGTGACATGGCCTAGATTGAGCGGGGCAAACAGGTGGGGGTAATTCATGCGATCCACGAGCGGCTTAAACGATCGTATGAATGTGCCGGTGTTGCGGGCTGGAAAGCAAGGGTTGCCTTGCTGCAACGGCCGCCTTCAAACCAGCAACTGGCGCACCAGCGCAATGTAGCGACGCATGGCTTCGGCCGCGGGAACTCCATTCAATTGGGCCCAGGCGTCGTGCTTGGCGGTGCCGACGAAGTCGAAGAAGCCCGGCTGTGCGCGTCTCATGTCGCCCTCGCACGCCTGTTTGTAGAGAGCATAAAGTTTCAGCAAGGTGTCATTGTCAGGCCGTTTGGCCAGCCGCTGGATGTCCCTGGCGGCTTGGTCGAACTCGCGACGGAGATCATTCATCAGGTGGGAAGGCCATCACGTGCAGGCGAGAAAGATCGGCTAGATAGCACGCGTTGCCGGTATGGTCAACGCGTTAGACTGCCCGCTTTGCCGCTTTGCTCAGGAGTTGTCATGGCCCATGCTACGCCGGTTCCCGTACTTACTATCGACGGGCCGTCGGGGTCGGGCAAGGGCACGGTCAGCGCCTTGGTGGCCGAGCGACTGGGCTGGAGACTGCTCGATTCGGGGGCCTTGTACCGGGCGGTGGGATATGCCGCGGGCATGGGGGGGCTGGATCTGTCGGATGTGGAGGCGGTGACCCGTTGCGCGCAGGAGACCAGGATCCATTTTCGGGCGGCCACGGACGGTGGTGAGACGCGGGTGATCGTCAACGGTCATGATGCTACCGACGAGTTGCGAACCGAGACTGCGGGGGCGGCCGCCTCGGCGATTGCCTCGGTGCCGAGCGTGCGCGAGGCCCTGATGGCCCTGCAGTTGGGCTTCCGCAAAGCGCCTGGACTGGTCGCGGACGGACGTGACATGGGCACCGTGATCTTCCCCGATGCGGCACACAAGGTTTTCCTCACGGCGAGTGCCGCCGAGCGAGCAAAAAGGCGCTATAAGCAGTTGAAGGAAAAGGGGCTCCGCGTTACACTGGGCGGCCTTCAGCGCGAAATTGAGGCGCGTGACAGCCGCGATGCATCGCGTGCCGTCGCGCCACTCAAGCCCGCCGTCGATGCGGTGCTGGTAGACACCACCGGGATGGGCATCGACGAAGTGGTCGCGAAAGTATTTGCCGTCGTGCGGTCTTGATTGGATTGTGCGGCGGCTTTTGTGCTCCTGTCACGGCAGGGGATTTTGACTCACGGTGACAACGGTCGGCTCCGCGCGAGTCGCCTGTGCCACCCCCAACCGGTGGACCGGATAGTTCCTGGCGCAACAACCCACCCGAGCGCTGCGGACCCACGGTCTTTTCCCACTATGGAATCAACATGACTGAAAGTTTTGCCGAACTGTTTGAACAGAGCCAGCAGGCCATCTCCAAGCTGAAGCCCGGCGCCATCGTTACCGGCATCGTTGTGGAA
>JBDTKM010000072.1:0-7449 GCA_039935315.1 Rhodanobacter sp. | reverse complement strand
TCGCCTGCCGCGACGGGAAGCCGCAGACCGGCAGTAGTGTAGCCACCGGAACTCCGTGAGCGGACGCCGGCGAGCTGGAGGACTCGGTGCAAGACGCATGAGTCCGCGGCATGCGGATTCCGGATGTCGCGGAAGCAAGGCCACGCCGGCCCACACCGTGGCGCGGCTGCAAGCAGTGAACCTTCTGCCCGGGAATCCCCAAGCGGCCATGCGCCAACGGACAGGTCAGCTGGCCGGTCAGGGCCTGTGGCGCCGGGTCGTTGCCGAGGAGCGTGGGAGGCAGAAACACAAGCAGCTGCGACATCGCGGTCTTGTCCAGCTGTTTCGCTCTTCCTCGTTGAATAGCCACGGCTATTCACCTCAAACGATTGAAGGATATGCCTCAAAACCACGTTGCATCGCCCGGCTTCTGCAGCCCACGCGCCTAGGAGTCCGTCGGACTTTGGTTGGCCGGTCTGCGAATCCGCCTGTGTGGTCCATATTTCCGCCGATTCGCCGTCCATAGAACCACTATGGACCGGCAAATCGTCGATTGCTGTCCTCACGCAGCCGAATTCTCGCCTCGCCCACCCAAGCCCGACAGGCTCCTAGAGTTTCTCGGGGCCTTTGCGCAGCCAACTGTCGAGCAAGCCCTTGTCGTAACGCAGGGGATCGGTATCAGTAGGCATCGCCAAGCCGCTCTGCAGATAGCCAAGATTGCGCAACTTGCGCGAGCCTTCCCGAAGCACCTTGCCGTCGCTGCCGATCAGCTTGAAAGTGAGGTCGATGCGCGGCGGATAAACATCCTTCATGAAACGCACGTACCTGAAGTTCGGGCCGTGCCAAGGCTCAAAGCCACCGGCGAGCTTGATGTCGGTGATGGTGACTTCCAGCCGGTCGCCCGCCGGCAGCATCTTGGTGGCCCGCTTGATCAGGTGGCTCTTCAACGATTTCAGGTAGTCGGTGTTGTTGAACCGGTCCTGCTCGCCGAATTCACGGACCTCGCTGAATTTCTCGGGATCGGCGTAAGTCACCGACACCCTCGCCGCCGAAGCAGGCGCAGCGGCAAGCGGCGCTGGTGCCGCCGCAGGCTCCGTCGCCATGGCTGGTGCAAGGCCGGCCGCGCCTACCGCAATCGCAATCAGGACGACGATGCTGCGTCGATTCAATGCGTTCATGCACTTCATGATCCACCTCGATTTTTGGCTGCGTGCCAAGGCTTAGCTTGGCACGGCATGTGTTGCGGTTTCGTGTGCGCCAGCGTGCCGATTGACGAAGCGGCATGATGAGGCTGTCTTGTCGCTGCGGCAGGCCTTCGCCACCAAGGAACGCTGAGTGACCCGAGCAACAGTGATGGCGAAAGTACCTGCTTTTCCACGCTACCTGTGCAGTATGTCCACGCTGTTGTTGGCCGCGTGTGCCATGCACGGGGCGCGAACCGGTGCCTCCGCCACGCCGGACGGTGTCGGCGATTACGTCAGGCCGGCGGCGATGAAGCACTACACCTTGTCGATGGGCGATATTTCCAGCGGTGGAAACGTGATCGAACGCCTTTTGCCGGTCTATCCAGAGTCAATGCTGGCCTCCTGCCCGGCGCGTTACGATGTACCGGTGCGCATGGTCGTGAATCGGGATGGACGTGTCGACGACGTCATCGGCGTAGTACTCGATGCCACCCCACCTCACTGGAATCTCTACTTCGCTTCCGTCCAGGCGGCGGTCTTGCACTGGCGCTTCAACCCCCTGCGGGTAACCCATTGGGCAGCCGATGTCGAGGGCAACAGCCACGTGGTGGACAGCGCGAACAAGCCTTTCAGCCGGAAATACACATACCGGTTTGCCTGCCATGCCGGCAAACCGGTCGTACGCGTGGTCGAAGACAGCGCGCCCTATCGGCCGTGATCTGACCGGCGCCGCCGTGTCGTGGCCGCGCGGACAATCACGACGCGCCCTGAACATCGGATGGGCCACACTGCGGGCGGGTACCGCTTGCCATCTGGATCTCGCCGACCATGCATTTTCGTTATCGCCGCCATCTGGGATGGCTGCTGCTGATCATCGCGTTGTTGCTGGTGATCCGGCTTGTGCTGCCGTATGGCGTTCGCCATTACCTCAATGGCCGCATGGACCGCATGGGTGACTACCACGGTCAGATCACCGATGTGGACCTGCATCTGTGGCGCGGCGCGTACAGTGTCGATGGCCTGCAGATCGTCAAGGTGTCGGGCAAGGTGCCGATGCCGTTGCTCAGTGCCCCGCGCACCGACATCAACCTGAGCTGGCGCGCGCTGACCCATGGCCTGCTGCGCGGCAAAGTCGTCTTCACTCGTCCGGTGCTCAATTTTGTGGATGGCAACGGCAAGGACGACACCCAGAACGGCAAGGGCGTGGACTGGCGCAGCAAGCTGAAGCTGCTCACTCCGATGCGACTCGATGAGCTCAGCGTGACCAACGGCACGATCACCTTCAACAATTTCGTGTCCAGCCCGCGCGTCGATCTGAAGATGACCGATGTGAACGGCACCGTCAGCAATCTCACCAATGTCGAACGCCAGGGCGGCAGCCGGGTAGCCAACATGCAGGCCACCGCCAAAGTGCTCGGCCAGGCGCCGCTGGAGACCCACGCCCAGTTTGATCCGCTCAACGATCACGGTGATTTCAAGATCGATCTGCGCGTAAGCCACGTCGATCTGACCAAGGCAAACCAGCTGGCGCGTGCCTATACCGGACTCGATCTGGCTTCCGGCGAAGGTGACTTCACCATGCAGCTGGAATCCAGCCACGGCGAGCTCACCGGGTACGCCAAGCCGCTGTTCCAGCACCTGCAGATCTTCAGCTGGAAGCAGGACGTCGAGCAGGACCACAAGAACCCGTTCCAACTGGCGTGGGAAGCGACGGCGCAAGTGGTCACGTCGATCTTCAAGAACCACAGCAAGGACCAGTTCGCCACCCGCATTCCGATCAGCGGGCGGATCGACGACAAGCAGCTGGGGACGTTCGAGGCCATCGTGAACATCTTGCGTAACGCGTTCGTCCAGGCCTATACCCCCCAGCTGGAACACTTGAAGCCCGCTCCCGACACCGGCAAGCACTGAGCCGGGCCGCAACCTGTATCCTGCTCGGTGTTTGGCTGAACAAGAAACGGGGTCGACATGGGTGATGCAAACCTGCATGTGATCGTGCTGGCCGCGGGTGCCGGTACGCGGATGAAATCGAACCGCGCCAAGGTGCTGATGCCGCTGGCCGGCAGGCCCTTGCTGGCGCATGTACTGGCCACCGCGCGGGCGCTGCAGCCGGCGGCGATCCATATCGTCTACGGCCATTGCGGCGAACAGGTGCGCGCGGCGTTTGCAGCTCAAACCGATTTACGCTGGGTGCTGCAGGCGGAGCGGTTGGGCACCGGCCACGCGGTGGAACAAGCGATGGCCGACGTGCCGGATATGGCGCGCGTACTGGTGTTGTACGGCGACGTGCCGTTGACCCGCGTTGAAACCCTGCAGCGGTTGCAGCACGCCGAGGCGGGCTTCAGCCTGCTCACCACGCGATTGGCCGACCCGCAAGGCTACGGCCGTGTGCTGTGCGACGGCAACGGTCATGTGGCCGAGGTGGTCGAGGAAAAAGACGCCGATCCCAGACAACGCGCGGTCAACCTGGTCAATACCGGCATGCTGGTCGCCCCAGCGTCACGCCTGCGTGGCTGGATCAAGCAGCTCGATCGCAACAATGCGCAAGGCGAGTACTACCTCACCGATATTTTCCGGATGGCGGCCGGGGAGGGGCACGGCGCGCTCAGCGTGGAATGCGCCGATCCGGTGGAAGCGGCCGGCGCCAACGATCCAATCCAGCTGGCCGAGCTGGAGGCGGCCTGGCGTCGGCGTGCCACCCACGCGTTGATGCGCGCAGGCGTGCGCATGGCCGATCCGCAGCGGGTGGAGGTGCGCGGCTCGGTCGAGGCTGGCCGCGATGTCGAACTCGACATCGATGTGATCCTGGAAGGCCGGGTGGTGCTCGGTGACGAAGTGAGCATCGGCGCTTTCACCCGACTGAGAGACGTGGATCTGGCCACCGGTACCGTGGTGCAGCCGCATTGCGACCTCGACGGCGTGGTCACCCGCGGACCGTGCAACATCGGACCGTTCGCGCGGCTGCGTCCGGGCACCGAGCTCGCGGCCGGTGTGCACGTGGGCAACTTTGTCGAAACCAAGAAAACCCGGATTGGCGAAGGCAGCAAGGCCAACCATCTCACCTACCTGGGTGACACCGAAGTCGGTCAAGGCGTCAACATCGGCGCGGGCACCATTACCTGCAACTACGACGGCGTCAACAAGTTTGTCACCCGGATCGAGGATGGTGCCTTCATCGGTTCCAACAGCGCCCTGGTGGCACCGGTGACGATCGGCGCCCAGGCGACCATCGGCGCCGGCTCGGTGGTCACCCACGATGCACCGGCAGGGCAGCTGACCGTTGCGCGCGGGCGCCAGCAGACGTTCGAGGGGTGGCAGCGACCGGTGAAAAGCGAGAAATAGGAAGTCGCCAAAGCAGCGCCTCCGCACGCTTTGGCTTTTAACCGTTCCCGAATCTCGATTCCCGGCAATCAGGCATACCGCCAGCCATCGATCTCCACCAGCAGCTCGCGGCGGCAGATGTCGCCGTGCAGCAGCAGGACCGGCACGCCGGGCAGGTGCTCGTGCAGGAATGCTTGCACCCGCGATACGTCGGCAGCGTGGCGAACATAGACTTTCAGCGGCGACAGCTTGTCGAAGCCGGCCGGCATGCCGGAGCTGGACAGCAGCGCTTCCAGGTTGGTCAGGGTCTCGCCCAGTTGCGCGGCCAGGTTGTCCTGATGCGTCGAGGCATGGCCGACCACCGCGGCGGTGCCGGAAATGGCCAGCGCGTCGCGCGCGGGCAGGATCATCGCCCGGGCGAAGCTGGGCGGGGTACGGCCGTATTCGCGGGGGTAACGCCAGGCACTGACCTGGCGCGGGTTCTCGATCCGACCACCGGCCTGATCACACGCCAACAGATAGACCTGCAGCCGGTGCCCCTCCGCGCGGTGGCCGATCGCGGTGGCGGCGGGAAAGCCTTCGGCAAAGAAATTCCCCATACCCGTGGCACGACCCTCGCAGAAGCGCTTGTAGCGTTCGGCGTCGCCGTCGCCGTGGTTGATCGCGCCGATGTAATTCCATACCCGCAGCACATGCCGGGCGCTGCGACCGGCCACGAAATGATGCAACGTGGCATAGGCCAGGTCCGCGGTGGCGCAGGGGCCGCCGTGTTCGCGTTCATCCAGCTCGATGGCGGCAAACAACCAGCCACCACCCGCTGACCACTGCAGAGCCCCTTCGGTGCCGTGGTTCACTGACGCCTCCACCTGCCACAGCTCCAGTGGGGGTGACGCGTCGAACGCTTCCATTGCAACCTGCAAATAACGTGAATCGACCCTTTCCGGAGCCCCCGGGCCGAAGCCGAACACGGCCAACGTGCCGGGTTCGCTCAGCAGGGTTGCGGCGTCCGCTGCCCGATAGGACACCTGCGGCGCGCGCCGCAACTGCGCTTCGACGTGTGGGGTTTCAGACCCCTGAATCATGTTCGACAACCGGAAGCGACAAGGGCGCTATGTTACACTCCGCGGCCAATGCCACCGGGGGGAGGCAATGCACCAGGCGTACGGGATCGAGCATGTCGGAACAGACAGCGGCGCAGCACGAGTTGGCCATTTTGGTCGTGGAATGCCTGAACCTCGAGGACGTCAGCGCCGAGCAGATCGACCCCGATGCACCACTGTTCGGCGGCGAACTGGGACTGGATTCGATCGATGCGCTGGAAATTGCGCTGGCGGTCTCCAAGCGTTACGGCTTCCAGTTGCGCTCGGACAATCCGGACAACCGGAAGATCTTCACCAGCCTGCGCAACCTGTCCGCGCATATCGAGCAGAACCGCGTCGGCTGAGGCCGACGGCTGCAGCTTGCCTGCCTTCGGTCGTCGTCACGCCACGTTGCAGTCGGCGTGGCAGCCTTGCAGGATCGGTCGAACCGTCGTGGAAACCTGCGTGAACGATGCGCCACACCCCCATGCGATGGCCACGCGGCGTCATACGCTGCTGTTGCTGCTGTTGTATCCGGCGCTCGCGATTGCCGGTGCGATCACCCATCGACAGATCTTTCCCTTGCTCGCGCTGGTGGTACTGCTCAGCGCGGTGATGCTGCCGCACCTGCTGTCACGCCGTGTCGCCCCGTGGTTGGTGTGGCTGGCGCTGTTGGCCGGCGTGTGGCTGTTGTCGCGCTACGGTGCGGCCGATCTGCTGCTGGAAACCGTGCCGATCTTGATCAACCTGCTGTTGGCGTATTGGTTTGGCCGCACGCTGCGCGGCGATGAGCCACTGGTGGCGCGTTTCGTGGTGGCGATCGATGGCGCGGACCGGTTGCGCCAGCCTGGTGTAGCGCGCTACGCCCGCCAGCTCACCTGGTTCTGGACCGTGCTGCTCGCCGGTCAGGCGTTGCTGTTGACCGTGTTGTTGCTGTGTGCGGCACACAGCGGATTGTTGTTGCGTTTTGGCGTGACGCCGCCGTGGCGGGTACCCGAGTACTGGGCCTGGGCGTGGTTGCACCTGGGTTGCTATCTGCTGCTCGGCGCGGCTTTTGTGCTGGAATATGGCTATCGTCGCTGGCACCTGCGCCACCTCCGTCATGCCAGCCTGCACGACATGCTGCTGAAGCTGGCATTGTCCTGGCCACAGCTCCTGCGCGGCAATGGCACGGCGGCGCCATGAACGATTTCTCGCAATCGATCTGCTTCGACGCAGGCCATCCGGCGCTGCCTGGTCATTTTCCGGGGCAGCCGCTGGTGCCCGGGGTGTTGCTGCTGGAGCAGGTGGCGCTGGCGCTGCGTAGCTGGCGCGGCCTGCGCCTGGCCCGGGTGCTGGAGGCGAAGTTCACGGCGCCATTGCTGCCCGATCAAGCGGCGCAGTTGCAGTTGACCGAGATGGATGGGGCGGACTCGCGTATCCGCTTCCGGATTCAGCGCGACGGCGTGGTGCTGGCTCGCGGCGTCGTCGAAGGAGTGACATGAGCAACGCTGAGCATTGGCAGAGCCGGCCGGAAGGTGGCGGCCGTTTTGCGATCTGGCTGATCCGCGCCGTCGCATTGCATGGCGGCCGTCGGCTGGCGCGGCTGTGCCTGTATCCGATCACCGGTTACTTCTACCTGCGTCGCGCCCCGGAGCGGCTGGCATCGGCGCAGTACCTGCAGCGCGTGTTCGGCAAGCCAGCCACGCCATGGCAGGTGCTCAGACACCTGCACGCGTTTTCCGCCACGATTCTTGATCGGGTGTTCCTGCTGGCACGCGGCGAGCAGTCGTTCGAATTCGAGACGCAGGGGCTCGATCTGCTGGATCAGCGCATCGCCCTGGGCCGTGGCGTGCTGCTGCTGGGTTCGCACCAGGGCAGTTTCGAGGCTTTGCGCGCGCTTGGCG
>JBDTKM010000071.1:0-7154 GCA_039935315.1 Rhodanobacter sp. | reverse complement strand
GGGAAATCCCCCTTCAGCGGGCTCTGGTAGCGCTGGAACGCCGACAGCGCGAAGCCGTCGATCTTGCCGTGCCAGTCTTCCGGCCCGTGCGGATAATTGCCGCCCCACCACAGCGCAAAATTCAGTGCCGCCGCGATCAGCGCGAGCACGATGGCGGTGAGCAGAGGGTGCTGGCTGTTGTAATTGGTAGCGGTGGCGCTCAAAAAAGATTCCCGGCAAAGCCTGTGCGACAGGCAGCGTAGCCCGAGGAGCTTAGCGAATGTGGGGCTGGGGGCCAATCAACTGCTGCAGGGCCGGTCAGCGTGAGGTCAGAGGTGGCGTCAGCGAGATGGCCGCGAGTTGGGTTAGATAGCGGTTGTGAGTCGTTGTGGTGGCGTCCGAGACATTGGCCCGGGCGGTTTGCGCGAGCGCGCTTTTGGTTCGAGTTTACGCCCCAGTTCATCGTGCGCCGTGACACCTCCATCAGCCGCGACGCGTTTGCGCACGCCTCGCCGTGACCCGCCGTTGCGTTGCATCGTGCCTCGGTGCAGGGACGGGGGAATTTCGTATGAAGTACATCGCGAGGTATTACGTTTCAATACGTTCGCGCGCGCGAACGTATTGAAACGTGCTGCCGACAGGTATTGACATAAATATTTGTTTTTTCTCTATTTTTAGCTTGACGCAGGAAGTTTCTCTCGATATGGTCTAGCGCAACTTCTTACGCTTCAGTGCGCAAGGAGAGTTCCGATGGCTGGCGAATCGTTGTTCCGACAGGAAGTCTTGGATGCCAGGCACGCGCACCGGCTCGGTTCGATCGTCGTGGCGGCGCCGCTCTCGCGCTGGCTGCTCGTCTTGCTGGCCGCGTCGCTTGCCGTCGCTATTCTTTTGTTCCTGTTCTTTGGTCGCTACACCAGTCGGGAAACTGTCGTCGGTCAGTTGGTACCCAGCAATGGTTTGCTCAATCTCACCGCACCCCGTGCAGGCACGATCACCCAACTCCACGTCCGTGACGGCCAAGAGGTCAAAGCCGGCGACGTGCTGCTGGAGCTTTCCGGCGAACAGGACAGCGCCGCGATGGGCAGCACTCAGGCGCTGGCCGCAACGCAACTGGATGTCCACCACAGCCGTCTTGAATCCGACTTGGTTACCCAGCAGCAATTGAACCGGAAGCAAGCCGGCGCCCTGCGTGGCAAGTCCGCACTGCTGCAGTCGCAACTGGTACAGATTGATGGTCAGTTGGCGCTGCAGCAGCAGGTCGACAGCGACGAGCAACTGCTCGAGCGCCTCAAGCCGCTGAGTGTCAAGGGCTACGTTTCGACCATGCAGATCCAGCAGCAGACCACGGCGGTGCTCAGCGCGCAGGCGCAGTACAAGACGCTGGTACGTCAGCAACTGGACACGCGCCAGCAGCTTGATGCCTCCGAACAGCAGTTGGAGCAACTGCCGCTGGACGACGCCACCAGGCGCAACGAAACCGAGCGACAACTGGCCTCTCTGACCCAATCCATGGCCCAGAACGAGCAGCAGCGCGCAGTGGTGCTGAGGGCGCCGCGCGCCGGGATCGTGTCCACCGTGCTGCTGAAAGCTGGCCAGATGGTCAGTGCCGGCGAGTCGCTGCTTTCCATCCTTCCTTCCGGTACCTCCCTGCAGGCGCAGCTGTTGGTGCCCAGCCGCGCAATCGGCTTCATCGAGCCGGGTAGCCGCGTGGTGATGCGCTACCAAGCTTTCGCCTACCAAAAGTTTGGCCAGCAGCACGGCCGAGTTACCGACATCTCGCGCAGCGCGTTGAGTCCGGGCGATCTCGCAGCGCTGGTGGGTCAGCAGAGCCAGCAGCAAGAGCCGCTGTATCGCGTGCAGGTCGCGCTCGACAGCCAATCGGTGCTGGCCTACAGCAAACCGCAGCCGGTCAAGCCCGGGATGGCGCTCAACGCCGACATCCTGATGGATCGCCGCCGCCTGATCGAATGGGTGTTCGAACCGCTGTACGGCATGGCTCATCAGCTCGCAGGAGGCGCCGGCCGTGGCTGACGGTACCCAACGAGCGCAAACCCCTGCGCTGCGGCGCCTTCGCGGCTATAGGACCGCACTGCAGTTCGGCTGGCGTCGCGCACTGCCGATGATGTTGCAGACCGAGGCGGCGGAATGCGGCGTGGCATGTCTGGCCATGGTCGCGAGCTACCACGGGCACGATGTGGACCTGGCCGGTCTGCGCAGGCGTTTCTCCACCTCACTCAAGGGTGCCACCCTGACGCGGTTGATGACCATGGCCGGCCAGCTGGGCTTGACCTGCCGGCCCCTGAAGCTTGATCTGGGCGACATGCGCCAGCTCAAGACCCCGTGCGTGCTGCACTGGGATCTCGACCATTTCGTGGTGCTGAAGAGCGTCGGCAAGCGTGGGATCGTCATACACGATCCGGCGCGCGGTATCTGCAAGCTGCGCTGGGAGGATGTCTCTGACCACTTCACCGGTGTGGCACTGGAGCTCAGCCCGCAGCGGACTTCACGCCGGTCAGCGAGCGCCAGGCAGTATCGCTGCGTGCGCTCACGGGTACCGTTCGCGGCTTATTGCCCGCATTGGCGCAAATCCTGATTCTGGCGTTGGCACTGGAGATCTTTGCGCTGTCCGGGCCGTTCTACATGCAGTGGGTCATCGACCAAGTGCTGGTGACTGCTGCCCCCGGCTTGCTTACCCTGCTGGGGCTGGCCTTCATCGGCATTGCAATCTTTTCCGCGCTGATCACCGCAGCGCGTTCCTGGGCCGTCACTTGGCTCAGTGCCACAATCAACGTGCAATGGGCCAGCAACCTGTTCGGGCACCTGATGCGGCTGCCGCTGGACTGGTTCGAAAAGCGACACATCGGTGACGTGGTGTCGCGCTTCGGCTCGATCCAGACCATTCAGCGCACGCTCACCACGCAATTCATCGGTTCGCTGCTGGATGGCCTGATGTCAATCATCACTCTGGTGGTGATGGGTTTCTACAGCCTGTGGCTCACCGCGCTGGTCGCAGGGCTCTTTCTTTCCTACGGGCTGATCCGCTGGGCGTTCTTCGCGCCACTACGTCGCGCCAACGAGGAGCAGATCGTCTACGGCGCTCGCCAACAAAGTGAGCTGCTTGAATCCATCCGCGGCGCCATGCCAATCAAGCTGGCCAACAAGCAGGATGACCGGTTGGGCGGCTACGCCAACGCCACCGTCGCCACCGCCAATCGGGATATCGGTATCCAGCGTCTGAGCATCGCTTTCACTCTGAGCAACCAGTTATTGTTCGGTATCGGTCGCGTGGCAATGATCTGGATCGCTGTCACGCTGGCACTGAAGAACGAATTCGCCGCCGGCATGTTGATTGCCTTCATCGCCTATTCGGATCAGTTCACCACACGTGCAGCCGCGCTGATCGAAAAGTTCGTGGACTTTCGCATGCTTAAGCTGCACGCGGAACGCGTGGCGGATATCGCGCTGACCGAGCCCGAGGAAGCGGCGGAAGCGACATGGAACGGCGTGGCTCCCGAAGCCAGCATCGAGCTCTGCAACGTTAGCTTTCGCTACGCCGCCGGTGAACATTGGATCTTGCAGAACTGCAGTCTGCACATCAAGGCAGGTGAGTCGGTCGCTATCATCGGCCCGAGCGGATGCGGCAAAAGCACCTTGGCCAAGATCGTGTTGGGCTTGCTGCAACCTACGGAGGGGGAAGTGCGATTTGGTGGCATAGAAATTGGCAGGCTCGGCTTGCACACCTATCGACAATGGGTCGGCGCGGTCATGCAGGACGATCAGCTCTTTGCCGGCTCCATCGCAGACAACATCAGTTTCTTCGATATGGACGTCACCCCGACCAGGGTGGAAGCGGCAGCGCACCTCGCGGCCATTCATGACGACATAGCAGCGATGCCGATGGGCTATCAGAGCCTGGTCGGCGACATGGGTTCGAGTCTGTCCGGAGGTCAGAAGCAGCGGGTGATTCTGGCAAGGGCCGTGTATCGCACACCCAAGTTGCTCGTACTGGATGAAGCGACAAGCCATCTGGATGTTGAACGGGAGCGCCTCGTGAATGATGCCGTCCAGCGACTCAAGATTACGAGGATTGTCATCGCGCACCGTCCAGAGACTGTGGCGGCAGCTGAAAGAGTGGTGGACATGGGCGGTAGACGTTAGCTTATTAGCTTAAACCAAATTTCCGGGAGAGGTCCCGGGAACCCACGGCGTGGGGGGACTGCGCCTTTGAGATGGAGTTGCAGAAATGCGTGAACTCACCTTGCAGGAAGTCGAAGATGTAAATGGCGGATTAGTTCCAGCACTAATATTTGTGGGAGCGTATGTTGCCACGCAAGTTACGTGGGCTGGCGTGGCGACGGCTGTAGGTTTTGGGTTAGGAGTTGGAGCGGTTGTAATAACGCGTTAGTGGGTCCCTGATCGACTGCTGATTAGCCTCGAAGCCGGTTTGCGAATCGCGGGAAGCTTGCATACTAGTTGAGAGTGCGCACACAGGTGAAGTTTCGCACTTGTAGTAAGCGGCTTTCGCGAAGTGCTTGCGCCAATTTGCGATAGCAAAGGTTTCGGGAAAAAGCTCAGCAGAACTGACGATACTGAGCAAAACTAATTACACGGATAAACGACATGCAAAACCCACTAATCGAGCTCGATAATGACCAGATTGAGCAGGTTTCTGGCGGGCTTGTGTTCATACCTGTGGTCGTTGGGCTTGTAAAGGGATTCGCTTGGGGTGTTGGCGCAGCTACTGCGGCATACACTGCCTATGCGGCATACGAAAAGCTAAACGGTTGATGGCGTAACCGGTGGCGGACACAGCGTCCGCCACCAACTGAATGGATACCAGAAGATATGAAAATTACATCGGGGTACGACAAAAAATATGGAAGAATTTCCAGAATTGTCCTCAGCGGCTTCGCCTTGGTTTCGGTAATGATGCTAATTGTCGCTATTCTCGGTAAAAATGGCGCGACCAGTCCGGGAACGCTGCAGTCCATTTTGTTTCCCATCATCTCTCTCTTGGCAACGATATGGGCCTACGCAGCGACCCGACGTAAAGCACGCTCATTTCCCTACTTTGCAGCGGCAATGCTTGCGTTTGCTTTGGCCTGCTATGGCTTTGGGGCGCCCTGGAAGGAGGTAGCGTTACTTGGAGGTTCGGCGATTGTAGTTGGAGCATTGTGTCTTCGATTCGGCGAACGCGCCGACCTGACGGACGTAAATGACGAGAACTGATCGCTTAGGCCATCGCTTTAAAAAGTCCGGTGTCAGCTTCTGAGGTTTCCCCGCGGATGGTCAAGCGTGATCAGCACCTTGCGGTCGCCTTGAGGAAACTAGTGAATGCACGAAGCGGCCTTGGAGAAAAGCGGGAACGGAGGCAATTAAGTCAAGTCACGGGTTGAGGGACGCAGTGCGTGGCCAAGAGCATGGAGCAGAACCTCAGAACCTCAGGGTCAGGTCTTGTTTTGCCACATCGCCCGTCGTAGCCTGCGCTCATGTCCCGTCCCCTTCGTATTGAATTTGCCGGCGCGCTGTACCACGTAATGGCGCGGGGTGATGCACGGGCTGCGATCTTTCGGAATGACGAGGATCGGCAAGCGTTCTGTGCCGGCCTGGCGCGCGTCTGTGAGCGGTTTCAATGGCGTTTGTGGGCGTACTGCCTGATGGACAATCACTACCATTTGCTGGTCGAGACGCTGGCGCCGACGCTGTCGCGCGGCATGCGGGAAGTCAACGGCGTCTACACCCAGGCTTTCAATCGGCGGCACGGCCGGGTCGGCCATGTGCTGCAGGGGCGCTACAAGGCGGTACTGGTCGACAAGGATTGTTACCTGCTGGAACTGTCGCGCTACATCGTGCTCAACCCGGTGCGGGCGAGGTTGTGTCCGACGACAGCCGATTGGCCGTGGAGCAGCTATCTGGCGGTGATGGGGAAGGCGGCGGCGCCCGATTTTCTGGCGGTTACCGAAACGTTGTCGTTGTTTGCCTCGGATCGCGGCGTCGCGCGGAGGGCATTCGCCCGTTTCGTCGCGGGCGGAGCCGGGGTGTCATTGCCCGAGAACAAGCAGCAATTGTTTCTGGGTGACGATGATTTTGCCGAACGGATGATGGCGCGAGCGAAGGCGCCTTCGTCTGAAGTGCCCCGCAGGCAGCGGTCGCGGAAGTCGCTTGCCCAGTACGAGCGGGCGGCGGCCGATCGCGACAGCGCCATCTGCGCCGCCTATGCCGGCGGGGCGTATACGCTGAAGGCAATCGGCGATCATTTCGGACTGCACTACGCCACGGTGAGCAGAATCGCGCGGGCTGGGATGTCGTAGCACCAAGGTCGGCCCTGTCGCACTTCGCCTGCGTGACATGGCCGTTTCACGCTTGGCCCGTCCCTTCATCTGGCGCTCTGCGCCACGTTCTCTCTGAAGGAGAAGGGTGATCTTGCCGATCTTCCAAATGAATCCGGTGTTATCTTCCGTGCTACACAGGTTATGTGTCGTGAAAGAGGGACTATGCCGTGGCCAATCTGACCTTGAGTCTGGACGATGAAATCCTGCACAAGGCCCGCGAAGCAGCGTTGCGCGAGCACACCTCGGTCAATGCGCTGGTGTGCGATTATCTGACGCGCTATGTTGATGCCAAGAGCCGACGTCTGGAAGCCATCGACGCGATCGACAAGCTTGCCCGGCGCAACAAGTTGCGCAGTACGGAAGATTGGTCGCGCGACGAGTTGCATCGGCGACAGGACTAAGCCAGCCCGGACATGCGCGTATTCATCGATACCAACCCGTGGGTGTATCGGCTCGACCAGCGCGAGATCGAGAAGTCGCGTTTTGTCACGGCGTGGTTGCGCGAGACGGCACACGACCACGAGATCGTGATAAGTACCCAGGTCATGATCGAACTGCGTGCGGTACTTGCGCGCAAGTTCAAGCCGGCTTGGTCGGCATCGGATGTGAGCAGTGCCCTGCACGCGTTGAGCGCGTTCGAGGTGGTGACGACCGATGCCAACCTGGTATTGGACGCGGATGTTCTGGCCGGCACCGAGCAACTGTCGTGGTTTGACGCGCTGATCGCCGAAGCGGCGATTCGCAGCGGCTGCACGGTCTTGTTCAGTGAGGACTTCAGTCACGACCGCCGGTTCGGTGGCCTGACTGTGCGCAATCCGTTCAACGACTTGGCGCGCTGACCAG
>JBDTKM010000070.1:0-54760 GCA_039935315.1 Rhodanobacter sp. | reverse complement strand
GGTGGATATCCTGGTCAACAACGCCGGCATCACCCGCGACACCACCTTCCACAAGATGAGCTACCAGCAGTGGACGGACGTGATCAACACCAACCTGAACTCCTGCTTCAACGTCACCCGCGCGGTGATCGAAGGCATGCGCGCGCGCAAGTGGGGACGCATCGTGCAGATCAGCTCGATCAACGGCCAGAAAGGTCAGTACGGCCAGGCCAACTACGCCGCCGCCAAAGCCGGCATGCACGGCTTCACCATCTCGCTGGCCCAGGAAAACGCGAAGTTCGGCATCACCGTCAACACCGTCTCGCCCGGCTACGTGGCCACCGACATGGTGATGGCCGTACCCGAGGAGGTACGCGCCAAGATCGAGGCGCAGATTCCGCTTGGCCGTCTCGGCAAGCCCGAGGAAATCGCCCACGCCGTGTGCTTCCTCACCGGCGAGGAAACCGCGTGGATGACCGGCGCCAACCTGGCCATCAATGGTGGGCAATACATGGGTTGGTAATCCTCGCGTTGGCGAGCTGCGGTGAAGCGCATCTCGCGTGCGGGGTCCCAGGTGAGGCATCGATGCGGAGCGGGCGCCGCCGCCGGCACGCCTGCTTGGCGTACGCGGGGCCAAGCCGCCGCGCGTGGCGATGGCGCCACCGGAAACCCGTGGAATAAGGCCGCGTGCCATGACGCCTCTTCAACTTCCCAGCAGCTTCTCCAGCACCTTGCCCACTGCGGCGAACGCGAACGCACCGGTGACATGGGTCGCCGCACCGAGGCCGCCGCCACAGGCCAGGTTCAGCGCTTCGCCACCGGGCGGCCGGTTGCCACACACGGTGCCGTCCGGTTGCGGATACTGCACGTTCTGCAGTGAATAGACGGCCGACACGCCGAAGTAACGATCCGCGTTGCGCGGGAAGTTGAAATCGGCGCGGAGCTTCCTGCGGATCAGGCTGAACATCGCGTCGTGCTCGGTGCGCGACAGGTCGCGTACGCGGATCTGGGTGGAGTCGGTGCGCCCGCCTGCCGAACCGACGCTCACGATCGGCAACTTGCGCCGGCGGCACCAGACGATCGTCTCCAGCTTCACCCGAAACGCGTCGCAGGCATCGAGTACCGCGTCATAGCCGCGGTCGAGCAACTCGTCCAGGGTGGCCGGGGTCAGGAACCGCTCGATCGCCTCCAGTTGGATGGCCGGATTTATCGCACGTATCCGCGCCGCCATCACCCCGACTTTCGGCTTGCCGTATTCGCCCTCCAGCGCGTGCAGTTGCCGGTTGGTGTTTGACACGCAAACCTCGTCCGCATCGATCAGGGTGAGCCGCCCTACGCCGCTACGCGCCAGCGCCTCGGCCGCCCACGAGCCGACCCCGCCGATGCCGATCACGCAGACATGCTTGCGCGCCAAGGTGTCCACGGTGCCACGTCCGTACAGACGCTCAACGCCGGCGAAACGGTCGGCGGAACTTGTGGCGTCGCTCATGGCATGTTGCCCAGGCGTTGCTGGGCGTGCAGTTGGAATGTCACGCGTGTTTCCGGCGGCAAGAGGCGTTCATTTTACCGCGTATCGAGGTAGCCGCCGAACGAACGGACTATCCGTGCGCTTGCTGTTCTGCCGCGGAGTCGAACCGATACGTTGAGAGGCCGCCAGCGCCATCGTCAGAAGCGGATCTTGCCGGTCAGCATCTGGCCGTACATCTTCCAGTCGCCCATCAGGCTGTACAGCGGGTGTTTGAAGGTGGCCGGGCGGTTGTGCTCGAACCTGAAGTGGGCGACCCAGGCAAAGCCGTAACCGAACAGCGGCATCAACCACAGCCAGCGCGCCTGACCGGTCCACAGCGCCAGCACCAGCACCGCGATCACCAGAGTGCTGCCGATGAAATGCAGCCGGCGGCAAGCAGGGTTGCGATGCTCGCCCAGATAGAACGGATAAAACTCGGCAAAGCTGGCGTAGCCGGACATGATGGCGCTCCGCAGGAGATGCCCCGATTCTGCCCCATGTTGCGTGGACGGGCACTCCCCTGTCGTTTGCCTCCAACCCGACCACAGCGGCGGGCCATGCCCGCCCAGCAGCACGAACCATTCTCGTGAACTCAATCCGGCAGCGGGATGAATTCCTGATCGTCGCCCGGCACCTTGCCGAACGCCTGCGCGCGCCAGTCAGTCTTGGCCTGTTCGATGCGCTCCCTGGAGCTGGCCACGAAGTTCCACCACAGGTGCCGTTCGCCGTCCAGCGGTGCTCCGCCAAACAGGATCAGGCGGCTCGCCCCCCGCGCACGCAGCGGCGGAGCCGACGCGCCCGCCTGCACCGCCATGCGCGCAGCGGGAATTTCCAGCCCATTCCACTCGACGGCGCCTTCAACCACGAACACGCCACGCTCGGCGTGCTCGTGCGGCAGCGCCAGTTCGGCGCCCGCCGCCAGGTTCACCTCCAGCAGGAACATCGGTGCGAATACACGCACCGGCGACTGCTCGCCATAGGCACTACCGGCGATCAGCACCGCGTCCACACCGGGCCAGTGCAGCTTTGGCAACGCGGCACGTTCGTGATGATGGAATTCCGGCACCATTTCCGCATCGGCTTGCGGCAAGGCCACCCAGATCTGTACCCCATGCAGGCGCTGTCCGTCGCGCCGTTCGTCCGGCGGCGTGCGCTCGGAATGCACAATGCCGCGCCCCGACGTCATCCAGTTCACTTCACCGGGCCGGATATCGGCCAGACAGCCCAGACTGTCGCGATGACGGATGGCGCCTTCGAACAGCCAGGTCACCGTGGCCAGGCCGATGTGCGGGTGCGGCCGCACGTCCATGCCGCGACCGGCATCGAAGTCGGCCGGGCCGATGTGATCGAAGAAAACCATGGGCCCAACATGCCGTGCCTGCAGCACCGGCAACAGGCGGCGCACGGTAAAGCCATCGCCAAGGTCGTGCAGCTTGCCTTCGATCAGGCTCGGACGAGTCTCCATCATTTTCTCCATCGCAAGCCCGGGCAGGATTACCAGGCTCGTTGATATTGCACGGGCGCCTCGATGTGCGCACCCAGCCGCTTCGCGGCGCGACGCGGGAAGTATGGATCGCGCAGGCTCGCGCGCGCGACAAACACCACATCGGCCTCGCCGTTGGCGACGATCGCGGCCGCCTGTTCCGCCTCGGTGATCAGCCCCACCGCGCCGGTGGCGATACCCGCCTCACGCCTTATCCGTGCCGCGAACGGGACCTGGTAACCGGGCGCCAGCGGGATCTGCACGTGTGGCAACAGGCCGCCGCTGGAGACATCGATCAAATCCACGCCCAGCGACTTGATTTCCCGTGCAAGCTCGACGCTTTGCTCGATGTCCCAGCCACGCGGGCCATTTTCAGGCGCCCAGTCGGTGGCCGAAATACGCAGCCACAGCGGCAACTCGTCCGGCCACACGTCGCGCACGGCAACGATGACCTCGCGCAGGAGCCGGCTGCGATTCTCGAAGCTGCCGCCATAGTGGTCAGTGCGCTGGTTGGTCAGCGGCGACAGGAATTGGTGCAGCAGGTAGCCATGTGCCGCGTGCACCTCGATCAGCTCGAAGCCTGCCTCCAGCGCGCGTCGCGCGGCGTCACGAAAGTCGGCAATGACGGCCTGGATGCCGGTCTGATCGAGTGCGTGCGGCAGCTTCCAGCCCGCATCGAAGGGCAACGCCGACGGAGCGGCGACAAGCCAGTCGCCGTCTCCGTCAGGGATCGGGCCATGTCCATCCCACGGTCGCAACGTGCCAGCCTTGCGGCCCGCATGAGCCAGTTGCACGCAGGCCACCGCGCCTTGCGTCTTGATGAAGCGTGCAATCGGTTGCCATGCCGCGACCTGGACCGAATTCCACAGCCCGGTATCCTGGGCCGAGATGCGCCCCTCGGGCGATATGGCCGTGGCCTCGGCAATCACCGCACCGGCGCCGCCGACTGCACGACTGCCCAGATGCACCATATGCCAGTCGTCCGGCACCCCGTCGAGCGCCGAGTACTGGCACATCGGGGACACCAGCAGGCGATTGCGCAGAGTGAGGCTGCGCTGGCGAAACGGATCAAACAGGTTCATTGACGATACCAGCCGAGGGCAAGCCCCCGACATGCAGGCGGAACGCGAAGCAATCAAGCACCCGGATTGTCATGGACGCCAGCCACCTGCCGCGGGACGGGCGACGTGTCCAGCCCATCCAGCCAGTCGGCAATGTGAACAGCGAGTGGCGCGGGCGAGCTCATCCAGCTGAAGTGGTCTGCCGGCCGATCACCCAGATCACGCGGTGTCAGCACGACGTGAGTACGCGGTGCGGGCGCCAGCTTGTCCAGCAGCCAAGCCAGCGAAGCAGCCGGTGCCAGCCAGTCATCGCGCAGGCGCACGGCCAGCGCCGGCACGCGCAACCCGGCGAGTTGCTGCTCCAGATCAAGATTCACGCCGGTGACGACGTACTTCCCTGTGCGTCCGCTACGCGTCCAGTCGGCGATCACCCGGCGCGCCTCATTGCCGGCGAAACCGAGCCGGCGCCCGGGCAGGTAACCGCACAACGTTGCCACTACCGGTGCCAGCACCATGCTCAGACCAATCAGCCAGCGATGGCGGAACCCGCGCCAGTAGGGCGCGCCACTGGCCACCAGCACCAAGCTGTCGAAGACGCCAGGATGCAGACTCGCCAGGAGCACGCCCAACTGGCCGCCCAAGCTGTGGCCACCCATGCTGTACCCGGACTGCGGCCAGCGTTGGCGCAACGCGGCCAAGCCGGCAGCCAGATCGTCCCGCAACAGTTCGCGATAACCCCAGTCGTCGTGCCAGCCGGCGCGCCGATCGCTGGAACCGATACCGCGCCATTCGTGCAGCACCACGCCCACCCCGCGCCGCGCCAGCGCGTCGGCAAACGGCAGGTAATGCCGCGCCGGCATACCCATGGCCGGCAACCAGTAGAGCAGGCGGCGCGGTGCCGGCGGCATGACACACAGCAGCTCGAAGCACGCGCCATCGGCCGTCGTCAGCGCCATGGTCAAGTGCTCGCTGGCACTGGCGAGCATCGGAGCCGGCACGAATGAAGCAGACGGATCAGGCATGCGCAGACACTCGCCCGGATGGCGTGATCATCACAAGCAGCGCCGAACAAAAAGGGGCCGGCAAATGCCGGCCCCTTTGCTGATCCCGGACAGTCAGGATCAAACCGGCGTGACGTCTTCGGCCTGCAGACCCTTTTGACCGTCCACGACCTTGAAGCTCACCTTCTGGCCCTCTTGCAGGCTTTTGAAACCTGACCCCGTAATCGCGCGGAAATGCACGAACACGTCAGGGCCACTTTCCCGGCTGATGAAGCCGAAGCCCTTGGCGTCATTGAACCACTTGACTGTACCTGTTTCACGATCCGACATGACTCACACTCCGATCCAATCCAGACTCCAATAGACAAACCAGCCGCAACGGGCCGACAGTTTACTGAGCATGCCGAGGTCTGGTGCAACAGATGGATTCCAGCGAAATCCCCAGTAGACACGCACGTGGCCGAGCAGACGCAGCGGCCTCAGCATAACGGATTTTTCGAAGAATGGTGATTTGTCAAGCACTCCGTCACCACGATCCTCCGAGCCGGGAAAAACCGGCGCCAGCATGGGGCTCCGCTGCCACGAAACCGGGCCCGCACGGCGGGGCGGTAGCCGCCCTGAGGTCGGTCACCGCAGCAAATTCTCTACGGCAGGCAACAATCGGTTAAATTCAGGTTTTCTTTACTTTGCATCGCGTCAAGTGATTTGAAGAATAACCACCGCCGTCGGGCACCATGACGTCGGACTGCCCGATCCGTTCAGGAGAGTCGATCATGCCCATCTCACCCCGCATGGCCTTGGTCATGACGATGTTTGTCGCGCTGCTGCTGGCCAGCTGCGCCCAGCATCCGACTACCCGACCTGACGCTCGCTCGACCACCACCCCGGCTAGCGCACCCGCCCCGTCGGCCTCGCATACCGCGCACAACCACGCACAACGCACGCCCAAAGCGTCCTACAACAGCGCAGACAGCCACTTGCCTGACCGCACCGGCATTGCTGCCTGCGACGATTATCTTTCGAGCTATCTTGCCTGCCACCAGGCCGCTCACATCTTCGCTCCGGACCAATTGCAATCGCGCTATGAAGCCATGCGTACCAGCCTCCTGCGCGACTCTGAAAATCCGGATATCCGTCCACAATTGTCCGAGCGCTGCAATTCGTTGGCACGCAGCCTGCGCGACGCTCTGCATGGCAAGCCGTGTGCCACCAACCCTGCGCCAGCCACGAGTTCACCCTAGGATCCTGTCGGACTTTGGTTGGCCGGCCTGCGAATCCGCCTGTGGTCCATATTTCCGCCGATGCGCCGTCCATAGAACCACTATGGACCGGCGAATCGTCGATTGCTGTCCTCACGCAGCCGAATTCTCGCCTCGCCCACCAAAGCCCGACAGACTCCCGGGAACGTGGCGCCAGGCACCGAGCGAGCGACTCTAAAGCGGAGTTGAGTCGGGCTTCTCGATGACCTGGAGCGAATGGCCGCAGCTATTCAACGAAAAGGAGCGAACAGGCCGGCCAAACCGCGCAATCGCAGCCACTGGCGTATCTGCCACCCACGCTGCCCGCCTTCAGCCAACCTGGCGTAATGCGGCGCGCAACAGCGTTGCCAGTGACGAGGGCCATACCCGGGCCAAGCGGACTTCAGGCGTACCGTGCCAGCCCGCCGTGTCTGCCAGGGTGCTCGCCAGCGCTTTCACCAGCCGCGGGTCAATCGGCACGTCGGGCTCAAGGCAGAGGGACTTGATCTCAAACACGCCGTCGGCACGATGCGCCTTGGCATCCAGTCGGCCGACCAGGCGCCCACGGTGCAGGATCGGCAGCACGAAATAGCCATAATGGCGGCGCGCAGCCGGCGTGTAACATTCGAGGCTGTAGTCGAAATCGAACATCGCCCGCAGCCGGACTCGATCCCACACCAGAGGATCAAACGGTGACAACAACGCGGTATGAGTCGCACGCAGGCGGCCTCGCCGCGCCCGCTCCAGCAGATCGGCGTTGTCGCGGTGAACATAGCCCTGGCGCTCCCACGCCTGCACCGGAACGGCCAGCAGCTCGCCAGTGGCCAGCAGCGGCGCCAGTTCCTGCTCGGTAACTTTCGGCTTCAAGCGGAAGTAATCCGCGATCCAGGCCGCCGGTGCCACGCCCAGCGCACGCACACTGTCAAGAATGAAGTGTCGGCGCAGGTCGGCGGTGGGCAACGCCGCCAGTGCCGGATCGAACGGTGGATCGAGCCGCGCCAGCACGTGTTCGGCCAGGTCGTAGACTCGCTGAAACCGCTCACGTCGCAGCACCATCAGCTGGCCCAGTGCAAACCACGCTTCCAGCCAGCGCTTTTCGGGCTTCCACGCCCACCAGCCAGATTCGTCGCGGCCATCACCGTTGAGGCGCGGGAAATCAGCGGCGCGCACCGGACCGCACGAGCGAACACGTTCGAGCAGACCTTGCATGCCCGCATGCTGCTCGCGATACATGCGCGCGGCATGGCGGTGCGCCCAGTGTTCGCCCCGCTGCCCGGACCATCCCCGGTGCCGTGCAAAGTCCGCGGCGCCCACGAAACAGGCCTCATGCGCCCAGCATTCGACCACTCGCCCGTCTGTCAACGCATCATCCAGCCACGCCATCGGATAGTCACCGAGGCGGGCATGCAGGACCAGGTACGGGCTGCGCGCCACCACGTGGATGGTGTCAATCTGCAACAGCCGCATGCGCTCGATCGCGGCCACCACGTCGCCACGACGGGCCCGCCGCTGCGGGGCGTGCAGCAAACCTTGCGCGGCCAGCTGCAGCAGACGTGCCTGTTGCCGGGGCAACGGTGGCCGCATAGCTGAAGCTGCGCTCAATGGCACGACACCTTCACGCGCTGACAACCATGATCTTGAGCTGGCCTACACATATCGACTGCTAACGTGATGGTGATGGAGTTCGGCACCGAGCTTGGACCCAAGTCACCGCTACGGTACTGATGAACCAGTTCCACATTCTGGCATGGAGTAATCCTCATGAAATTACATAACCCGCTGGTGTCGAGTCTCTTGGCTGGCGCCCTGTTGTTCAGCGGCGTCACGCTGGCGCAGGATGCACCAGCGCCCGCTCCCGCTGCTGCGATGAGCGGATCGGGCACCACCTCGGCGACCTATCAGACGCCGCAAGGTCAGCTAGTCGTCAACAGTTCACCCGCGCCGGCGCCGACGTTTGGTCCGGCTCCCGATTTCAGCCAGTTGTCCGGTGGCAGCAAGGGCATTACGGCCGAGCAAGCGGCTTCGTATCCTCCGCTTGCGAACGACTTCCTCAATGCCGACAGCAACAAGGACGGCAAGATCAGCAAATCCGAATATGCACGTTGGGTGAAGCAGCTCAACTGACTGGCACGACGGGTCACGGGTCGCGGCGGCGAAAGCACGGCCCGAGTGGTGTGCGGAAAACGTGAGCGTGAAACAGGCCATGAGGCCCATCTCCAGATAGACTGGCGTTCCCATGCAAGTCGACTCCGCTGCCATTGACAGCCAGGGGACGCACACTCTGGACTCACTCATGAGATTTCACTTGGCTGCGGCCTGTGTGGCAACACTGTGGTGTGCAGCGGCAACGACCGCACACGCACAGAATCCGAATGCCACCGATATCCGTGGTTGCACGGCGATCGAAAGCGACGCGCAGCGACTGCTCTGCTACGACCACGTGACCGGCCGCGTGAATCTCCCCATCGCGCAGAAGCGGCAGGTGGCCGCCACACCCGACGCGAACCTGTTTGGCCATGACAGTCAGAGTGCCTCGACCGGGGGCAACAGCAACGTCGCCACTCCCCTGTCCCTGCTCGACACTCGCTGGGAGCTCTCGCCGGAAAGCAAGCTGGGCACCTTCAACGTCCGCGGCTACAAGCCGGTCTACGTGCTGCCGCTGTTCGCCAGCAGCAACCAGAACAGTCGGCCGCAAAGCCCCAACCCGGAAAATACGGTCAGTCAGAGCGAACACCTGCAGAACATGGAGCTGAAGTTCCAGCTCAGCCTGAAGACCAAGGTCTGGCAAGGCGTGTTCGGCGAAGCGGGCGATCTGTGGGTGGGCTACACCCAATCGTCCCGCTGGCAGGTCTACAACACGCAACTGTCGCGTCCGTTCCGCGAGACCGACTACGAACCCGAGGCGATGCTGGTTTTCAATACCCATTACAGCGTGCTGGGGTGGGAGGGCCGGCTGCTGGGTATCGGTGTGGACCATCAATCCAACGGGCGCAGCAATCCGCTGTCTCGCAGCTGGAATCGGGTCGTCGCCAATGTCGGCTTCGAGCGCGGCAGCTGGACGATCAATTTGCGGCCGTGGTGGCGGATACCCGAAGCCCGCGAGAATGACAACAATCCCGACATCAGCAATTACGTGGGCCGCGGCGAGATTCAAATCGTGCACGAATGGCAAGGCCAGGAGTTCGGCTTGACGGTGCGCAACTCGTTCCGCGGCGGCAGTCGCCAACATGGCTCGGGACGACTCAGCTGGAGCTTCCCGATCGCCGGCAATCTGCGTGGCTATGCGGAACTGTTCAAGGGATACGGCGAAAGCCTGATCGATTACAACCACAACGCCACCTACGTCGGCGTCGGCGTGTCGCTGCTCGACTGGTATTGAGCGCGCTTTCGACGACGCCGGCGTTGACGATCAGTGGTGGTGGCCACCGGCACCGTGCACGTGACCGTGCTGGAGCTCTTCCGAGCTCGCTTCGCGCACCTCGGTGACCTCGATGGCGAAATGCAGGGTCTTGCCGGCCAACGGATGGTTGCCGTCGATGAAGACCTTGTCGTCGGCGACCTTGGTCACGGTGACGTTGATCTCGCCCTGCGGGCCACGGCCCTGAAACTGCATGCCGGGCTGGATATCTTCCACACCCTGAAACGCGTCACGCGGAACTTCCTGCATCAATTCGGGTTGATGCACACCATAGCCTTCTTCAGGCGCCACTTCGGCATTGAACTTGTCTCCCGCTGAGCGGCCTTCCATCTGTTTCTCCAGACCGGGAACGATCTGGCCGCTGCCGTGCAAGTAGGTCAGCGGATCGCGGCCGGCCGAGCTGTCGATAACCTGGTTCTGGTCGTCAGTCAGCGTGTAATGGAAGGCGGCAACGGAGTTGGGTGCAATCTGCATATCAGTCCTCATGCAAGGGGTTCGTGTCTACCGACGAGGTCGGCGCGAGGGTGCAAGAATATCAGAACGAAAAATCGGATCCCGCGCAAGCAGGCATGCTCGGCGATATTGTGCCGACGCCGCAATCGCCGCGTCGGCACTCCTCCTGCACTTGCTGCACTTGCTGCTCGCCCTGTCCGTCGCCAGTTGGCCGGAAGCATGCGCGTACCCGGCCGCGCCACCCACAGCGACACCGGGAGTCTGTCGGACTCCGGTTCGCCGGCCTGAGAATCCGCCGGTTTGATCCATATCCCCGCCGATTCGCGCCCATAGAACCACGCTGGTTCGGCGAATCGTCGATTGTTGTCCTGACCCAGCCGAATTCTCGCCTCGACCGCAAAAGCCCAACAGACGCCTGGCCGGGCGCATCTGCCAGCAGCTTGCTCGCGCCGACCCTGAACGACGTGCTGGCGCAGATTAAGGATAGCTTCCGAGGGCCGCCAGACTGTCGAAGGCGCTGCCGCGATTACCCATCTATCTGGCGAACAGCCAGCACTGCGCCGGGCAACTGCACGAAGCGCTGCTGTCGCATGCGCAAGATGGCAGCCGCGGGCAAGGAAGACGCGAATGCGGGCAGCATGTCCGAAGTGCGCAGAACGCCCTGCCGCCGATCAGACGGCGAGCCTCTGGAGGGTTTCCTTGGCGATCTTCTCCGGCGCATCGGTGGAGGCATAGCGTTTCACCACCTGGCCGTCAGCGCCGACCAGGAACTTGGTGAAGTTCCACTTGATCGACTCGCTACCCAGAATCCCCGTGCCCTCACTCTTCAGCCACTTGTACAGCGGATCGGCATCGTCACCATTCACCTTGACCTTGGCGAACATCGGGAACGTCACGTCGTACTGCGTCTGGCAGAAGTTCTTGATCTCGGTCTCGTCGCCAGGTTCCTGGTGACCGAACTGGTCACACGGAAAACCCAACACCACCAGCCCCTGGTCGTGCTGATCCTGGTACAACGTTTCCAGCCCGCGGTACTGCGGAGTGAAGCCGCATTTCGACGCGACATTGACGATCAAAAGCGTCTTGCCGCGCCATTCGCCCAGCGAACGTGGCTTGCCGTCGATGTCGTTCACGGTGAAATCGTAGACGCTGGTCATGCACCTGCTCCTTCTGGAGATATCCGTCAGCCAGCGTACGCTATCCCCAACCGCTTTGCCTGCGACCAGCAGGCACGCGCCACACCACGGGCCTCAAGCTGTTTGCCGATGTTCATGGCGACGGCTGATTTCGATGAAGATCAACCCTGCGAAGCTGGGAGATCGAACACTTGTCGCAGGTACGTGAGATAGGCCTGGTCCTCGCACATGTTCTTGCCCGGCGAATCGCTCAGCTTGGCCACGGGCTGACCGTTGCAACGGGTCATCTTGATCACGATGTTGAGCGGAGCCGGGCCGACATCATTGGTAAGATTGGTGCCCACGCCAAAGGCCAGCAGGCAGCGCCCCCGAAAGTGCGCGTACAGCTGCATCACCCGCGGGATATCCAGGCCATCGCTGAAAACCAGCACCTTGTT
The DNA here is from genome assembly GCA_039935315.1 of Rhodanobacter sp. Taxonomy (GTDB): domain Bacteria; phylum Pseudomonadota; class Gammaproteobacteria; order Xanthomonadales; family Rhodanobacteraceae; genus Rhodanobacter. The sequence continues at coordinate 43,047 of JBDTKM010000070.1, read as the reverse complement.
GCGCGGATCGACGCGATTTGCACAGTAGTGCGCCAACACCTTCTCGCCCCACGCGAACGGGTCGCCGGAATCGTGGCGGGTGCCGTCGAACAGCTTGCAGAAATACATGTCGAAATCACGCAGGAACGCATCCAGCCCGTATACATCGGAGAGCGCGATGCCAAGATCGCCGCGGTACTCGCGTGCCCACGCTTCCAGCGCGGCCACCTGCGAATCGCGCAGCCGCGGCCCCAGCGCCTGGTGCGCCTGCAGGTACTCGTGCGCCAGCGTGCCCAACGGCGTCAGGCCAAGCTTGTAGGCCAACCACACGTTGCTGGTGCCGGCCAGCTGCGCGCCCAGTCCGTCGCGCAAGCTGGTGACAACCTCCTCCTGCCATCTCCTCGAGTAGCGCCGGCGGGTACCGTAGTCGGCGATCCGGCAGCCGGAGTAACCCGGCGTATCGCGCAGCAACGCGATCTTGCCCTGCACGCGCGCTCGCCCCACGCCCAGGTCCAGCCCCGCGCTGATGCGGCGGAAGTACACCTCGTTGATGATCGCCAGCAGCGGCACCTCGAACATGATCGTGTGCAGCCAGGGACCACAGATACGGATGTCTATCTCGCCGGGTACATCGGATGAAGGCGTGATCCGGACGTATTTCTCGTTGAGCTGGAACAAGCCCAGGAAATCGACGAAATCGCTCTTGATGAAACGCCAGTCGCGCAGGTAGTCCAGCTCATCTACCCGAAAGTGCAATCCGCACAGCGCAGCCAGCTCAGCTCGAATTTCATCGATGCATGACGCCAGATCAACACCCGGCGTGCGACATTTGAAGCGGTACTCCACCTGGGCGGCCGGATACTGATGCAGCACCACCTGCATCATGGAGAACTTGTACAGGTCGGTGTCGAGTAGCGAGTCAACGATCATCAGTGCCCCAGGCGGGTGGCGAAAGTCCGTGGCCGCCCATTATCCACACCCGGGAATGCCTTTGACGCGAACGCGACCCCGCCCATAAAAAAACCCCATCAGCCAGGGGAGGACCGATGGGGTTTGTCAGGCGGCCTCCAGGGGAGGTAAGGCCAGCCCCTCAGCGGCGCGGTGAACTGCACCACTTCCTGTCGCCGTCACGGCGATACACAGGCTTAGTGTGTGCGCGACCTCGTGAGTTCAACGTGCAGGATGCGTCGCGTTCAGCGTGGCGACAGGGAAGCGCGCCGGATACCCCGCCGAGCGCAGCGATGGGAGGTACAGGCTGGCCTACACTGGGATGACTCCCCCTGAAGTCTGCCTGGAATACCGGATGAAGCTGATCACCCGCCGCCTGCTCGCGTTGACCGTGCTTGTCGCAGGCGTGGTGGCCGCCCCCGTACGGGCAACCGAGCTCAGCATCGACCTGGGACACGGGGTCACCCACTGGTCTGCGGCCACGCTGCTGGCGCGTCACGACGTGCAGGTCATCCGGGTACCCGCGGACGTGGCGTTCAAGCGCTCAATGCAATACCGGGCAGTGCCACTGGCCGACTTGCTGCGCGGCATCACCGCGGCAGACCATCTGCAGTTCGTCGGCACCGACGGTTTCGCCGCCGAGATTCCCGCGGACTTGATCCTGAACAAGCGCGGCAGCGAGGCTTGGCTGGCGATCGAGGAACCGGCCCGGCCGTGGCCCGAACTCCCTGACCAGCACGGCAGCGCCGGGCCGTTCTACGTAGTGTGGACGCAACCGCAGGCCGCCCGGATCGGCCCGGAGCAGTGGCCCTACCAGTTGGCGACGATCCGCAAGCTGGACAGCATCGCGACACGCTTTCCTGCGCTGCTGCCTGATCCAGCCCTGCCCCCTGGCAGCCAGGTGCGGCGCGGTCTGGCCGTGTTCCAACGCACTTGTTTCGCCTGCCACACACTGAACTGTGAAGGTGATGCGAGGCTCGGGCCGGACCTGAACATCCCGCACAATCCCACCGAATACCTGCGCCCCGATCTGCTGCGCGCGTATATCCGCGATCCGCAATCACTACGTCGATGGCCGCAGGCGAAGATGCCTGGCTTCAGCCCGCAAGCGCTGTCCGACGCTGATCTCGACGCGTTGCTGGACTATCTTCGGCACATGACCGGACGCAAGGTCCACTCAGCCACCAAGCACTGACGCCGGGGTCTATTTGAGGGATGGCAACAGCGCCTGCAGATCGTGGTCGCGCTGCGCTTTCCGATCCCGTGCCAGCACACGCACCTCCGCGTAAAACGCGGGCCAGCTGCGTTCCGCACGCTGGAAGAGCACCGCAAACGCCGGCGTCCATTGGTCGTACAACCCGAACGGCAGCAACCGCGCGTTGTTGATCGGCTGGGCGACCCAGGCGTCGTAGTGGCGGTCGTCGGGCCAATGCCGCAGCTGCCAGCGCCGGTAGCGCGCGCGGAACGTGGCAATCTCACGCTGCTTGCCGGTCGCCATCGCCGCGTCATTGACGCCGCTGGCGTACAAGATCTTCAGACGCTCGCGCAGATCCAGCACCAGGCGGGTGAAACCATCATCCATTGCCTGCCGGTCACCATCCTGCGGCGGCAGCCCATGCGCGCCGCGCCATTCGAGCAAGCCCTGCTCCTGCACGAAGGTGGCAAAGGACTCATTGAACGCGGTGTCGCTCTTCACGTAAATCAACTGGTGCGCCAACTCGTGAAAAATCGTGCCGGCCAGTTCGTCATCATCCCAGCGCAGCATGCTGGAGAGGATCGGGTCGGCGAACCACCCCAGCGTGGAATAGGCCGGCACCCCACCGACCCAAACATCGTCGCCGTGCGCGCGCAGGCGCGCCGCATCAGACTTTGCCGCCACCTCGCTGAACCAGCCGCGATAGGCCACGCAACCGGCGATCGGGAAGCACTGCGGCACCGCTTGCACCGAGTAGCGCGGCGCCGCGAACACGTTCCACACCACGTAGGGACGGTCCAGTTGTACGTAACCGGCGTAGCTGCGGTTGTCGGGCAAACCCAGATCATGCGAGGCGAAGGTCCGTGCCTGCAGTGCCAGCCGCAGGCGCGCGGCAAGTTTCGGATCGACATGCGGATCACGCAGCAGCTTGTCAATGGGCCGGCGATGGATGATCAACTCGCCCTGGCCGTGCACGGCCTGCGCGTAGTAACCGACGCTTCCACAGGCCGACAACAAAAGCCCCGTCGCAGCGAGAACCATGAGTCCGGAAAAGGTGAGCCGTCCGATCAGCTGTCGAGGAGGGATCATTCGGCGATTGTCCCCGCATTACCGACGTCGCCCAAGCCTTCTATTGACGATGATCGTGATGGCCGTCGGACGAGCGCCCACCGCGATCGGAGCGATGGCCGTTCGACCCTTCTGCGCGCCCGCGGCGATCGTTGCCACGCTGGCCATGCGCACGATCACCCGAATAGTTGCCGCGGCGGTAGTCGCCATAACCGCGGTAGTCGCGGTAGCCGCGATAGCGCGAGCCACCGTACCATCCGCCGCTGATGCCGATGCTCACGCCGGGCGCATAGCAGCAACCGTCATAACCATTGTAATAAGCGGGGGCATAGCCGGGGTAATAGCCGCCGTAATAGGCCGGCGCGGCGTAATACGTGCCGCCGCTGCCGTAGTAGGCGTCACCGGTGTACGTCGAGCCGCGTACATAACTGTAGCCAGGGTCGTAGTAACACCCCGACAAGGCCACCGCCGCAATGACCAACAAGAGCCAGGCGAGCTGTCGTTTCATGACTCAACCTCCGCAGCGAATGACAGCCCTACGCTGGACCATCACGCTTGAACTCACCCTGAGTGCACGCTGCACAGCCACGCGCCACCTGGCTGCGGAAAGCATGCCAGGCGGCGTGCGCGTCTCGTGGAATCAACCCTTGCGCTTGTTCTGCTCGTTGCGCTGCGCGGCAGGCACACGGCCATCATCACCCGCACTTGCGCCAGACACCGGCGGATGCAGTTCTGAAACATCCGTTGCCGGATGAGATGGGTTCGCACCCGGCCAGTCTGGCCCACGTTGATCCCGCTGGTGCTTGGCGTCGAGCAGAGCCTGGATATGAGCCACGGCTTCTTCCGGGCTGATGTGCTTTATCGGGGCGTCCTCGCGCGCGGCAGGCTGGCGCGATGCCGGCTTCTGCGTGGCCGCGTTTGGGCCAGCCTTGCCGACCGCCGCTCTATCTTGCGCCACGGCTGGCTTGGCCACAGCCGTCTTCGGTAAATTCTTCCGGACCGGCGACTTTTTCGCGACTGACTTTTTCGCGACTGACTTTTTCGCGACTGGCTTTTTCGCCACTGCGCGCTTTGTCGGAGCCTTTTCGGTCGAGGATTTCCTGGTTGCTGTTTTCTTGGTGGCAACCTTTTTTACACCTGCCTTCCTGGTTTCGGCGTTTTCTGCACCGGCCCGCTTCGTCGCGGGCTTCTTGGCCGCCGTCTTCCTGGCTGCCAGCTTCTTGGCCGCCGGTTTCCGGGCGGGGGCCTTCTTCGCCACGACCTTGCGTGATGTCGTTTTCCTGGCAACCGACTTCTTCGCAACCGATTTCCTGGCGGCTGCCTTGCGCGGCGCCGCCTTGCCGGTGCTTCCAGCGGCTGCCTTGCTGGTGGATGTTTTCTTTCGGGTCTCTGCCTTCTTGGCGGGTGCTTTCTTTGCCGCTGACTTCTTCGCTGCCGACTTGCGTGTCATAGCCATGCGTTCGTTCTCCTGCGGTGACCGGTGGGAACCAGTCCCAGTATGCACGCGTTGAGGACACGCAGCATGGCGCAGTGCACGAGCGGCTGATCCACTGAGACGCCAACCAGCGGGGCTTTTCACCATGGGCCGGCGAGGATCAGAAGCCCGGATGCAACAGCACATCGATGAAATGTGGCAGCACCTGATGATTGATCAGGATCGTGAACAGCACCCCATAAGCCGCACCCCACAGGTGTGCGCTGTGATTGACGTTGCCCTGTCCGCGCCGGTCCATGTAGATCGAGTAGACCGTGTACAGCACCGCGTAGATGATCGCCGGCATCGGGATCACCAGCACGATGATCTGCTGCCACGGCGCGATCAGGATGAAGGCGAACAGCACCGCCGACACTGCGCCAGAGGCGCCCAGGCTGCGGTAATTCGGGTTGGCACGATTCTTCAGGTAAGTCGGCAGGATCGACGCGACCAGCCCACCGATATAGAACAACGCGAAGCCAAACGGACCCAGCATGCTCGCGTAAAACGGCTCCATCACCCGTCCGAAAAAGAACAAGGTGAACATGTTGAACAACAGGTGGCTGATATCGGCATGAACCACGCCGTAGGTCACCAGCCGGTAGTACTCGCGCTGGCGCGTGATCGCCGGTGGCCACAGGATCAGGTCGTTCATCAGCCGACCGTTCTTGAACGCCATGAACGACACGATCGAGGTTATGCCGATGATGGCCAGGGTAATCAGCATGAGCGGTTCCGGAAGGACAGCAAAAGTCGGCATCTTGGCGCCTGGAACCAGGGTTGTCGACCTGCGCTGCCGTGGCATCAAGCTTATGCCGAGCGGCGCGGCGACGATGACAAATAATCAGTGTCGCTACGGCAGCCAGCGCTTTATCATCCGCTGCTTTGCGTCGCCGCTTGCGGCCCGGTGAAAGGCATGAGTCTGCTTCGTTATCTGCATCTGGACGTGTTCGCAGCGACCACCGGGGGCGGCAATCACCTGGGCGTGGTGAGCGGCGCGGACCATTGGGACGGCTCGGCGATGCAACGCTTTGCACGCTGGACAGCGCTGGTCGAAACCACGTTCCTGCTGCCGCCCAGCGATCCCCAGGCGAGTTATCGGGTACGCATCTTCACCCCCCACAACGAGATTCCGTTTGCCGGCCATCCCAGCATCGGCAGCGCCCATGCCGCGCTCGAATGTGGCCTGGTCCGGCCTCACGATGGCTTGCTCTGGCAGGAGTGCGGCGCCGGGGTGCTGCCGATCCGGGTCGAGGGCCACGGTATCGAGCGCGAGTTCCTGCTGAAATCCCCCGGCGAGCGCGTGCTGCGCACCGGTCACGACGCCCACCCGTTACTGGCGGCAACTCTCGCCGGCATCGAGTGCGGCAGGTTGCCGCCGGCTTTGGTGGACGGCGGCAGGCGCTGGTGGCTGGCCGAACTGACGGACGAGGCCAGCCTGCGCACCTGGCAACCCGATCACGCAGCGATCCTCGCGCTGGCCAGGGCAACCGACAGCATGGGCCTGTGCGCCTTCGCCCGCGCCGCACAGGGCGAACGGCAACTGGTGGTGCGCGCGTTCCCGGCCGGGGTGGGCATCGTCGAAGACCCTGCCTCGGGCGCCGCCAACGGTCTGATCGCCGCCTACATCGCGCATGCGGAACCGCACGGCTTGCTGGCACACGGCTACGACGTCAGCCAGGGTCGAGAGATCGGTCACGATGCGCGACTGATCGTGCGCATTGAGCGCGACGCGATCTGGGTCGGCGGTCGCAGCCACACGGTGATCGACGGCAGCCTGGCGTGGTCGCCTTGTTGATCTGGCCCAGTGACGTCGGAAAACCACTCAGCAGTTTTCTCGAAGCATCCTTCTTGAATAGAGCCGCCACCATTGAAATGCCGCACTCGATTCCCCGCTGAAGCGGCGGAAGGAAAGCGCCCATCTGTGGGCAAGCGTCGAGCGACTCGATCCGCTTGAAACTCGAACTGGACGCGTGTTCCGCTATTCGCGCTCATCCAGATGCGCGCGCCTTGCCGCCACCGTCGATAACGCCGACCAGTCCAGATCCTCATCTCCTGCGGCGAGCGCCTCAAGCAGGCTGTCGCGCAGCACGCCAGCGAATGGCAGCGGCACGCGCGCCGCCTCGCTCGCCGCCAGCGCCAGCCCCACATCCTTCAGCCCCAGCGGCAGCGCGAATCCGGCCGGCTTGAAGTGCTGCTCCGCAATCAGCTTGGCGTAGACCTGATACGCGGGCGTGGCAAACATGGTGCCCGTCATCACCTCGAGGAAATCTGCGGCGCTGATCCCGTGGGCGCGGGTCAGTGCGCTGGCTTCGGCCATGCTCTCGATGGCGCTGGCCAACATGAAGTTGCCCGCAATCTTGGCTACGTTCGCGCGCTCCGGCGCCTCGCCCAGCGGCCAGATCCGGCTGCCCATCGCCTGCAGCAGCGGCCGCACTTGTTCGACCAATGCCGGTCGGGCTGCTACCAGAATATTCAACGTGGCGGCGGCCGCTGCGGTGGGGCGGCCAAACACCGGCGCGGCCACGTAGCCCAGGCCGCGTTGCGCGTGCGCCGCAGCCAGCTCCCGCGCCAGCGCGACCGAGATCGTGGCGTGGTTCACGTGCACCGTGCCGCGATCCATGGCATCCAGCACGCCGCCATCAAACAACACCGCGCGCACCGCCCGATCATCCGCCAGCATGCTGCACAACACTTCGCCTTGTGCCGCACGATCCGGTGTGGAAGCGACCCTGGCGCCCAACGAGGCCAGCGGCTCACATGCCTCGGCGGAGCGATTCCACACCGTCACCGCATGGCCGGCAGCGATGAGGTTGCTCGCCATGGCACTACCCATTGCGCCCAAACCAATGAATCCGACTTTCATGGAACATCCTTGATGACCAACCGGAGCGCAGTGAAGCACGTGCAACGTTTACATTGCGCGAAGCGATCACGCTGGCGCGACGCTGACTTGCGGTCGCGCACCGCTCAAGTTCGCCTTGTTGCTGACGGGCTGGAGCGCACGACTTTACTCAATCGCTCGCAGCGGCTGGGTCGTACGCTGGCTCGCTGCCTGTCGACCACCGCGACGCGGGCATGCCGGTCGGCACTTCGAGCTTCGACCTGCTGCAGGCAACCCTGCGACCGGCCGACACGGGTTGCTCGGCGGCAGCAATGGCATCAGTGGCGCGGTCAAGTACACCACCCCGTCGAGCTGGCCACACGCCGCGCTCTGCGTGGGTGACACGCTGCACGACTCGCATGCGGAACTCGGCACGCTTGCGTTGATCGAGGCGGGTTGGGTCGAAGGGGTGTGCGCACTGCCGCTGGCAGCGTATCGGGGCGCGCACCCCGCGGATCTGTCGACCCGTGGGACTGCGGGGGCGTGCCGTTGAACGCGTGATCGAACATGCCGCGCGTCGCCTCGCCCAGCGCTACGAGATGCGCAACGTGATCGATCTCATCGGTTGTCTGGTGACGTCGCCGCCGGGATCCGGGCGCTGGCGGCGCCGTCTGCTGGCGCAGGGTAGCGGCGAGCCCACCCGGCTGATCTGTCCGTCCTTGATCGCCGCCGCATTCCAGAGCGTGCCTGACCCGATCCTGCACATACTCGAGCGCGACTGCCGCAAGCTGGATCGCACCGCTGCCGCGCGCCGGGAAATCCTGCACATCCACAGTTCAGGGCTGTTTGGGCCGAGGGATTTCGATAACTCGCCGTACTCTCCCATCATCAAGCCGATGATGGAACCGGGCTTCGATCGGCACCATCCGCATGGGGCGACTTCAACCGTGGTCCAGTCCCCATCGCCGACCGCGCCCGCACAGCCGCCACCACCGTCTTGAACCATCCCGCTCCGCACGGCGCACGTGCCGCTGAACCGCGCAGACCGGCAACGTACCAAGGCACTTCTCGCGGCACCCAGTGCATGTTCACTTCGTCCTCGATACGTGCCAAGCGGAGCCATCGATGCAAACTCACACCACGGCGCCCGCTGCCTGTCCCGATGCCCACGCCCACTGGAAGTTGTAGCCGCCCAGCCAGCCGGTCACATCGACCACCTCGCCAATAAAGTACAGGCCGGGCACGAGTTTTGACTGCATCGTGCTGGACGAAAGTCCGTCAGTGTCGACGCCGCCCAGGGTGACCTCGGCCGTGCGATAACCTTCGGTGCCGCTGGCCGTGATCGGCCAGGACTGAAGCTGGTCGCCGATGGCGCGGAGCTCGGATTCGACGTACTGGCGTATCGGGCGGCTTTCCAACCAACCCTCGCACAAGCGTTGCGCCAGTCGTTTCGGCAAGGCGTCGCCGAGCACCGTTCTCAGCTCGGCGAGAGGGCGCGCACGACGTTGGGCAATCAACCACGCCCCCGCACTCGTTCCGGGAAAAAGATCAACGCGCAGATCATCGCCGGGCTGCCAGTACGAGGAAATTTGCAGGATCGCCGGACCGCTGAGACCGCGGTGGGTGAACAGCAAGCCCGCACGAAAACTCTGCTTCCCGACCTGCGTTTCCACCAACGGCAGCGCTACCCCAGCCAGATCCTGGTAGTGCTCCTGATGCTTGCCACTAAGGGTCAGCGGCACCAGGCCGGCGCGCGTCGGCAACACGGCATGGCCAAACTTGCGCGCCAGCTCGTAGCCGAAGCCGCTGGCACCCATGCTGGGAATCGACAGGCCGCCGCTAGCCACTACCAACGACTCGGCATGCACCTCGCCGCGCGTGGTGCGGACGCTGAAACCCTCCGCTGTCCTGCGCACCTGCTGCACACCGCAATTTGCCTCCACCGTTACGCCAACCGCCTCGCATTCATCCAGCAGCATGCGCACGATCTGTTTGGAGGAGTCGTCGCAAAACAGCTGGCCGAGCTCCTTCTGGTGATACGCGATGCAGTGCTTCTCTACCAACGCGATGAAATGCGCAGGCGTGTAGCGCGCCAGTGCGGATTTGGCAAAATGCGGATTGGCCGACAGATACTGTGCGGGAGTGACGCCGAGATTGGTGAAATTGCAGCGCCCACCGCCAGACATCAGGATTTTCTTGCCGACCTTGTTGGCGTGATCGACCAGCAACACACCGCGACCACGCTGCCCCGCGGCGATGGCGCACATCAAGCCCGCGGCGCCGGCGCCGATGATCAACACATCCACTTTCATTCAGTCATCGCCCTGCTCGTTCTGTCACGGATCGGCGCCGGGAGCCGCGGCGGCATTATCCATCACCAGATGGCTGAAGAAGGACCCCTGCTCTTCTTCAAAACGCCGCCGGCGTCGCACCGCATCGCTTACACTGGGGCGCCGCCCTGCACGAGCACCGCCATGCCTTCCTTTGACGTGATTTCCGAAGTCGACAAGCACGAATTGACCAATGCGGTCGACCAGGCCAACCGCGAGCTGGCCAACCGTTTCGATTTCAAGGGCCAGGACGCCTCCTACACACTGGACGATTTCGTGATCACCCAGGCCGCGCCCAGCGAGTTCCAACTGGAGCAGATGCTCGACATCCTGCGTGGACGCCTGGTGGCGCGCAAGATCGACATCCGTGCACTGGATGCGGGCGAGCCGGAAACCAACCTGGGCGGCTCACGCCAGAAAGTCACCGTGAAGCAGGGTATCGAGCAACCGGTGGCAAAAAAGCTGGTGGCCGCGCTGAAGGCGGCCAAGCTCAAGGTCGAGGCACAGATCAACGGCGACAAACTGCGCGTCACCGGCAAGAAACGCGACGACCTGCAACAGGCCATGGCGGTGCTGCTCAAGACCGAGGTGGAAGTGCCACTGCAATTTGATAACCGTCGCGATTGACAGAAGAATGCTGCCGACGCCGGAGCGCTGCTATGACTTCCGCCGCGGCGCAAGCAGCCGGCCGCCCATCGCGGCGTTGACGCCGATCACGACCGCCACGGCGAGGGCGTGGGTCAGCAGGTCAGTCGCCGCCGAATCGTAGGCGTGGCAGATTTCCAGCAGGCTGGCCGAAGCCGCCGCGCTGGCGAGGCCGATCATCACCGCAGCCAACACCGGGCGCAGCGGGCAAGCACGACGCAGCATCAGTATCAGCAACACCGACAGCGGCACCGAGAAGCTGATGATGAACACCAGGCAATCGGCGGACTGATGCAAGGTCGCGACACTGGTGTCCGGTGCCAGCCAGGTACGCAGGCAACCCAGCCCACTGGCACCAATCCACAGCAAGGCACCCGGCAACGGCAGCCACGCCCACCCAACCCTTCGTCCCGGTACGCCCAGCGAGAACGCCGCCCAGGCCGCGCTGATTGCCGTGATCACCGCCCCAAATGCCGCCCACGCCAGATCCGGGGCGCCGCCCAAGCGCTGCAACATGCCCGCGTCGCCGAAGTGCCACAGCAACGCAATCGCGATCGCCGCGACCACCAGCAACCAACCCACAGCGCGCTGCCACGGCGGCAACAGCCGCTGCACGGGTAACAGTTCGCTACCCAGACGGTCGATCAATCCCTGCTGCGAAAGTTGCTCTGACATGACCTCAGGGCTCTCCATGGAAGCGCTTGCGCAAAGCCTTCAGCGCACGATGCAGATTCACTTTCAACGCACCGGCATGGCGTCCGGTCAACTCGGCCGCCTCACTCAGTGAGAGCTCACGCAAGCCCAACTGCTCGATTGCCTGGCGCTGGCCAGCAGGCAGGGTTCTGATGGCATCGTGCAGTTGCCGCGCACGCTGCTCGCTGTCGGTGGCTGCGCTGGCGTCATGCAAGTCCGGATGCTGATCGACGGCGATCTCGTCATGCAACTCGCGGCGATCACGACGGCCGTGGCTGCGCAGCGCGTCGATGGCGCGTCGTCTGGCGATCGCCATCAGCCACGTATCATAGGAGCGGGTCGGGTCGTAGGTATGGCGCACGCGATGCACGGTGAGCAAGGTCTCCTGCACCACGTCATCGAGATGATCAAAGGCCACACCCTGGCGCTTCGCGATCATGCGGATCAGGGCGACCGAGTCGGCCAGCAGCTTTTCGTAGGCACGTCGATCACCCGCCTGGGCCGCAGCCATCCACGCCGCCCGACGCCGGTCGGGCGTATCACTGGTGCTGGCGGGAGCGGACTCGACTGGCACGTGGCGAAGCAGACTGACCCGGGGGGAATGTCCACTATCTACACCCAGGAAGCCGGCGGCGGTCAAGGTCTGTGACATTTGCAATCCCGCAGGAGGTCTGCGCAGGGGCTCGCCTGGGGTATTCGTTGCATCTGCGCTGCCGGTTACGTCGTACAAACCCGGGTAACCGGCGAACCACCGCTGGCGAATACCCAGACGATCTCCCAAGGACGAAATAGCCATGCTCGTGTTGATCCTCGCCTATCTTGGCGGCGTCCTGACCATTCTCAGCCCGTGCATCCTGCCAGTGCTGCCGTTCGTGTTCGCACGTTCCGACAAGCCGTTCATGCGCAACGGCCTGCCGCTGCTGCTGGGCATGGCAATCACTTTTGCCGCCGTGGCCACACTGGCCGCGGTGGGCGGCGGCTGGGCAGTGCACGCCAACGAGTACGGGCGCTACGTCGCGATGGTGGTGCTGGCCTTGCTCGGCCTGACCCTGCTGTCGACCCGGCTCGCCGAATGGATCAGCCACCCGTTCGTGGCGCTGGGCAATCGTCTTTCGAGCCGCTCGGCCAGCGAAGGGGATTCGGTCTGGGGGGCCGCAGGACTGGGCGTGGCCACCGGTCTGTTGTGGGCCCCTTGCGCCGGGCCGATCCTCGGCCTGCTGTTGACCGGCGCGGCGTTGAATGGCGCCAACGTGCAGACCACCTTGCTGCTGCTTACCTACGCCGCCGGGGCCGCGACATCGCTGGGCGTCGCGCTGCTGATCGGTGGCAAGGTCTTCGCCCTGATGAAGCGCTCGCTGGGTGCGGGGGAGTGGGTACGCCGCGCGCTGGGGGTGCTGGTGCTATGTGGGGTAGCGGCTATCGCACTCGGGCTGGACACCGGTTTGCTGACCCGGGTGTCGCTGGCCAGCACCGGCGGCATTGAACAGAAGCTGATCGGCGCGGTGCGCCCGGCCCCATCCGTGCAACCGCCGCCGAACGCCGGCGACCCGCTGCCGGTGGAAGGCGAGTTCCCCTCGCTGGCCGGCGCCACCGGCTGGCTCAACAGCCAGCCGCTGACCGTGCAGTCGCTGCGCGGCAAGGTGGTGCTGGTCGACTTCTGGACATACTCCTGCATCAACTGCATCCGCACCCTGCCCTATGTGCGCGGCTGGTACGACAAGTACAAGGACCACGGTCTGGTGATCATCGGCGTGCATGCCCCGGAGTTCGCGTTCGAAAAAAACCCGGACAACGTGGCCAAGGCGGTGAAGGAACTGGGAGTCGACTACGCGGTGGCGCTGGACAACAACTACGCGATCTGGAAAGGCTTCAACAATCAATATTGGCCGGCGCACTATTTCATCGACGCGCACGGCCACATCCGCAGCCACCACTTCGGCGAAGGCAACTATCACGAAAGCGAGGATGTGATTCGCCAGCTGCTGACCGAGGCCGGCCACAAGAACCTGCCCGGCGGCTACGTCAATGACGACCACCACGGCGTGGAAGCCACCGCGTCTGACGACCCCACCCGTTCGCCGGAAACCTACGTGGGCTATGCGCGAGCGATGAACTTTACCGGCGGCAAGGTAGCCCATGACGACGCGTGGGATTACCACGCGCCGCAGGCCTACGATGCCAACCAGTGGGCGCTGGACGGTCGCTGGACGGTGCATGATGAATACGCCCAACTGGATCGTACTGGCGGCAGCATTGCCTACCGCTTCCGCGGCCGCGACCTGCATCTGGTGCTCGGCCCCGGCAGCGACGGCAAGCCACCGGGCGCCGACCATGGCATGGATACCGATGCCGACGGCAACGGCACGGTCGACAGCCAACGCTTGTACCAACTGGTGCGCCAGGCCCACGGCACCGGCGAGCGACTGTTTGAAATCACGTTCCTCGACCCGGATGTGCGGGCCTACGCCTTCACCTTCGGCTGATCACCACTGCCCCACGGAGGTTGTCATGTCACGTCTTGAAGAAACTCTCGCTATGGACCGTCGCCGCTTTCTGCGCGCCACGGTAGCCGGCGGCGCGCTGCTGCTGACCGGTGCCGCGCTGATCGGACCGCGTCTGTACGCTGCCTCCAATGCGCCGGCCGACAAGCCCGGCAACGTGCTGCTGGAAATCTACGGCAACGATGGTCGCAACCTGGGAGCGCGCGAGGTCCCCCGGCTGGCGCTGACCGACGCGCAATGGCAACAGCGCTTGCCGCCAGCCTCCTATCAGACCTTGCGCCGCAGCGGCACCGAGCGGGCGTTCAGTGGCGATCACACCAAGCCGGCCGTCGCCGGCCTGTTCCGCTGTCTGGCTTGCGCCACCGCACTATATGACGCCGCCACCGAGTTCGATTCCGGTACCGGCTGGCCCAGCTTCTGGCAGCCGATCTCCCCGCGCAACGTAGTGGAGGGAAAGGACCGGACGTTCGCCATGCAACGCACCGCGATCAGCTGCGCTGGCTGCGATAGCCATCTGGGCCACGTCTTCGATGATGGCCCGCATCCCACCGGCCTGCGCTACTGCATGAACTCGGTGGGACTGCGCTTCGTGCCCCACACAACGGCGTGAGCACAGCGATCGGGGGTAAAACTTCGGCGTGCCCGCCTGGCTTGGATTCCGCGCTGACCGTCGCCATTTGGTGACGGAAGGGTTTCATGCCCACCCGTTATCGGAGCCTGCCATGAATTCACCGTTGGCCATCCCGTGCCCGCACTGCAGCGCGCTCAATCGCCTGCCCACTGATCGCATCAACGAGCATCCCGTGTGCGGTCGCTGCAAGCACGCGTTGTTCGACGGGCATCCGACGGCACTCAGCGCAGCGAACTTCGATGCGATCAGCGGCCGCGGCGACCTTCCGGTGCTGGTGGATTTCTGGGCGCCGTGGTGCGGCCCCTGCGTCGGCTTCGCGCCAGTCTTTGTGCAGGCCGCTGCCAGGTTTGAGCCACGGTTGCGGCTGGCCAAGCTCGACACCGAGGCCGAGCTGCAGGTGGCGGCGCGATTAAACATCCGCAGCATCCCCACCCTGATCATGTTCAAGCAAGGTCGCGAGCTGACACGCCAGTCCGGCGCATTGAATGCTGCGCAGTTGCAGCAGTTCATCGAGGGCGCGCTGGCACACGAGTGACTGACGCAGCCCGTTGCGGGCCATCGTCGCTGTTTACGCTGGCTTGCAGTCAACCTGACGACGATGACCCATGCCTTTATGCACACTCCGGGCACGCTGGCGCCGGGTTAAGCTCGCCGCTTTCGCCCGTGAGGAAAGTCCGTGCGCAAGTCCCTGCCCTCCGTCCTGCTGGCTGCGTTCGTGCTGGCCAGTTGCACCACCACCGCCGCGATCGCGGCGGACGCACACAAGCCGGCGGCAGCTGACGCCGTCAGCAGCAATGGCTTCCAGCTGCCGCCGTTGCCAGCCGATGCCCATGTGACGCAAACCACCCGGGTGGACGGCAAGACGCTCAAGTACACCGTCACCGTGGGTTCATTGCCGGTGCGCGACGCCAAGGGCGTGAAGACCGGCGAGGTGGTCTTCACCGCCTACACCATCCCGGGGAAGGAGCGGCCGGTGACGTTTGCGCTCAATGGTGGTCCGGGCGCGTCCTCGGTCTACCTCAACCTCGGTGCGATCGGCCCGAAGCGGGTCGCTTTCGGCGACAAGGGCGACTCGCCGTCCGATCCACCGGTATTGCATGACAACCCGGGCACCTGGCTGGGCTTCACCGACCTGGTCTTCATCGACCCGATCGGTACCGGCTACAGCCGTGCCCTGGTCGACGACAAGCAGGCCACCGCGGATTTCTACAGCACCGACGTCGACATCAAGTACCTGTCACGCATCATGTACGACTGGCTGGTGAAAAACGGCCGCATGGATTCGCGCAAGTACTACGTCGGTGAAAGCTACGGCGGTTTCCGCGGCCCGCGCATTACTGCCTACATGCAAACCGAGCTCGGTGTGGCGATGAGCGGGGTGACCCTGATCTCGCCGTATCTCGACCCCGGCGCATGGAGTGACGACACCGTTTCCCCGCTGCCGTGGATGATCACCCTGCCCCCGATCGCCGCTGCCCATCTGGAACGCGAAGGCAAATTGAGCGCTGCGGCAATGGCGCCGATCATCGCCTACACGCGCGGCGAGTATGCGAGCACGCTGATGAAAGGCCGCTCCGACCCCGCAGCGACCCAGGCCATGATCAAGAAGGTCACCGAGCTGACCGGGCTGGATCCGGTGTTCGTGCAGCGTTCCGGCGGCCGCATCGAAACCCAGGCCTACCTGCGCGAGGTGTGTCGCGCCGAAGGCAAGCTGGGCAGCCGTTATGACTCCAACGTCACCGCGTGGGACCCGTTCCCGTACGCGCCGCATCAGGAAACCGGCGACCCGATCCTCAACGGCATCATCGCGCCGACCACCACCGCGATGGTCAATTTCGTCACCAGGACGGTGGGCTGGAAGACCGAGGCGCGGTACAACGCACTCAGCTACCAGGTCAATCGCCTGTGGCATGAAGATGACGATGCGCGCGACGGCTCGGTCAAGCAGCTTCGCGAGGCGGTCGCCAACGACCCACGTCTGCGCGTGCTGATCGCCCATGGTTGGGACGACCTGTCTTGCCCCTTCATGGTTTCGGTGCTCGCGGTCGACCAGATGCCGGCGATGGGCGATCCAAGCAGGGTCCAGGTGAAGGACTACCCGGGTGGCCACATGTTCTACGCGCGGCCGGACAGCCAGGCCTTGCTCACGACCGACGTCAAGAAGCTGTACGGCGTCAACTGATCCCGCTATCAAGGGCCGGCGTCAGCGTCGACCCTTGATCCTGTCGACCCTTGATACTTCAGTTCGCCACCGCGCTGGCACGCACCAGATACTGCACACTGAACATCTGCTGCGGATCGGTCCATACCCGCATCACGGCCAAGCCGGCCTTGCCCGCCAGCGCCGCAAACTCGTCCAGCGAATACTTGCAGCTGTACTCGACCTGGATCGCCTCGTCGCTGCGCAAACGCACCTGAGTGTGACCGACCTCCACCTGCTGCTCGCAGCGACTGAGGATCTGCGTCTCGATGCGCCCGGCCATCGGGTTGTAGCGCGCCCGATGGGCAAACGCGGCCAGCTGAAAATTACTGCCGATCTCCCGATTCAACCGGGCCAGCATGTTGAGCGTGAATGCCGCGGTGACCCCGGCACGATCGTTGTAGGCCGCCTCGATCAGGGCCGGATCTTTCTTCAGATCCACTCCGATCAGAATGCCGCCCCCATCACCCATCTCGTTGCGCATCTTGCGCAGCAGCAGGGCTGCGTCCCGCGCCTCGAAGTTGCCGATGGTGGAGCCGGGGAAATACAGCACCGTGCGGCGTGGCGCGCGGGGCGGGATCGGCAGTCGCAACGGCTTGGTGAAATCCGCGCACAACGGCTGCACCGGCACACGCGGAAATTCCGTGGCCAGGCGTTGCACGCTCGCGCGCAATGGCTCGGGCGAAATTTCCACCGGTACGTAGCACACCGGGCGATCCAGGTGCTGCAACAGCATGCGTGTTTTCACCCCGCTGCCGCTGCCATATTCGACCAGACGTACCCCGGTACCGAGACGGTCGGCAATACTGCCGGCATGCTCGCTCATCAAGGCGATCTCGCAGCGCGTCAGGTAATACTCCGGCTGCTCACAGATCTGCTCGAACAACGCGGATCCGCGCTCGTCGTAGAACAACCACGACGGCAACCGCTTCGGCTTCAGCGCCAGGCCATGCTCGGCCACCGCCAGGATTTCGTTCAGCGGCGGGCGACGCTCATCGTCACCGGCACCACAAGGTTCTACGCTGCTCATCGATCCTGGCCCAATCGCAGCCCGCTGAACTGCCAGCGGGCGTGAGGTGGAAAAAAATTGCGGTAGGTGGCGCGCAGATGCGTACTCGGCGTGACGCAGGAGCCGCCGCGCAATACCCACTGACCGCACATGAACTTGCCGTTGTATTCGCCCAGCGCACCAGGCAGCGGGCGGAAGCCCGGATAACTCACGTAGGGCGAAGCGGTCCATTCCCACACATCGCCGTACAGCTGCAACAAGCCATCACCGGCGCGCGCCGCCTGCGGCTGATAGCGTGCGTTATCCTGCAAGTTGCCTGAAATTGGCATCGCCTGCGCCGCCGACTCCCATTCCGTCTCAGTCGGCAAGCGCGCGCCTGCCCAGCGCGCAAATGCATCGGCTTCGTAGTAGCTGAGATGGCACACCGGCTGGTGCGGATCAAGCGCGAGTACGCCGGAAAGCGTGAACTCGCTGGCCAGATCATCCTGCCAGTAGAGCGGATGCTGCCAAGCTTCGCGCTGGACGGTGGCCCAACCGTCGGACAACCAGAGCCCGGGCTCGCGATAACCGCCCTCGCGAACGAAAGCCAGATACTCCGCATTCGTCACCAGGCGGTTGGCCAGGGCGTGCGGATGCAGCAGCTCACGATGGCGCGGGGTTTCGTTGTCGAACGCAAAGCCGTCGCCGCGATGGCCGATTTCCACGATGCCGTCACGACCGTCAACATAACCCAGGGACACGGCTTCGGTACCCGCCAGCAACGACTCCGCCGCGCGATAGGCGGGCTTGATCGGGTTGCACCAGAACGCATGCTTGATGTCGGTCAGCAACAACTCCTGATGCTGCTGCTCGTGCTGCAAGCCCAGCTCGACCAAGCTGGCCAGCTCCGGATCATCGTCCCGATCGAGCAGCGCTTCCACCGCACCGTCAACCCGTCGGCGGTAGTCGCGCACTTCCTCCAGCGACGGTCGTGACAACAGGCCGCGGTGGAGGCGTGAATGCATCGGGCCGACCGACTGATAATAGGAGTTGAACAGGTAATTCCACGTTGGATCGAGTGTCTGCCAAGATGGATCGCGCGAAAGCACGAACTGTTCGAAGAACCATGTGGTGTGCGCCAGATGCCACTTCGTCGGACTGGCATCGGGCATCGACTGCAACAGCATGTCCTCGGCGCTCAGGCCGGTGCACAGCTTCAGGGTTTGCGCACGCACCTGGAGAAAGCGCGAGCCAACCGTAGCCCGCACCGAGAGATTCCGATCCGTCATCTCCGCTCCGCCGGCGTGGTGTCAGGCGTGGTGCGCACAAGCACGGCCGAGCAATGGCATGAACAAAAATGCATGCCGACAAGCATGCCGTGCGGATTGTTCAGTTCTCGTGATCGACGACGGGTGGAGCGTGTTCATCACGTCCCGCAAACGAGTGAGCCCGACCAAAGCCGGGCTCACTGGGTTGTCGCATCAGACCACGGGTTCAGTTGTTTCCATCGTCGTGATCGTAACCGTCATCGCGAATGTAGCGTGTCGGCGGCGCGTTTTCATAAATCACCGTGCGCGATACCACCGGCGGACCCTCCTGATAAATCACCCCGGGCTCGGAGTAGACCACGCGGGGCTGGACATAAACCACCGGGCTGCGGTAGTACACCGGCGGCGGACTGAGCGCGTCGGCAACCAAGCCCACTACTGCGCCCGTGATGATGGCTCCAGCGATCCAGCGGCCACCTTGCCAGTAGCCGCCATGACCGTAGTAACCGCCGTGATACCCGTGATAGCCCCCGCGATAACTGGTGTGATAACTGCCGTGGTAGTCGCCATGATAGCCATGGCCATGGCCACCCCACCCGCGCGCCGATGCACTGAGCGGCAGCGCCAGCGCCGCTGCCATCGCCAGGCTGATCGCAGCGAACTTGCCTGCACCGAACAAACCGTGTCTGGTCATGATCGTTCTCCGTTGGACGCTGCCGATACTCGGCTCGATATGCTTAATATGAACTGAAGAGTTCATTTTTTAATATGAGCACTGTCCCAAGGGTTTACGCCAGCATCAGGTCGGCGTCGCCGCAACAGCCAGCAGCCATGAATATCTGTGCGCCGCGCGAAGTCGAACGGGAGGCTGTGTGACGTCCAATCCTCAATCTCGAAGCGTTGTTCCAGTTCCGCTCGATCGAGCTTGAAGCGGCGGAAATTGTTCGAGAACAGCATCACTCCATCGCGAGTAAGGCGCTCGTTGCAGGCATCGAGCAGCTTCACGTGATCGCGTTGCACATCGAAATCCTCAGCGCGCTTGGAGTTGGAGAAGGTCGGTGGATCGACGAAGATCAGCCCGTAATGGCCGCGGTCGCGCTGCAGAAACTCCATCGCGTCGAACTGCATCAGACGATGGCTGGCGCCGCTGAATCCATTGAGCACCAGGTTGCGCGACGCCCATTCCAGATAGGTGGCGGACAAATCCACGCTGGTGGTTTCCAGTGCACCGCCCGCGGCGGCGTGCACGCTGGCGGT
Source organism: Rhodanobacter sp. (assembly GCA_039935315.1). Classification (GTDB taxonomy): domain Bacteria; phylum Pseudomonadota; class Gammaproteobacteria; order Xanthomonadales; family Rhodanobacteraceae; genus Rhodanobacter. The sequence continues at coordinate 23,046 of JBDTKM010000070.1, read as the reverse complement.
CGCGGTGTAGGCAAACAGGTTGAGAAAGCACTTGCCTGCGGCCAGTTCGCGCAGTCTGGCGCGCACCAGACGATGATCGAGAAACAGGCCGGTATCGAGGTAGTCGGTAAGGTTGACCAGGAACTTCAACCCGCCCTCCTCGACCTCGATGAACTCGTTGCGTTGGTCGAGCTGCCCGTATTTCGAGCCACCCTTGCCACGCTCGCGGGTTTTCAACGCGATGCGCTCGCGCGGCACCGCGAACACCTCGCCCGCCACCCGCGCGATCTCGCGCAGCCGCAGCCGCGCCACGTCGGGCGGCACGTCAGCGGGCGCTCGATACTCCTGGATATGCAGATGATCGTCGCCGTGCGTGTCGCCATAGACGTCGATGGCGGCAGCATATTCAGGCAGGTCCTGGTCGTAGGCGCGCCAGCAATGGATCCCTTCGCGGGTCAGCCGTTTGCGCAAACGCTTGACGTTTTTTTCGAGCCGGTTCTTCAGCATCTGCGCGCCATTGGACAACGGCTTGCGCTCGCGTGCTTCCGGCTCGCGTTGGGTGAGGTCGAACGTCAGCAACACCGTTTCCAGCGCGCCGTTGTACAGCACATAGCGCTTGTCCGCGTGCAGTTGCATCGCGCGACCCAACTCCACGTCGCCGGCCAGCACCGCGCCGCGCCATCCCTGGAAGTGCGCACGCAACGTGTCGCCCAGCACACGGTACAGCCATGGCATCTCGGCACGCTCGCCCAGGCGCTCGCCGTATGGCGGGTTGGTGATGACCAGGCCATGATCGACGCCCGCTGGCGGCACGACATGGGTCACATCCTGCCTGGCCAGGGTGATGAAGCCAGCGACGCCCGCTTCCTGCGCGTTGCGTTTCGCCATCTGCACCATGTGTGGATCGATGTCACTACCGAAGAACACGCTGCGCAGACTGCGCAAGCCGGTTTCCGCACGCCGCATGGCTTCGTCCAGCAGCCCACGCCACAAAGTGATGTCGTGCTGCTGCCAACCAAGGAAACCAAAATACTTGCGGCGCAAACCAGACGCCACGTCGGCCGCCATCAAAGCGCCCTCGATCAGCAGTGTGCCCGATCCGCACATCGGATCAAGCAGCGCGCCGCCGGCGCCGTACACCTCAGGCCAGCGCGCACGCAGCAACATCGCGGCGGCGAGGTTTTCCTTGAGCGGCGCCTCACCTTGCACTTCGCGCCAGCCACGCCGATGCAGCGGCGTGCCGGCCAGGTCCAGCGACACGGTGGCGCGGTCACGACGCAGGCGCACGTTGATACGGATGTCCGGCTCGTCGGTATCGATACCCGGCCGGTCGCCGTCACGCTGGCGAAACTGGTCGACCACCGCGTCCTTCACGCGCAGACCCACGAACTGGCTGTGGGTGAGCTTGCTCATCGCGGTACCCGCGTCCACGGCGAAAGTGCCGTGCACGGCAAGATGAGTGCTCCAGTCGATTTCCTGTACGCCGCGATACAACGCGTCATCGTCAGCCGCGTCGAACTCGGCGAGCGGCAGCAGGATACGGCTGGCCAGGCGCGACCACAGGCAGGCGCGGTAGGCCGTTTCCAGCGTGCCGGAGAAATGCGCGCCGGCCAACGCCTCGCGCACGTCACTGCCGCCCAGTGCGACCAGCTCATCGCGCAGCAGGTACTCCAGCCCCTTCGGGCAGGTCGCGAAAAACACGCCTGGTGAGCGCGCGCTCACGCCAAGTCCGCCAGCTGATCAAGCACATGCAGGAACTGTGCGGCAATCATGTCCATGCTGGAACCCAGCCGATGATCGTCGTCCAGCACCAGCAAGGGCAGCCGACGAGCACCCGCGAACGCCTGCATGGCGGCCAGCGGACAGACGTCGTCGCGCCAGCCGTGGATCAGCAAGGTCGGCCCGTCCGTGCGCAAATCGAACTTGCGCGCATAGTCGGGAATCTCGCTCGGCGTGGCCAGCAACAACAGGCCAGCCACCGGCACCTCCAGCGAGACCAGCCCGGAGACGAACGCACCCATGCTGGAGCCCAGCAGCAGCGGCGGCGCATCCAGCGCCTCGATCGTGGCGCGCAGCCGCGCGATGCGCGGGGCCACCGAACTCGCAGGGCCGCGCGCGTCGGCGGCGCGGTAATCGGGCCGCTGCGTGGCCCAGCCCAGCGACTCGGCGAGCATCGCCAGCATGCTGACCTTGGTTGCCTCCGGACCGGAGTCCGAGCCGTGCGAAAGGATGATCTGGCGACGCATGGCGGTTTCCGTGAATACGCAGTAGACAAGGACCCATGGTAACAGGCAGCGTTTTCGCCCAGCTCCGCCACGTGCGAAACTTCCGCGCATGAGCCTGACTGTTCACGACGACCCGCTGCCCTATGTCGAGGCACTTCCCGAGCGCGCTGCCGAAGCGGTGACGCGGGTGGTGATCCATTGCACCGAACTGCCCGACCTGGCCACCGCGCGCCAATATGGCGAGAAGGTGCAACATGCCAGCGGCACCGGCAACAGCGGTCACTACTACATCGACCGCGACGGCACGACTCACCGCTACGTGCCGGGCACCCGCACCGCCAACCACGTGCGCGGCCACAACCCGGACTCGATCGGCATCGAACTGGTCAACCTGGGGCGCTATCCGGCCTGGCTGGATTCGCGTCACCAGCAGATGACCGAGCCCTACCCCGAACTGCAAATCAAAGCGCTGCACCAGCTGTTGGCGCAACTGCGGCGGGAGTTTCCCAACTTGCGCGAGATCGCCGGCCACGAGCAACTCGACACGGACAGGGTGCCGGCGAGCGACGCCCCCGCCCAACTGGTGCGACGCAAACTCGATCCCGGCCCACAGTTCCCCTGGAACGATGTGCTGCATGCCAGCGGACTTGTCCGCCACGACGAAAACTGAAGACCGGCGCTGCCGCCTATAATCGCCGCTTCGCCTCCGTCACGAGTCCCCCTCCATGCCCCCCAACCACGTCACCGAACTGGTCGAGCTGTTGCAACTTGAACGGCTGGAAGACAACCTGTTCCGCGGCCAGAGTCGCGATATCGGCACCCGCTTCGTATTTGGCGGACAGGTGCTGGGCCAGGCATTGGCGGCGGCGCAACAGACCGTGGACACCACCCGCGAGGCGCACTCGCTGCATGCGTACTTCCTGCGTGCCGGCGATATCGAGGCGCCGATCGTCTATAGCGTGGAGCGCACCCGCGACGGCGGCTCGTTCTCCTCGCGCCGGGTCGTGGCGATCCAGCACGGGCAGCCGATACTGAACGGGTCCGTCTCGTTCCAGCAGCCGGAGCAAGGCGTCGAACACCAGACCTCGATGCCGGACGTGCCGGCACCGGATGACCTGGAGCCGATGCGCCATCTGCCGCCCGACGAATTGGCGAAGCTGCCGGTGAAACTGCAACGTTGGCTGGGTCTCGACGGACCGTTCGAGTTTCGCGAGGTGTGGCCGCGCGACGAATTGCATCCGGTCAAGCGGCCGCCGATCCAGCATGTCTGGTTCCGGATCACCGCACCGATCGACGATGCGCCGATGCTCCATCGTTCGCTGCTCGCCTATGCATCGGACTTCCATCTGATTGGCACCGCCACGCTGCCACACGGCATTTCCTACATGACCCGCAACGTGCAGATGGCCAGCCTCGACCACGCGCTGTGGTTTCATCGCCCGTTCCGGGTCGACCAGTGGCTGCTGTATTCCTTCGACAGCCCGACAGCCCAGGGTGGACGCGGGCTGGCGCGTGGGCAGATTTTCAGTCGCGACGGACGACTGGTTGCCTCCAGCGCGCAAGAGGGACTGATTCGCGTACGCAACGGTTCCGAAAACTCCTCATGAACCTCGGTTCAAGAGCGTTCGCGTAGACTGCCCGCATGCGCCAGATCTATACCTCGCCCCGCCAGCAAAACATCGATGCCGTGGTCGCCCTGATGGCCGAACACGGCATCATCGCGACCGTCGCCAATCGTTCCAACTACGACCGCCCGACCTGGCAGCGGCACAGCTACTCGCCACGACTGCAGGACCGCAGTCGTTGGGCACAAGTGTGGATTACGCACGCCGATGACTACAGCCAGGCGCGCAAGCTGCTGATCGAGCTGGGCATTGACCCGGTCATCCGTCATGGCGAGGCGCTGGCGGCGGTACGCAACCGCTCGCCGCTGGATCGCCGAACCAGAGCCACCACGCGGGTGCGCAGAATCCTGCTGCTGGCGGTGTTGGTCGTGTTCGGGGTGCAGATGCTGCGCTACCTGCAGGTGTTCTGAGTCGCCCCGACCGCTGGAACCGTGGCACCGGACCGGCATAGAATCGGCGCATGCGCCGCTCCGATCCCGTTCGCCTGTTCCAGACCCTGCCACACGCCTGCGGCTACTATCCCGAGCGTACCGCACAAAACCTGGTCATCGACCCGGCCGCGCCGCAGCTCGATCAGTTGTATGGCACGGCCCTGGAACACGGGTTCCGCCGAGCCGGTGGCCATCTGTATTTCCCGCACTGCCAGCATTGCCATGCGTGTACGCCATGTCGCATCGACGTGGAGCACTTCCAGCCCGATCGCGCCCAGAAACGCTGCCAGAAACGCAACGCCGACCTTGTCGTCAGCGAACGCATGCCCGGCTACAACCGCGAACGCCATGCACTGTACGAACGCTACCTGCGAAACCGGCACTCCGGCGGCGGGATGGACGAGGCCGACGCCAGCGACTTCCGCCGCTTCCTCACGGCGCCATGGAGTCCCACCCTGTTCATGGAACTGCGCCTGGACCAGCGGCTGCTCGCGGTCGCCGTGACCGACATCTGCATGACCGGTATTTCAGCCGTCTATACGTTTTACGATCCCGACGAGAGCGCACGCAGCCTGGGCACGTTCGCGATCCTGCAGCAGATCGAACTGGCCCGTCGCCGCGGTATTCCCTGGCTGTACCTGGGCTTCTGGATCGATGGCCATTCGAAGATGGATTACAAGCGACGCTTCAAGCCGCTGCAAATTCGCAAGGCGGATGGCTGGAAGACGTTGGCTTAGAAGTGTTGCGGGTGTTCCGTGTTGCAGCGGTGTCGAGTTGTGCTCACGCGTCAAGGCTGGCTGGCGATGGCGCCGCGTTCGGATACGGATACAGCTGCTCCATCGATACCGACATGCCATCATCGCCGACCACGCGGCAATGACTGCGATCGAGCTGGCGCGGATCGTCGACACCGCAGCTGTGCGCAATGATGCCGACTTCATGCATCAGATTCGTTGCGTAGTGATAGACCTTTTCGCTTTTGTCGCTCACTACCAGGCCGCGCTGCAGCTTGGGATTCTGCGTCGTGATGCCGGTGGGACAGGTGTTGCGGTTGCACTGCAGTGCCTGGATGCAACCCAGTGAGAGCATGAAACCGCGTGCCGAGTTGACGAAGTCCGCGCCGATCGACAAGACGCGCGCCACGTCATAAGCGGTGATGCACTTGCCCGAGCAGATCACCTTGACGCGCTGGCGCAATCCACGCCGGATCAGGGTGTCAATCAATTCCGGCAGCGCCTCGCGCAGCGGCAGGCCGACACCTTCCATCAAGGTCTGCGGCGCGGCTCCGGTACCGCCCTCGGAACCGTCGACGATGATGAAGTCCGGCGCGCTCTCGATGCCGCGCTGGTCCACTTCATCGCACAACTGCTCGATCCATGCCATGCCGCCGAACACCGCCTTGAAGCCAGTTGGCCTGCCGGTGAGGTCGCGGATGTGGGTAATCGCATCCATCAACTGGGCCACGTTGGCGATATCCAGGTGGCGGTTCGGGCTTTGCGAATCCTCGCCGACCGGGATGCCGCGGATCGCCGCGATCTCCGCAGTGACTTTGGCGCCCGGCAGCAACCCACCCATGCCCGGCTTGGCGCCCTGGCCGAGTTTGATGCTGACCATCTTGACTTCCTTGTTCGCGCAGATCGCCAGCAGTTTGCCGTCATCGAGCTTGCCATCGGCTGTGCGCACGCCGTATTTTGCCGTCCCAATTTCGAACACGAGGTCGCAACCGCCTTGCAGGTGGTACGGGGCCAGGCCGCCCTCCCCGGTATCCAGCCAGATGCCCGCCTTGGCCGCACCGATCGACAACGCACGCACCGCCGGCGCCGACAGTGCGCCAAAGCTCATCGCCGAGATGTTGAAGAACGCCGCGTGATCGTAGGGCTCGCGTGCGTACGGCCCGATCCGCACGGGCTTGGGATCCACATGATGGTTGCCGAGCGCAGGGAATGGCGCGTTGACAAAGAACGGCACGCCTTCCGCGCGCAGATCGCGGGTGGAGCCGAACGCATTGGTGTTGTCCACATTCTTCGCCGCCCGGTAAACCCACACCCGCTGCGCGCGATTGAATGGCAACTCCTCGCGGTCGCTGGCATACAGATACTGGCGGAAGAATTCGCCCAGATGCAGGAACCAATAGCGGAAATGACCGATCACCGGGAAATTGCGCAGCACCGCATTGGCTGTCTGGTTGCGATCGACCACCCAGGTCACCAGCAGCACCAGAGTCGCCACAACAACCAGCATCACGGCCACCAGCACGCCGGTTTCCACCAGCACGACCAGCCAATGCGCGAATCCCGTCGATTCCATCCCCCGATTCCCCAGCCATCGAATTCGAAGGCACCAGCGTAACGCATCGACCCGGGCAGACCGCCTCGCGCACCGCTCGGCGCGAAGTTGCTGGTTCGCGCACACCACCTTGACGATCACCGCCTCCAGTGGATCCACCCGCGCCAGTGTGGCCAGCATCCAGCCATCGAACGGGACGAACCTGCCGCGGGTCCCCTCACCCCCGCCCGCACGTGTGTGCTTGATCGCACGCGTGTCGCCATTCACCGGCATCGCACGCCACGCCTGATTCGGAAGGGGACAAATGGCGTCACCTGCCATGCGCTCCTGGCCAAGGCACCCTGCAGTGGCGCCCATCCAGCGCCTCCAGCCGGCCGGGCTCCAGACCACAGATGTTGATTTTAGATATCATTATGATATCTAATCTATAGCAACAATCATGAGGGGGATTCCATGAACGAACGTAACGGCTTTTCGGTGGCAGGTATTCCGTTTGTCATCTTCTGCATCGCGCTGTTCGCGATTGCCGCCTACGCGTTGTTTTCGTCCGTGCCCTCACAGAATCCGACCGGAGTCCTCGCCGGTCTCGCGCTGGGGCTGGTCACCGTCTTCCTGCTCAAGGGGTTCTTCCAGGTCGCACCTAACCAGGGTCTGGTGTTGCAGCTGTTCGGCAAATACTCAGGCACGGTGCGCAGGGAGGGATTGCGCTGGACCAACCCCTTCTGCACAAAGCAGCGCATCTCGCTGCGCGTGCGCAACTTCGAGAGCGGCAAGCTGAAGGTGAACGACAATGACGGCAACCCGATCGAGATCGCTGCGGTAGTGGTGTGGCAGGTGCTGGACACGGCCGAGGCGGTGTTCTGTGTCGACGACTACGAAAATTATGTGCACATCCAGAGCGAATCGGCGCTGCGGCAGATGGCGCAGAGCTATCCGTACGACAGCCAGGATCACACCAAGCCGTCATTGCGCAGCCATGGCGAGGTGATCAACAACCATCTGCGCGACGAAATCCAGGCCCGCCTCGAGAAGGCTGGAGTACAGGTGATCGAGGCGCGCATCAGCCACCTCGCGTACGCCCAGGAAATCGCCCAGGCGATGCTGCAGCGCCAGCAAGCCGGCGCCATCATTGCTGCGCGCACCCTCATCGTCGAAGGCGCGGTAGGCATGGTCGAGATGGCACTCGATCAGCTCAGCCAGCGCGGCGTGGTGCAGCTCGATGAGGAGCGCAAGGCGACGATGGTCAGCAACCTGCTGGTGGTGCTGTGCAGCGAGCGCGGTACGCAACCCGTGCTCAACACCGGAACGCTGTACTGATTTTCGATCATGGCCGGCGAGAAAAAAGCCTATCCGCTGCGCATCAGCGCCACCGTGCTGGACGCCATGCAGCGCTGGTCGGACGACGATCTGCGCAGTCTCAACGCGCAGATTGAGTACGTGCTGCGCGAGGCCCTGCGCAAGGCGGGTCGGTTGAAGCCGGGCCAGACCGAATCCACCCACGACGACGGTCCTTGAATGGAACCTGCGAGCAAGCAATGAATGACACTTGGGAATACAAGGTAATCACGCTGAAACACGGCGGCGGCGCGTTCAAGCTCACCCAGACCCCCGACGATGACGAAGCGGTGGCGGCTCTGAACCGTGAGGGCTCGCTGGGCTGGGAACTGGTCAATGCGGTCTGCGCCGGACCGATGCAACCGACCGTGCTGTTCTTCAAGCGCCGACGCTGAGGAATCGTTTCAGGCGTTCGAGACCTTGCCGGGCCGCAAGATCGCCGATTCGACCGCCGTGCCCGATTCGCCATGGCGGGATCAGTCCCGCCGTGTGCGCAGCGACCACCCCAGCGCGATCCAACCCACCACGAAAGCAAGTCCGCCGAACGGCGTGATGATGCCGGTCCAGCGTGGCGCGCCCAGCGCCAGCGCATACAGGCTGCCGCTGAACAAGACGATGCCCAGCGCAAATGCCACCACGGCCACCCGACGCCCACGACCGCGACCCAGCCCAACCGCCAGCACCAGCGCCAGCGCGTGCCACACGTGGTAGTCCACCGCGGTATGCCACAGCTCGCGTTGCGTCGGGTCGAGCACATCCCGCAGCGCATGCGCGCCGAATGCACCGAGCAACACCGCGCTGGCCCCGGCGATGCCGACCAGCAGCGCGAGTCTGATACTGACAAGTTGTCGCAACATCGTCGATTTCCCGGCATTCGAACCCAAGGCCGCAAGCGCTGTCGTATGCTTGAACGGATGAAGTCTCAGGATTTTCGCATGAAGTCACCTTGGCTCCGCCTACTTGCCCTGCTCGTACTGCTCGCCGCCGGCGCTGCACTCGCCAGCTGTCACAGCTCCGCGCCGCTTCCGTTCCGGCTGACCAACCTGACCGGCCACATGCCGCAACTGGAGTTCACGCTGACCAATGACGAGGGCAAGACCGTGTCTGCGGAAGACTACCGTGGCAAGGTGGTACTACTGTATTTCGGCTACACGCATTGCCCGGACGTGTGTCCGCTGACCATGGCCCACCTGCACGTGGCGATGCAGCGTCTGGGCAAGCTCGCCGACGGTGCGCGGATCCTGTTCGTCAGCGTGGATCCAGCCCGCGACACACCAGCCGTGCTGCACAGCTACGTCAACGCGTTTGACAGCCACGCCATCGGCCTCACCGGCACCCCTCGCGCGATCGAGGGACTGGTCAAGCGTTATCGTTCCGCGTTCACGCGCGAGCCGGCCAGCAAGGATGGCAGCTACGAGGTCAGCCACAGCTCGGCGATCTATGTCTTCGACCGCGACGGCAACCCGCGCGTGCTGTTCACGCCCGCCGACAATCAGGACGACCTGGTGCACGACGTGCACCTTCTGCTCAGCAACACAGGCCAGTCATGAAGCACACCCTCGTCTTGACCCTGCTCGCCGCACTTGCGCTCGCCACCAGCGGGCACGCCGCCGCTGCCGCCGCTGACCACGTGCATGCCACGCATGCGTGGATTCGCGTGCTACCCGACGCATTGCCCGCTGGCGCCTATGTCACGCTGGAGAACAACGACAACCAGCCGGTGACACTGATCGGCGCCAGCAGCAAGGCCTACGCACAGGTGATGTTGCACCACAGCTCGACGACAGGTGGGGTCAGCCGCATGGCCATGGTGGACTCGCTGAGCGTGCCTGCGCACGGCGACGCCAAACTGGCACCCGCCGGCTACCACCTGATGTTGACGCAGCCGAAGACGCCCGTGGAACCCGGCACCACGGTGCGCCTGCTGCTGAAGTTCAGTGACGGCAGCAGCCTGCCCACCGACTTCGTTGCGCGCCCCGCGAACGCACTGGATGACGGCACCGCAGCAGGCGCCAGCACGGGTCACGCCGACCACCGCTCGCACTGACGCGGCGAGTGGAGCGTGCGGGTCAGTCGGGCATGCCGCCCACCATCGCCGCCGGTGGACGCGCCGGCAATTCCCCGCGCGACAGGTGTCGACGGCCAGACAGACGCATCCAGAGACGCAACGCCAGCAGGGCACCAATCGATTCGATCAGCGCGGCCGGCACCCAGGTGATCAGGCCACCGATCATCTGCCCGGTCAGCACGTTGAAGGTAAACGCACGCCCGCAGATCTCGAAGATCGGGTAAAGATCGCTGCGCGAGAACGTGACGATGGCGCCAGCGAGGATTTGCGGCGTCATGGTGATCGCCGGGGACAGCACGCGCATTCCGGCCACCATCCGCCCGGGCGGGTGTGGCCGGTGATCAAGCACCAGCGACCAGTATGCGAAGCCGCTGATCAGCATCGTCCAGTTCATGAAGCGGTAGACACGCCAATCCAGCATCGCCAGGGTTTGCAGGTCGGGGATCAGCCAGATCAGCACGAACGTGACGAACAGCACGGTGGCGATCGTCGGATTCATCAGCACACCCAGCACCGCCCGCCACGGCCAGGATCGCTGCAACGGCCGCAACCCGCGCACGCGCCACGCCAGCGGCAGGCCCGCGCGCAGCACGCTGGTGGGGTAGGCGGTGACAATCAGCAACGGCGCCAGATGATGCAACAGCAACTGCTGCAGGCGATGCATGAAGAACTCATGCTCGGCGTAGTAATCAAGATACGTGTGCAGCGACACGTAGATGATCGCCATGCCCGTCCAGAATGCCAGCTGGCGACCGAAACTCACGTGCAGTCGCCGACTGCCGCGCCAGTACAGCACACATGCCAGCACGAAGGTGGTCAGGAATACCCACGAGAATTCCCACGGCACGATCCATTTCAACAGCGTCGCAATCACGATCAGGCGACCGCCCCATCCTTCTGCACCGGCGGCTGCCGGCAACGACTGCCAAGCATAATGCGATGTCCTCGTGACGTCTGCCTCGATGACACAAGCTGCTTGCGACAGATTGCCGCCTTCGCGTCACTCACCGGCGGCGGCGACTGTGCCGGGTGCGGCGCCAACCAAACAACAGGCCGATCAGCACCACCAGCGCCGGCACCAGCACGATATTGATCACCTTCAGGCGCAGGCCGAGCGCGTCGATCTCGGCATTGAGCTGATGTTGCACGTTGCGCAGTTCCTTGTTGATCGCCAGCTGGCGCTGGCGGAACTGCTCGATCTCGCGGCGCTGCTCGGGCGTGATCGTGCTGGGGTGGCTGCCCTTGGCCGGTTGCAGCTCGTCCAGCCGGTGCCGCGTATCGGCCAGTTCCTGCTCCAGCTCCTGCTCCTTCTGCAGGAACTTCTGATCCGCCACGTTGCGCAATGCCTGCACGCGCGTGAACGGCCGCTGCGAAGTGGAACGCGCACGGATCGACAACAGGGCGGATGACCCGCTGAGGTTGTCGACCAGGTTGGTGATGAAGTCCCCATTGTTGGCGAAGATCCGGATCATTGTCTGGCCCAGCACGGACTGCGGCTCGACCCACAAGCGGTCGCTGAGCAGGTCGGTATCGGCCACCAGCACCACTTCGGCGTTGGCTGCGGAGTGGCTGCGATGGCCCGGTTGACCGGCGTCCTCGGGAAATGCACTGGTGAAGGTGCCGCGCAACCGTGCAGCCAGCACATAGTGCGCGTTGTCGGGCTTGTAATCCTGCTGCAGGCTGCTCGGGTCGCTGCTGGCATCCATCACCCGTTGGGTTGACACCAGCTCGGCATCGGCGCTGCTCTGCAATAACGGGATCAGCCGCGTACTCGCTGTCGGCGCGAGATCGAAGTGGCCGATGGTGGAGACGTTGATTCGCTTCAGGCTGGCGGTAACCGGATCGTCGCGATTGAGTTCCTGTTCGCCAAGCCCGAGCATCGCCGGATGATTAAGGCTGTTGCCTGCCAGTTCGATCCGTAGCCCGAGGCTTCGATCAAGCACGACCTGACGCGGGTCGTAGCTGACGCCCCACGCCGCAAACAGACGCGGCAGGTCCGAGGCATGCGCGGGCAAACCGGCCGCCGTTGGCGCCAGCGATGAACTATCCAGTTCGGAATCCGGGTCGACGAAGACCACCAGATTCCCGCCATCCATCACGTATTGATCGATCGCATACTGCGCCGCTGGCGGCAGCTGCCTGGGATGGATCAACAACAGCACCTTGAGTTTGCTGTCCACATGTTTCAGCTGCGTCGCATCCAGCGTCTTGATCTCGAACAGCTGCTCCAACTGCTGCATCACCGCCCAAGGCTGTACGCCCAGCGCGGGATCCCCCTCTACCGGTAGCGAGCTGAGCACGCCGATCAACGGCTTGTGCGCCTGGTTCAGCTCATACAGCAACTTGGCGATGTCATATTCGAGGAATGCCTCGCGCGAAGGATCAAAAAACGCGATCGACAAACTTTTTTCGGGGGCACCCTCCTCCTCCTCTTCGTGGCTTGTGCCCTGTGGCAGGGCGCTGCCCGCCAGCCCGAAAAACACCCGTTCACCGTTGCTGCCGCCGTTGGCAGCAATCAGGCCGCCACCCTCGGCGCTGGCCTCGTCATCCGAATACGGCACCGGATCGACGACCCGTAACCGAATCCGGCCCTGCGAGCGCGCCACCATCTCCTGCAGCATTTCGAGGACGCGTTGCTCGTAACTGCGCAACTGCGGCAGATCGCGGGTGGCATGCTCGGAAAAATACAAAGTCAGCCGCAGCGGCCGCTGCAGCGTATCGACGATATGCAGTGTGCCCGGCGTCAACGTATAGAGCTTGTCGGTCGTCAGGTCGACCCGTGTCGCATGCAGCCAGCGGCTGCTGGCCACGATCACCGGCACCATCACCACCACCAGCGCCACCAGTCCGGCATACAGCATGCCGCGCCGGGTCGGGTGCAACGGCGTGGTAAAAATGGGCGGCAGATGCAGGCGAGGCATCGGTCAGTGCGTCCGCTTCAAGTCGAGCAACAGCACGCCGGCAACCAGCCAGCTGAGCGCGCTGAGCAGGAAATACAACAGGTCCCGCAGGTCCAGTACGCCGCGCGAGATCGCTTCGAAATGCCGCAACATGGACAGGTGCGCCACCGCGTTGATGAGCCGGCGCGGCAGCGCGCCCTGGAAAAAATCCAGCGCCTGCGGCTGCCCGACCAGGATCAGCAACACGCACACCAGCGCAGTGAGGATGAAGGCCACCACCTGGCTGCGGGTCAGCGCCGAAAGGCACGCGCCGATCGCGATGAAGTTGCCGGCCATCAGCCAGCTGCCCAGGTAGCCGGCCAGGATCACACCGTTGTCCGGCGAGCCGAGATAGTTGACCGTGATCCAGATCGGAAACGTCAACGCCAGCGCCAGCCCGACAAATAACCATGCCGCCAGGAACTTGCCGAGCATCGCCTGCCACAGGGTCAGCGGCAGGGTCAGCAGCAGCTCCAGGGTGCCGCCCTTGGCCTCCTCCGCCCACATGCCCATGGTGATCGCCGGCACCAGGATCAGGTACAGCCATGGTTGCATCACAAAAAACGGCTGCAGGTCGGCCAGCCCGCGTTCGTAGAAATCCCCGACATAGAACGTGAGGATGCCCGCCAACACCAGGAAGATCACCAGGAACACGTAGGCGACCGGCGTCACGAAGTAGCTGCGCAACTCGCGTCGCAGCACGGCGTTGATCGGGTTCATGCGGGCTCTTCGGTCGCGGTCACGCCGCCGGTGGTGATCTGCCTGAACACTTCGTCCAGCCGGCCGCGCTCGAGCTGGATTTCGGATACTTCCAGGCCTTGCTCGCGCAACAGCGTCTCGACCGCGTCGAGGATCCGCTCCCCGGGCTTCGGGAACACGGTGATGCGCCCATCCAGCGGATCGATCTCGATTCCCGCCACCTGGGGCAGACGGCCCAGCATTTCCTGGGCGATGCCGCCGCCCGGAGCACTGAACGAGACCGCGCCGTGATAGCGCGAGCGTGCCTCCAGCTCGGCAGGGGTGGCATCGGCCAGCAATTTGCCGTGCGCGATGATCACCACCCGGTTGCACAACGCATGCACTTCCTCCAGCAGATGGGTGGAGATCAGGATCGTGCGTTCGCGAGCCATCACGTCGATCAACTGGCGCACCGCATGCTTCTGGTTCGGATCGAGGCCGTCGGTGGGTTCGTCCAGCATCAACACCGGCGGATCGTGCAGGATCGCCTGGGCCAGACCCACGCGCCGGCGCAACCCCTTGGACAACGTATCGATGCCCAATCCCAGCACGTCCTCCAGCTGCAATTGCTGCACCACCGCATCGAAGCGTCGATAGCCACCCTCCCCCTTGAGCCCGCGCATGCGCATGATGAACTGCAGGAATTCGTGTACGGTCATTTCGCCGTAACCAGGCGCACCTTCCGGCAAATAACCCAACGCGCGCTTGGCTAGCAGCGGTTCACGCATCACGTCATGCCCGCACACCCACGCGCGTCCCGACGTCGGCACCAGAAAGCCGGCAATCATGCGCATGGCCGTGGATTTCCCCGCGCCGTTCGGTCCGAGCAGGCCTAGTACCTGACCTGGCTCGACACGGATACTCAACGCATCCACTGCGGTGAGGTTGCCGTAGCATCGGGTGAGCTGTTCAGTCTCGATCATGTCCGCTGACGGGTGATGGCGCGGCGACCGGCAAGCGTGCCGGAAGCCGCCGAGCGCACCGGGTATTCTGCGAAATGTACCGCAACAGGCGGGAGTCCTGCCGGCGAAGCGTCCGCTCCGGGCCCGCTGCACTCAAACAAAAGGCCCTTCCGTGATGGAAGGGCCTGAGTCATGCCGAACCCTCAGAGCCGTTTTATTTGGCTGTACCGGAAGCCGCCGGTGCCGCGCTGCTGGCCGGAGCTGTGCTGCCAGCCGGTGCCGGTGCGGAGCTCGGCGTAGCCGGCGCGTTCTCCGCGCCGCCGGTCGTCTGCTGCATGCCCGCTGCCTGTTCCGGTGTTTGCGCAGGGGCCTCCTGCAGCGGCAGGGACACCTGGTGCGCGGCATACGAGGTGATCGCGCCGCTGGCGTCCTTCACTTCCGGTGTCACCACGATGTCGTACGGCGGATTGACCGTGCTGTCGAACTTGTAGCCATGCGTCTGAGCGTAAGCGGTGAGCATTTTCACGGTCTGTGGCACACCGTTGAAGGTGCCGCTCCAACTGCCCTGCAGGGTGGCTCCACCGAAGGCCATCATGCCGCGCACGTCGCCGCCCACCACCAGCCGACCGGAGGGATCACGGCTTCCCGCGTCGGGCCCGGCAACTTTCGGGGCATCAGCGGCGGTACTGGCTGGCGCCGGCTCGGCCGCCTGACCGTCGGGCAGAGCCGGCGCGACGGGAGGCGTGAGCTGTTCGCTCTGCCCGTTGATCGTGAGCGTGCTGGAATCAATCGGCAGCGCCACGTCGAAATCGAAGTCCGGATCACCATAATTGGTGACGAACAGGATGGATGGGCCGGTGACGTTGACGCCCAGCTTCTTGGCGGCAGCCTTCAGCTCGGTATCCGCCTGGGTCAGGGCATCATCCAGCGCTTCGGTACCGCCCTTGCTGCGGTCGATATGACGACTGACGAGCAACACCGGCGTCGGCTGTGTCTGCACGATCTTGGGCACCAAGTCGCTGTAATCGACGTTGGCGACGCCCGCCAGCACATTCTGCAGGTTGTTCAGGCCGAACTCGATGAACGAATCGGGATCGCCATGGATGTACAGACTGGCGAACCGATTGACCAGGTTCCAGCCGTACTTGACATCGTATGCCCAGGTGACCTGAGTCAGGCGCCCGTGACCCTGACGCTCGAGGTCAAGCGTGAAACGCTTGTCCAGGCCGCGCCAGCTGTTGTCCACGTTCCAGACAATCGTCGCGTCCTGGGTATTGCTGTCGATCTTGTCGAATGCCGGCTTCGCGCTCGCGATGGTCAGGCCTCCGTCACCCACCTTCGGGTCGCTGCTGGTCCAGCTGACTTCCGCACCCGGCCCGAACGCCGTGCCCGAAAACTTGAACTCCACCTTGCTGTCCAGCGAACGGAGCACGGAGTAGTCCGGGAACCGCCGAAAATTATCGAGCAGGTCATAGACCTGTCGCATATCCTTGCCCACGACCAGCTGACGTTCCACATGGCCGCTGGACGGCATGACCACGGCAGCCAGGACACCAAGTACGGCAACGATGACCAGGGCAACCAGAAATTCAAAGACACGCATCATTCCAGAGTTCTCCGAAGCGTCTTTACGCCTTGCCTTAAAGTGTGTGCTTTCGCTGCGCCGCCCACCCCGGCGCGCAACAGCAGGGGTCGGCAAAACGCCGAAGCTCCGGATGTTACTTGCTCCCGCGCTCGAACGCTATCCATGGATGGCGCCGATTTCATCACTCGCGGATGGTCGCGTCTGTCGAGCCCGAGCGGCTGCCAGCCAACTCAAACAATGCCAAGCTCCAACGCCTTCAACACGGCGCGCGTGCGATCGCGAACGCCCAGCTTGGAAAGGATATTGGAAACATGATTCTTGACCGTCCCCTCGGCCACCTTGAGCGAGTTGGCGATCTCCTTGTTGCTGTAGCCGCCGGACAGCAGGCGCAATATCTCGGTCTCACGCTCGGTGAGGGGATCGGGCTGCTCCAGGCTGGTGAACTGGTTTTGCATCCGCGCCACTCCGGCCATCAGGCGCTGGGTGACCATTGGTGCGACCAGCGAGCCGCCGGCAGCCACGGTGCGCACGGCTTCGACCAGTTGTTCCAGCGACACGTCCTTGAGCAGGTAGCCGCGCGCGCCAGCCTTGAGCCCCTGCAACACCAGCTGGTCATCGTCAAAGGTCGTCAGGATGATCGTCGGCGGCAGCTCGTTGCGCGCAGACAAGGCCTGCAGCACCTCCAACCCGCTCATGCTGGGCATGCGCAGGTCCAGCAGCATCACATCCGGCTTGATCCGGGGAACCTCCAGCACGGCTTGGGCGCCATCGGCGCATTCGGCCACCACCCGGATATCCTCAGCCAGGTCCAGCAGTGAGCGGACACCTTGCCGGACCAGATTCTGGTCGTCGACGAGACAAACGGAAATCATCGCGGATCCTCGGTCATTGATGACAGACGGGGGGAGCGTGGAACCCAGCGGAATTCACCGCCCGGGACATGACGCATTCTGGCACGCCAGTCCAATCCACCGACACTACGACAGATCATCAGGACACATCCAGCGCGGGCGGCTCAAACCGCGACGGTGTATGTGCCAGCGCCGGCTGCTCACCCAGCGGCAAGCGCACGGTCAGCGCGAAGCCGCGGGTCAGACCGGTGTCCAGCGTGACGCTGCCGCCAAACTCGGCGAGCCGTTCACGCATGCCGGACAGGCCATTGCCCTCCTCCACCTGGTCGGCGCCACGGCCATCATCACGCGCATGCAAGCCCAGCAGATCGGCTTCGGCGTAAGCGAAGTTGAACCACAGGTTGCGCGCGCCGGCGTGACGCGCCGTATTGGTGATGATCTCCTGCGCGCAACGCAGCAGCACCTGGGCGCGGCGGGGATCCTCCACACTGAAACGCGGTGGCATCACCACATGCACGCTCAAGCCGGGTACGCCATCGGTAAGGGTGCGCAACGCCTGGGTCAGGTCGATCGAATCGTCCTGACGCAGCTCACTGACCACCTCGCGCACGTCGGCCAGCAGCAACTTGGCGGTGCTCTGCGCCTTGCTCACGTGGGCTCTGGCGGCCTCGTTGGTGAGGTGGCTGGCCACTTCCAGATTCAGACTCAGCGCGGTGAGGTGATGACCAATCAGATCATGCAGGTCACGGGCGATGCGCATGCGTTCGGCGATGCGGCTGGATTCCGCCAGCAACGCACGCGTGGCGCGCAACTCGGAGTTGAGCCGTCGCTGCACTTCCCGCTGCTCGGCCTGCTGGCTGGCCACCGCCGAGGTGACGAACACCAGCACCGAGATGCCCAGATAGATGCTGGCCTGGATGAAGCCCGCAGCAATACTGTGGTCGTACTCGGGGAACGTGGCGAACACTGCCACCAGGCTCAGATGCTGCAGCACCAGCCAGAACACCGCCAGCCACAGCGGCAACAACCAGGGCAGTGCCAGCGAGGCGACCACCATCAGCATGGCTGACAGGCCGCTGTGGCTGTACCACCCGACCGCCACTGCGGCCGCGGTCATCAGGGCCAACCCCAGCAATTTCAGTGCGGGGTAGCGGCGTGAGCCCAGATTGCTGGTCAACAGCCAGTACATCAGGCCGAAGATCAGATAGCACAGGGTCCACAGCAGCAACGAAAAGTTCGGGCGATGGAGCTGGTCGAGCCTCTCGGTGGCCCAATTCGTGACCAGCGGCGTACCCGCCGACAGATAGGTGAAGAAGCCGGCATAGCGAAGCAGCCGAATATGATTGAGGAAGGGCCAGCGCATGGCTCGCATCATTGAGGGTGACGGCCCTTCGCGCAATGCGCGAGAAGTCATGGCCGCGACCGGCCCGTAACGGTTTGCGAAGGCTCTGGCTGAGCCGCAGTGATGTAAGGGCCGCGGTCGCATGGCATAATGCCCCACTGCGAGATCGACTAGTCGACCTCGGCCTTGATTCCATCATTGCGGAGCAACGAATGGCCCTTGCCATCCGCGACGTGCGCGAGCACGACCTGGATGCCGTGCTGGCGCTCAACAACGCAGCCGGCCGATCCATCCTCGCCCTCGACGTCCAGCGGTTGCGCTACTTCTTCGAGCGCGCCGATTATTTTCGTGTCGCCGAAATCGACGGCCACCTGGCCGGCTTTTTGATCGCGCTGCGTGAAGAGCACGACTACGACAGTCCGAACTACGGCTGGTTTGCCGCGCATTACCCCCAGTTCGTCTACATCGACCGCATCGTGATTGCCAACGCCTACCGCCGCCACGGGCTGGGTCGCATCTTCTACTGCGACGTGAACAGCTACGCCGAGGTGCGCGTGCCCCTGCTCGCCTGCGAGGTGTTCCTGGAACCGCGTGATGACGTGGTGGTGCTGTTTCATGGCACCTACGGTTTCCAGGAAGTCGATCAGCAAAGGATGGGCACCGATGGCCCGAAAGTCAGTCTGCTGGCCAAGGATCTGCCCAGTTACGCCTATGTGCGCGATACCTGGCTCGACCACGGCGGTCTGCCCGACGTGCCGTGGCTGGCCGAACGCGCACGCGCGTCCGATACCGGTTCCGGCCAACGCCGCGCCGCAGGAGAACGGCGCCCATGAGTGCACGAGCGGAGCCCGCGGACGCCTGCGATTTGCGCTTCGGCCAGGTCGGCATGGCTTGTGTACGAGTGCGCCGGGTTGACGCCGCGGCACTGTGCGACGAGTTGGAACGCCGCGTGCGCGCGGCACCTCAGATGTTTTCTCGCGCCGCCGTGGTGCTGGACCTGAGCCACCTGCTCGACCTGCCTGATGATGGCGCGGTGGACGCGCTGCTCGAAGCCGTGCGCAGTGCAGGCATGCTGCCGGTGGGGCTGGCCTATGGCACCAGCGCCACCGAGGCGCTGGCCAAACGCATGGGGCTGCCGTTGATCGCGAAGTTCCGCGCAGCCTACGAACCGGCAACAACGCCGCAGGCAACATCCGCTGCGCCGCAGCAGACAGCTCCGGCTGCGCCCGCCGCGCCACCCGAACCGATCCTTTCCGCGCCCGCCGTGGGCAGCCATCAAGGCGCCGAACATCACGCCGGCACGGTGCGCTCCGGACAACAGCTTTATGCGCGCGATTGCGACCTGATCGTTACCGGCGCCGTGGCCAATGGCGCCGAGGTGATCGCCGACGGCAACATCCACATCTATGGCAGCCTGCGCGGTCGCGCCATGGCCGGCGCGCAAGGTGATGCGAAGAGCCGCATCTTCGTCTCCGATTTCCGCGCCGAACTGGTGGCTATCGCCGGGCAATACCGCGTGTTCGAGCAGATTCCAGCCGAACTCGAAGGTCAATCCGTACAATGCTGGCTGGATGGCGAGAAACTGTTGATCGCCAGGCTGTAACCATTCAAAACATGTCACACACGTCACTCACAACAAGAACAATCACGCGGAGATGGGCCCTTGACTGCTGAGATTATCGTTGTCACTTCTGGCAAAGGCGGCGTCGGCAAGACGACGACCAGCGCCTCGCTGGCCACCGGCCTGGCGATGGCCGGCAAGAAAGTCGCGGTAATCGACTTCGACGTCGGCCTGCGCAACCTCGACCTGATCATGGGCTGCGAGCGACGCGTGGTGTACGACTTCGTCAACGTCGTCCATGGCGAAGCCACGCTGAAGCAGTCGCTGATCAAGGACAAGCGTTACGAAAACCTGTTCGTGCTGGCGGCCAGCCAGACCCGCGACAAGGACGCGCTGACCCAGGACGGCGTCGAGAAGGTGCTCGAAGGCTTGTCCGAGATGGGCTTTGATTACGTCGTCTGCGACTCCCCGGCCGGCATCGAAAAGGGTGCCCATCTGGCCATGTATTTCGCCGACCACGCCGTCGTGGTGGTCAACCCGGAAGTCTCCTCCGTGCGCGACTCCGACCGCATCCTGGGCCTGCTTGCCAGCAAGACCCGGCGCGCGGAGAAAGGTGAGGGTCCGGTCACCCAGCATCTGTTGCTGACCCGTTACAACCCGGCTCGCGTCGCCATCGGCGAGATGCTCAGCGTCAAGGACGTCGAGGAAATCCTCGGCATCAACGTGGTCGGGGTGATTCCCGAGTCGGAGAACGTGCTGACCGCCTCGAACAACGGCATCCCGGTGATCGTCGACACCAACTCACATGCTGGTCAGGCCTACGGCGATACGGTAGCCCGCATCCTTGGCGAAGAGCGTCCGCTGCGCTTCGTCGACGTGCCCAAGAAAGGGTTTCTCCAGCGCGTATTCGGAGGTTGATCACGATGGGTATTCTCGATTTCCTGAAGCGCAAGCCCGAAGCCACCGCCGTCGTGGCGCGCGAACGCCTGCGCATCATCGTGGCGCAGGAGCGCTCCACTCGCGGCGCACCGGACTACCTGCCGATGATGCGCAACGAATTGCTCGAAGTGATCAAGAAATACGTCCACGTCGACCTTGAGGCGATCAACATCAATTTCGAGCGTGACAGCGGGCACGAGATCCTCGAGCTCTCGGTGACCCTGCCCGAGATCAAACCGGCGGCCAAGGACGCGGCCCAGAGCGGTTGAGTCGTCACCCCGCTTACGCACCGGGGTGGTGGCTTGCCGTCCGACCTCGTCTTTTCGCCCGAATCACCCACCCGCGCCATACCACATGCACCCCCACAGTTCCGCTTCCGCCAGCCATTCGAACTGCACTGTCATGCGCCTGAGCGAGATCGGATTCGACCCGGCGGCGGCGCTGCTCGGCCGCTTCGACTTGCAACTTCGTCGCGTGGCAGCCGGCATACCGATCCCCGGCAGCTACTGGGGTGACGAGGAAGCCGGCATCATCGGCACCACCGTCTACGCCCGTGACGACACCCCGGTCCACTCCCTGCTGCACGAAGCCGGGCACTTGATCGTGTTGCCGCCCGAGCGACGTGCGGCCATCCATACCAACGCGACTGATTCGATCGAGGAAGAGGACGCCACCTGCTACCTGCAGATCGTGCTCGCCGAGGAGCTACCCGGCGTGGGAAGCGCACGTCTGATGGCCGACATGGACGCGTGGGGCTACTCGTTTCGGCTCGGCTCGACCCGCGCATGGTTCGAGCACGATGCCGAAAACGCACAGACATGGTTGCGCGACCGTGGCCTGCTCAGCGGCGCGACACGTTGAGGTCGCCTGGCACATACCAGCGCCAGGCTTCGCCGACGGCGTGAGTGAGCCCAACCCGGCCCGTCGCCACCGGCTCGCGCGGCGGCGGCGTGCCGTCGTCGACCATGCGAAACCCGCCATTACCGGTTACCAGATCAATACCGTCGTGGCCGCCATTGATGCCCATCGCCTGAGTCAAGCGCGCCGGGCCACTGCACAAATCTCGATCGCGATGCGCCTTCCGTCGCGCCACGCGCATCGTCTCCAGGCCGCTCAGCGGCGCCAGTGCACGCAGCAGCACACCGATACCCTCGTCGACTTCGCCGCACACCGCGTTGCAGCACCAGTGCATGCCGTAGCTGAAATACACATACAAGTGCCCGGCCGGCCCGAACATCGTTGCATTGCGCGCCGTCTTGCCGCGATAGGTGTGCGCGGCCGCATCGAGGGTGCCGCAATAGGCTTCGGTTTCCACGATCCGCCCGCGCCGCCCATCGGCGCCGACCAGCACCTTGTTCAACAGCGCCACGGCCACCTCGCGCGCATCGTGCTGGTAGAACGTACGCGGCAGAACTTTGCCTTGCACGGCGCGGGCACTCACCGGCGCCACCGGGTTGATCGACAGCTCGTCATCATTTGGCCGCGCGCGGCACCACATAGCTGCCCACATCTGCCCGGAAGGCAATCGCCATCCGGTTCCAGCTGTTGATGGCAATGATGGCCAGGGTCAACTCGACCAGACTCTTCTCGTCGAACTCCTTGCGCACCTCTTCATACAGCGCATCGGGCAAATCGTTGGTGGCCACCAGGGTGACCGCCTCGGTCCACGCCAGCGCGGCGCGTTCACGGGCGCTGTAGAACGGAGCTTCCCGCCATGCCGGCAGCACATACAGGCGCTGCTCGGTTTCGCCTGCGGCGCGAGCGTCTTTGCTGTGCATGTCCAGGCAATAGCCGCAGCCGTTGATCTGCGAAGCGCGCATCTTCACCAGCTCCATCAACGGCTTTTCCAGGCCACCGCGATGCACGCCAGCTTCCAGATCCAGCAAGGCCTTGAACGCGTGCGGTGCTGCCTTGCGGTAATCGATACGGGGTTTCATGTCCGGTCTCCAATGAAAGAAAAGTTGCCATCAAGGGGTTTCACCGCGGCGCAAACAACTGCTGCGCATCGGCGTACGAGAAATCTGATCCCAGCGCCGCGAAGCCACCACTCGCGCGCAGCTCGGCGAGAGCGTGATCCACCGCGCCAAACGCGACCGTGGCAAAACGGGTGGCCGTACTCACTCGCGCCACTCCGATCCTCGCCAACTCATGCAGATCCGGCATCGTGGGCCCGGCCGCCACGTTGATCGGCGCGTCGATCGCCCCGATCAGAGCCCTCAGCGTGGCCGGGTCGCCCAGAC
>JBDTKM010000069.1:0-8270 GCA_039935315.1 Rhodanobacter sp. | reverse complement strand
GGTTGATCTTCATGCATGCTCCTGAGACTGAAGTAGCCCGCTAAGCGCCTCGCGCGCCAAGAACAAAGCGTAGCTTCTCGGGGCTATGGAATCATCAGGGACCTGACACTTAGCCAGATTCCGCTTTGCTGTTTCTGCTTAGCGTCAAGGCCACATTGCGAGTCATCGCAGCGAGATCGTTGGTTATAAAAAGACGCTCCGCAGGGTCGTGGATGAAATCCTCGGTCAGATCCCGCAGCGCGGCCAACTCACAATACGAAACGTTTTCGCCCACGAGATCACTTCGATGCCTCCCGTAGTTGACCATGCTCCATCCGGCTGATTGCGCCCCGATGCACGTAGCAGAAAACATGGAGTCGACCGAGGTCAGAATACCTTCGGGCAGGTAATATATGACCGACATCCTCTTGACGTTGAGTTGCACATACACGGTGAGGGTTTGGCCAAACCATTCAAAACGGTAGCGCGCCTGGGTCGTACCCGCTTCATGAGCAATCTGGATATCGCTGAGCTCGCTATGATCATCCGGATCAACACCCAGGCTCAATTTCTGCACTGCCTTGCGCGACCCAACCAGACTGGAAAATGGCGGAGCCCTCTTCGCATAGGAGCGAAAGCCGGAAGGAACCTCTTGCTCCAATATCTCGGAAATGGACGCGAGTAAATCGTCTCGACTTCTCGCCTTCTGGACCAGCAGAAAGAATGACCATACTGCCAACGCAATAATCAGTACCCTCAGAATCTCGATGAAAACGGAAATAACTGTCTCTCTGACCCCAGCGACAGCAAGATATACAACGACTGCCACCGTAACAAGAACGACCAGCGATAGCAGAAAAAGAATCTGCCGCCTGACCCTGATCGGAACTCTTGAAAGCGAACGCTGGTCGAATATATCCATGTTGGATCCATGACACCGATGTTGACAGAAAGAAGAATCAAAGGCAGTGCGCTGTCGTGCTTAAAACAATTGCCTGGAAGTCGACCGCGACGCCGCCCCTGGTATTGGCCCGAATATGATAAAGCGCTTGCTGAAAATCGGGCAAGAAGAGCAAATCACCAACAGTCCACTCCTGCCCTGAGGCTTCAGCGGATCCGCGCTTTCGCGGAGATGACGACCTCAAGTAAGTGCCATTCGTCTTTGCCCCCCGTGTTTCATTCGATGAAACACGAGTACCACAGTCAGCGGAACCCCCATGTTGACGAGCTGGATGGTCAGGAGCACCGGCACTCCGATCAAGCCATGCAGGCAGCTCATCAGCGAGCCCATCAGTACCGCATGTACCAGCACGCCACCCAAGACGATCGCCGCTACACCGAGCTTGCCCATGCCGGCGCTCATGCCGACCCGGAGCGACCATACGCTTGCGGGTAGAAGCAGCGCAATGGCAGTAAGCAAGCCTGGGTTATATGCGTGCCCGCGGCGAGCCGCGCCCCGATCGGCATCAACGCCGGGCGGGTGCGTACGCATCTCGCTGGAAGACCACCACCGGCCATGGACCCGCGCCGTCAGGCATAAAGACGTGTGTGTCGGGCGCGGCCCGTCCGAGGTACGGATGATGATGGCTTCTCGCTCACCGCTCTCGTCGCGAAGCACGTGCGGCTGCCACGCTGCTGCGCGCGACAGCTGTCACGTCGCAGCCCTGCGCATGGACGCTCAAAGCTCTGGCACGTCCCCGGCCTGGAACAGCACTCGCGGCGTTCCATAGTCTCCGCCATCTTCGTCCACGTCCATGCTGTACGCGACGATGCCGGCATGCTTGTCGGCCAGCCGCTCAGCCCTGCGCGCCGCCTCATCGGCAGTCTTGAACTGCAAGACCTGGCCCGGTACCAGGCGTCGATCAACCTGGTCGAACGGCTGCACTACGTGGATCGTTTCCATATTCACTCCTGGGTCGAGCCAAGTATGGGGACTCGGAGCCCGGCAAAACAGGGAGACAAGGGGCGATGTCCCCAGTGTCTCCCCTGGGAGCCAGCGTCGCCACGAACTGGAAAAGACTTGTCGCCGGACCATCCGACATCAGAACCCACTCCCGTTTCGACAATGCTCCTCGAAGCAGTCACTGATGCGCTTGTCGTCGAGCATCCGTTCGGGCTCGACCATGATCTTGACCAGGTCCAGCCGATCCTGCTCGCTGAAGCCCATGGTGCGTGCGTCCGGAATGTTGCCGTCACGGTCGACCAGGCGAACCTTGTTGTGCCATGGCATTGCGGCGTTGGCCTGATCGGTTTCCTCCTTGATCGAAACATTGGGGTGACTCAGCGAGGGAATCGATGCCAGCAGATCGAAGGTGCACTGATGCATCGCCTCGAACATGCGGCTGCCGCTCATGTAGTAACCGGTTTCGAGGTTGCCGTGCGCGTCGAATACCCCGCCGAACTGGCGCGACTCCTCGAACATCACGATGTCCTTGCCGGACGCACCGCCATCCCGGATCAACGGTGCCGCGCCAGCCCGTGCCGCGATACCGCTGCCGACAAAATAGTATTTGCCCATGGAGAATCTGACTCGATGCAAGGGGAGCTCGAACGTTTCCGAACGCGATGCAAGGACCCTTGACGACGGTCAAATGAGCTGCCGAATTAGTATCGGGTTCAGTGGCGACGATCACGGTCCGCTGCCCTGCCCGACAATCAGAATAAGCCAGACTCACCAGGGCAAACGTTCGAAGATGCTGTCCCGCAGGCGCGACCATGGCGATACTCAGGCCATGGTCAGACTGCCATGACTCGGCTCGCCCGGTAGGAAGATCGCGCTTTCTGGCCATGGTGCCTGGGCCCCCGGGCCGCCCCAGGCAAGCGTGCGGCGATCCGGGCAGCCAAACACCGTGCCCAGACCGAGCCTGACCGCACTCAGCTTCGTGCGTTCCGGTTGCGCCGCGAGGAAGGCGGTCGGAGCCACTCAAGCCGCTTCGAAAAATCGCGCTTTCCGCGGTTGTTCTCCCCCGGTTTCGTTTAGCCCCGAAGAACCTTCTCGACATACTCATTGAAAGCGCTTGTCACCGCAGCCGGCTGGTCGATCCACGGAAAATGACCTGCATCCGCAATGGCTCGCGTCATGACATTGGTCGTCGCGTAGTCATCAGCTGCCCAACTTTGCTGGCTGACGATGTGATCGCATTCACCCCACAAGCGCAGTACCGGAATATCGACTGGCCACCAGGCAGCCTTGTAGGTGTGGTCGAAATTCATGTCTGACCATGCGACGGCCGCGCCGTTATACGGCAACCCTGCGAGCAATGCGCGACCTGCATCCAACGCTTTCGAGGTGAAGTTCCAGTCTGCGGAGGCCACCGCAAGACGCATCAGGTTTGCCGTTGAAGGATCCTGCTCGTAGAGGGCAGCAGCACGATCAAACGCCGGCAGCGGATGGTGCCGTGTCATCTCCACAAACTGTGCGTGCCACGAGCAGTCCGCCGCCGTATCGAGCAGCACCAACCCACGGATGAGTCCACGCAGTTGCGGTGTTGCCAGCAGATACATGCCACCGGTCGAGTGGCCCACGAAAATCGGATCGGCAACCGCCTGCGCCGCCTCGACGAGTACCTGGGGCCACAGAGCAAACGGATCACGATCGACTCGCGCGGCGTTGGAACCGTCGCCGGGAAGATCAACCAGCCATATCGAACCGGGCACATCCAAAGCGTTGGCAAGCTCCTGCAGGCTCTCGGAGCCCAGACCCGGCCCGCCCGGCAAGAGCAGCCAGTTCAGTTTGCCCGTGCTGGAAGAATGCAGACGCATGCGTACACCGGATGTCGTATAGCGTGTCGTCACGGGGCATTCCTTTTGGAGGGGGGGGGCCGGAATGATCTGGAAGTCGGCTCTCACCCGGTTTTGGAGGGCATTCAACTTCCTTTGTCGCGGTTTGGCGCACCGGCCTCTCGTCCTGCCCGCCTCAGGCGGGGATTGAATGAACCCAACCCTTTCATTGGGCTCGAGGGCAGCGGCAACGAAACCGTGTCAACTTCACTTTCCGCAACGACACGACTTCAAACGGGTGCAAGTGAGCCGGTCACTGCGTAGCTTCCACGAGTCTGTCGGGCCGCTGGTGGTCGAGGCGGGACTATCCACCAGCTCGTGGATCAGGACCGGAATTCGGCTGGGTGAACACAGCCGTCGACGATTGGCCGGTCCATCGTGGCCTCATGGACGGCGAAGCGGTGGAAAGTGGACCACACCGGCGGATGAGCAAGCCGATCCAGCAACGGACCGACCGAATCCTAGAGCGGCTTGATGCGGAGGTCGCGAAACCACAGCTGGATCGGCTGACCGTTCTCGCCCTTGTTCTCGGTCCCCTGCAGGGCGATATGACCCTGGCGGAAACGCGCGAAGTTGGCCCAGTGCGCGAATTTGGTCTGCGCCACGCGGGTCTTCCAGGCGTCGTCCCACAGCGTGGTGTCCACGGTCGTCCGGCCGTTTTGCACAAATCGCACGTGACCGTGGTCGACGCGGATCTCGATCTGGTTCCATTGCCCGGCCTCACGCACCGACTCGTACGGTGCGGCATACAGATCGAACATGTCGCCAGAACGTTCGTACAGCACCCGGCTGTCAGGCACGGTGCAGGCGAGGTCGGCGATCTGCATCTCCACCCCACTCTGAAACGAGTAGGTATCGGCAGGCGTCTCGTGCACATTGAACAGCACGCCGGAGTCGGCGCACGGGCTCATCTTCCATTCCAGCTTGAGGTCGTAGTTCGCATAACTGGCGTCGGTGAGCAGGTCCTGAAAGTCCTTCAGGTCACCGTCGTGCCCACGTTCCAGGCGGATCGCCCCGTCCACCACCGACCAGTCCTTGCCCGTGCCCTTCTGGTTGTAGCCATGCCAGCCCGTCAGGCTGTGGCCATCAAACAGAAGCTGCCAGCCTTCGGCACGTTCCTGCGCCGACAGCGTATTGTGCGACTGCGCCCGCAGCGGTGTGGCGAACAATATCGCCAGCGCCAGCACGATGGCGGATCCGAAAAAATGGCGCAGGGTCATGACAGCCTCCACTCGAGCGTGCACGGACTCATTCCACGCACAAGAGTGCGACTTTAACGTTCTGGCGCTTTCGCGGATAGGACCAAGGTCACGCGTACGAATCAGCCACGGCGACGAAGCGGTGTCGGGGTGTCTTTTTGCAACGATGCGAATGCCAATGGGTGCAAGTGAGCCTGTCACCGTATGGAAATCGACCTGGCCACTCTATTGTGACAAAAACGGGACGGAGAAGTTGAGCGGAGCGGACTCGACTGCCTCCGACCCGGCTTCCTTTGCTTCTCCTGTTGGTGCTACTTCACGCCACCGATTCGTTCAATATTTTGGACCGTGTTGCCAAGGACGCGATGCGCTTCCCGCAGATCGAAATCTGCTTGCAGGCCCGACCATGATCGCTCACTGGTACCCAACGCCACCGCCGGACGCATGGCCGCCACCGCGGGAACACCACGCTGGCCGAGCACGATCTCATTGATCATCACACTGATCGGGACAGAGGCAATCAAGCCACCAGCTGCCGTGAGGCCGCACGGGCGACCTGCGTCACCGCCAACCGAAGTGCACGACGACTGACAGCACGCCTTGATTGCCAACATCCCCTTTTCGTGACGCGTCTTGCCAGATTGTTCATACGGTCTTTTCAAAAGCCCTCGAGCACGATCTTGCCGATCGAGCCACCGTGCTCGATCTTCGCATGTGCGCGCCGCAGGTTGGCGGCGTTGATTCCTTGCATGCGTTCGGTCAGCGTGGTTCTCAGCGTGCCGTCATCGACCAGTGCCGCCACGCGAGTCAGCAAGTCATGCTGGCGAGTCAAGCTGGCGGTACCGAACATCGAGCGCGTAAACATGAACTCCCAATGCACCGAAATCGATTTGTGCTTGAAGGGCGCGATGTCCAGCACACCAGGGTCATCGATCAGCGCCAGCTGACCTTCCGCGCGCAGCACATCCGCGATCTGATCGAGATAGTTGCCGGTGTGGTTGAGGCCGATCACATGGGTGACGTCGTCGATGCCCAGCGCGGCCAATTGCGGCTGCCACGGCTTGCCATGGTTGATCACGTGATGTGCGCCCAGCGAAGTCACCCATTCCCGGGTTTCCGGTCGCGACGCGGTGGCGATGACGGCAAGCCCGGTGAGCTTGCGCGCCAGCTGGATCAGGATCGACCCCACGCCGCCCGCGGCGCCCACGATCAGCAGGCGATTGCTGGCGGCGGGATCGGCCTGCTGCACCTTCAGTCGATCGAACAGCAATTCCCACGCGGTGATGGTGGTCAAGGGCATGGCAGCGGCCTCGGCAAAGTCGAGCGATGCCGGCATCAAGCCCACGATGCGTTCGTCCACCAATTGCAACGCCGCATTGCTGCCCGGACGGGTGATGTCGCCGGCGTACCAGACCCGGTCACCGGGTTTGAAGCCGGTGACCTTGTCACCAACCGCCTGCACGACACCGGCCGCATCCCAACCGAGCACGCGGGGTTCGCCGGCCGTGGGGGCCGCACGGACGCGCACCTTTACATCGACCGGATTCACCGACACGGCTTTGACTTCAACCAGCAGGTCGCGTGCTTGCGGTATCGGGTCGGGTAGCTCGATGTCGATCAGGGAGGTGGCCTCGCTGATCGGAAGTGGTTGGGTAAAGCCGATGGCCTTCATGATGTTCTCCTTGAACGAAGTCGGTCGCCGCTGAAAACGCACAATCCAGAGCAGCATCATGCACCCTGCGCCCTTGCTCAGGCGATCGGGCCAGGGCTGGGCAACAAAGGGACGGAGCCAGTTATTTCAATTCAATTCCCTCCGCCCCTTTGCCGCGCACTGGCGGGGGAAGACGCCATGAAGCCGAAGGGAATACGGCGGTGACAAGTCCACTTGCGCCCGCTTGGATGCGGATGGGCGGAGGGCAGGTTCACTTACCCCGGATAAGCCACCGGGTCTGGTTCCGTTGGCTGAGCCCGCACGACGGCATGTTCGCGTGCGTAGCGCGATGGTGACAGTCCGACGTGGCGGGTGAACGCGGTGCTGAAGGTGCTGGCCGAGCTGTAGCCGATGCGTTCGGCGATGTCGGCCACGCCGCCTTCGCTCTTTCGCAACAGCTGCTTGGCCAGCGCCATCCGCCAGGCGAGCAGGTAGGCCATCGGCGCCACGCCGACGGTGCGGTTGAAACGCTCGAAGAACGCGGAGCGCGACAGCGCGGATTCGCTGGCCAGTTCCGTGATCGTCCACCCGCGATCCGGGTGTTCGTGGATGGCACGCAGTGCGAGGGCGAGGCGCGCGTCGGCCAGTCCACGGACCAGTCCAGGCGATGCGCTGGTGCCGGCAGTGGAACGTATGGCTTCGATCAGCAGCACTTCCAGCAATCGCGCCAACACCTCGTCGCGGGCGGGGCGTTGCTCGCGCGATTCCTCGCCCACCAGCTTCACCAGCATGGCCAGCCGGCGCTCGCCACGGACGTGGACGAGCTGCGGCAACAGCGACACCAGCAGGTCGGCATCGGGCGAGTCGAAGCTGCAATGGCCCACCAACATGTGCATGTCGGTCGGGCCATCCTGCGTGCCGATGCGAAACAGGCCGTTGCCCTGCGCAACGGGCGCGAATTCGCCGCCTGCCGGCGGCGGTTCGAGGCTGGATATCACCACGCCATAGGCCGCCGGTACCAGCAGGAAGTCGCCCGGCTGCAGCTCGATCGTCGCGTGCCCGTCGATCGTGGCACGACAACCGCCTTCCAGCAGCACGCAGTAGAACGGTTGCCCCGCGTCCGAGCAGCGGGTGCGCCAGGAGCCGGCGCCGACGACCACTTTCGAGAATCGGGCACTCGGCTGCAGCAGCGTGACCACTTCGGCCAGTGGATCGATCATGCCGGACTCCTGCCAAACAAACGTGGACTTTCGATTGTAGCGAGTACGGGAGTGGCGGCCTATCGTCTGCCCTCCCCAATCACTCGTGCAAGGCATCCCCATGCAGACCATCCTGATCACCGGCTGCTCGTCCGGCTTCGGCCTCGAGACCGCCCGTCATTTCCTCGACCGCGACTGGCAGGTGATTGCCACCATGCGCACCCCGCGCGAGGACGTGTTGCCCCGCTCCGAAAGCCTGCGCGTGCTCGCGCTCGACGTCACGGATCCGGCCAGCATCCGCCAGGCGATTGAATCCGCCGGACCGCTTGACGTGCTGGTGAACAACGCCGGCATCGGTGCGGCCGCACCCGCCGAGCTGACGCCGATGGCCTTGCTGCGCGACCTGTTCGAAACCAACACTTTCGGCACGATCGCCATGACCCAGGCGGTGCTGCCGCAGTT
>JBDTKM010000068.1:0-11905 GCA_039935315.1 Rhodanobacter sp. | reverse complement strand
GCCGTTCTGCAGTGAACCAGGGGGTACCGCAACGCAAACACATCTGCGGCATGGGATGAGGTCAGAGTGCACCGCAGGATCCACGTCAGGTGGATTCCAGAATGCGCCAGGGTCGCTGCCTCGCGGGTCTCGTCCCGCTCGTCGAAAGGCCGTTCAGATCTCGCCGGCAAACGTATTGCACTGGTCCATGTCGCCACTGCTGAACCCGGTCTTGAACCAGCGCACGCGCTGCGCCGAGGTGCCATGAGTAAACGTATCCGGGCGTACCCGACCCTGCGCCTGCTGCTGCAAGGCGTCGTCACCGATATGGCTGGCGGCGTTCAGCGCCGACTCGATGTCGCCCGGCTGCAGCCAGTTCAGATCCTTCTGACTGTGGTTGGCCCACACGCCTGCGTAGCAATCGGCTTGCAATTCCTGGCGCACCGAGAGGCCTTCGGCGCCGTCCATCGGCGCGCCCTGGCGCTGCAACTGCTGCACCCGGTCGAACACGCCGGTCAGCTTCTGCACGTGATGACCCACTTCGTGCGCGATCACGTACGCGCGCGCGAAATCGCCAGAGGAATGCAGCTCATCCTGCAATTGCTGGAAGAACGCTACATCGAGATACACCTTCTGGTCGTTGGGGCAATAAAACGGCCCCACGGCGGTGGTCGCGCCGCCGCACGCGGTACTCACCCGGCCGCTGAACAGATGCAGCTTGGGATCGACGTAAGTCAGTCCCTTCGCCTGGAAGATCTCGGTCCATGTCTGCTCCGTACTGCCCACGATGCGGCAGATGAAATCGATTTGTTCGCTCGACGGCTGCTGGCAATTGACCGCGGCATTCGCCTGCGGCTGCCCGCTGGTCTGGCCACCGCTCAGGCTGGAGGATGAACCCTGATCGAGCAGGGCGAGCGGGTTCTTGAAAAAGATCCAGCCGATCAGTGCCAGCACGATCAGGCCGCCGATGCCCATGCGACCACCGCCAAAGCCGAATCCGCCACCACCGCCGCTGCCGCTGCCCGACTCGACGTTGTTGCTGCTGCTGCCCTTTCGCCAATCCATAAAGCCCCCATCGGCAGATGCGCCATGTGCGCTGCCACCGTGCGACGATAGCTGCTCGGTCGCGGCCACGCCATGCACCGCTTGCAGTTAAAGTGGCAAACACCCCCCGAGGATCTCCCATGACCCAGCTACCCGGCCTGGTTACCCTGCTTACCGTGCTGTTGTTGTTCGGCGTCACCTTGATCGTGGCTCGCGCGCGCGGCAAATACGCGATCAAGGCGCCGGCAGTAATCGGCCATCCCCTGTTCGAACGCGCCTACCGGGTGCAACTGAACACGCTGGAACAAACCGTGCTGTTCCTGCCCACGCTGTGGCTGGCCGCTCACTATGGTTTCACGGGCTGGGCGGGCGTGGTCGGCCTGGTCTGGCTGGTGGGGCGGGTGTGGTACGCGGCGGCCTATCTGAAAGATCCCGCCAAACGCGGGCCCGGTTTTGCACTGGCCATGCTCAGCTGGTTCGTGCTGCTGGTGATGGCCTGCATCGGGGTGGTGCGCGCCATGAGCGTGGGCTGATTCGCACCAGCAATTCGGCGCCGCGGAACGCCATCCCGTGCGGGATGTCCATGGCACGTCCTTTATGCACCGCCCGTCCGCCACGGAAATGCTGACTATCGACTCCGCGCACTCTGCTTCCCCTCCCCCGCTGCTGCCATCCTTGCCGACATCCTTGCGTGCACCTGGCCTCTGGATGGCACTGGGCTGGATCGTGCTCTATTTCGTGCTGCAGGCCATCGGCGGCGGCGTCTTCGCGCTGATTCTCGCCATCGGCACTGGTCATTTACATGCCTTGCGGCAGTTGCCGGATCTGCCGGGCGTCATCCACCGTACGCTGCAACAACCGGGCATGCAGGCGCTGCTGGTGATGCTGGTGCTGGGTCTGGCTGCCGCCACGATCATGCTGCTGGTCCGGCAACGCTGGCCACATCTGTGGTCGCTGGCGCATCCACCCGGCTTCGGTTACGTTCGCCCGGAACAGGGACGCTACCTGCTGCTGGCAGTGATCATCGGCCTGATCACGCCACTGGTCGGTGGATGGCTGACCCATTGGCTGGCTCAAGGGCACCCGGTCACCCAGAACATCAGCCAACTGGGCGAAAGCACGCCCTTGGGCTGGCGCATCCCGCTGGTGCTGCTGGTGGTGAGCCTGGGTCCGCTGGTGGAAGAACTGCTGTTCCGCGGCCTGCTGTTGTCGGCCCTGTTGCAGCGCTGGGGCCGCGTGGCGGCAATCGGGCTCAGTTCACTGGTCTTTGCCATGGCCCACCTGCCCGGCCTGAGCTGGCAGCTATTTGCCCTGCCCGACTTGATCTTGCTCGCCCTGGCACTGGCCTGGTTGCGCCTGCGCTCGGGGTCGATCTGGCCCAGCGTGGTCGCACACGGCGCCAACAACCTGCTGGCTGTGGCCGCGTGGTTCGTGGTCGCCCACGTGGGCGGGTGATGTCAGCCGCGGATAGCGAACTCGCGCAGCAGCCGCGACGTCTCGAACAACGGCAGGCCCATCACGCCGCTGTAGCTGCCTTGGAGGTGCTCGATCAGCGCCGCGCCACGCCCCTGGATCGCGTAGCCGCCGGCCTTGCCGAACGGTTCGCCAGTGGCGACATACGCGGCAATGGTCGCCGCATCCAGCGCGGTGAAACGTACCTGTGAGACGCAGACATCGCCCAATGCGCGATCATTCGTCAACAGCCACACTGCCGAGATGACTTCGTGCGTACGTCCGGCCAGTCGAGCCAACATCGCCGCCGCCTCATCGGCATCGCGCGGCTTGCCGAACACGTCACCATCCAGCACGACCTCGGTGTCCGAGCCCAGCACCACGGCGGCAGCACGATCGCCGGCAGGCAGCATGAGCAGTCCCGCCCGCGCCTTCTGGCGCGCCACGCGTTCGACGTAAGCCGGCGGCGCTTCGGCATCGTCCCGGCGCTCCGGCACCTCGACATGCAGTACGGAAAACGTCGCGCCCAGTTGCGTGAGCAGCTCACGGCGACGGGGCGATTGCGAGGCTAGATAAAGCACGTGTGCTTTCCAGCGGAGCGGGATGGATCAAACCTCGTTGTCCATCGCAAACGACAGCCGATATTCGATCCTGTGCGTGACGAATGGTCGCGTGCGCGCAAGCGCAGCAGGATTCCGGCGAGCACACCATCGCTCGGCATCCGACGCGACTGGGGCGACCCGGCTTCATCCGGTGCCGGCGTCATCCGGCGTTGCAGGATTCGGGTGGCAAAGTGGATTCTCCGGTTGAAATCCCGATCCGGATCCTGCTGAAACCCGAGCCTGCCGAAACGCGCGAATGTCACCGTGAGATCCTTCGATACACCACGCCCGTCGACAGCATGAAGGCGACGTTGTTCCGGGCAGGGGTGTCTACCTGCAGCAATGCCTTCCGCTACCACCAAACGGCTTGGCCATCGTCCCGCGTCACGTCGTAGCCATCGGCATGCATGAGCCCAAGGCCAAACTGTCCGCCAGAAAACAAACGGTTCGTCAGAAAAGCCCTGCGTCTCGGCTTGACGAAGCCTCTGCAACGCCTTCGGACAATCCGGCGACGCGCCGTGTCCCTTGCGATGCATCGCACCCCACAAATCAACGTGTACCCGAGCATGCCCTCGTGCGGCGGCCTGGCGATACCACGCCATGGCTTCAACCAACGCCCCGGCATATCCATCCCCCGCAGCCCATGCGCTTGCAGGCCGCGTCACTAAAGCACCAGGCCGTATTCGCAGAAGCCCTGATCGCGCTGCCAGCCCAGCGACTCGTACAGCGCCTGCGCCGGCCGGTTGTCCAGCGCGGTGGACAACGACAGGCTGCCGGCGCCGAGGCTGCGCGCATGCTCGGCGGCGGCAACCAGCAATCCCCGCGCCACGCCCTGCCTGCGCGCGCTCTGCATCACGAACAGGTCGTTGAGCAGATAGGTGGGTACGAGCCGGATCGAGGAAAACTGAGGATACAACTGGGTGAAACCAAGGCCGAGTCCGGCGTCGTCGCGGGCCAGCAGCACCTGCGATTCGTCGTTGGCCAGACGCTGGGCCAGGAAACTGCGCGCTCGCGCGAGGTCCGATACCTGCCGGTAGAACTGGCGATAACCGTCGAACAACGGCACCAGAGCGTCGAGGTCGTCAACAGTGGCTGGGCGGATGCGGAAGCTCATGACGTGACCGGAAAACAAGGAAGTGGCGGAAGCATATCGCGT
The DNA here is from genome assembly GCA_039935315.1 of Rhodanobacter sp. GTDB lineage: Bacteria > Pseudomonadota > Gammaproteobacteria > Xanthomonadales > Rhodanobacteraceae > Rhodanobacter. Next base: position 7,672 of record JBDTKM010000068.1, on the reverse strand, counting down.
CCGCAAGCGCCGGCGCCGGGTCTCCCGTCCCCGCTTTATCCGCGATGGTAGGGATGCCCGGCAATGATCGTGGTGGCGCGATACAGCTGCTCGGCCAGCACCAGTCGTACCAGCATGTGCGGCAGGGTCAGCGACCCCAGCGACCAGCGCTGATCGGCGCGTGCCAGCACCTCGGCCGCGTGGCCAGCGGGCCCGCCAATCAGGAACGCAAGATCGCGGCCGTCCATGCGCCACTTCCCCAACTGAATCGCCAGTTCCTCGCTGGACCAGGTCTGGCCGCGACCGTCCAGCGCCACCACGTGGGCATCGTGCGGCAAGTTCGCGAGAATCGCCGCGCCTTCATCCTGGATCGCCCGTGCTTCATCGCGCCCCTTGCCACGGTTGCCGGGCTTGAGCTCAATCAGTTCCAGCGGCAGCTCGTGGGATAGCCGCTTGCGGTATTCGGCAAAACCTTCGGCGACCCAGCCGGGCATGCGTTCGCCGACGGCAATCAGTCGAGTACGCATGAGATCGCCCCCGCTCCCATCAAGTCCCGCGCCTGTTGTATTCGCCTCTTCTCCCACCGGTTGGAGAGGATCGAGGTGAGGGGCCCATCTCGCGCAGAATCCGCATCAAACCCCTCCATCGATCAACCTTGCCGCCAGTACCGCCGCTTCATCGGTCCTCAGGCACGTTCTCCCGCAGGGACCAAGGGAACGACATGGGCATTGCGGGCCGGTTCTCCGCGCGGGGAGAACGGAATGACTTCAGCCCGCAGCCTGCGCCGCATCCATTTCGTGTCCGTGATCCCCGACCGTCCACAGCCGCTCCAGACCGTAGAACTCGCGAATGCGCGGCAGCATCACATGAACGATCACGTCGCCCAGATCCACCAGCACCCACTCGCCTTCCTGCTCGCCCTCCACGCCCAGCGGCATCACGCCGGCTTTCTTGGCGTACTTGCTGACTTCGTCGGCGATGGATTTGACGTGACGTGCGGAGGTGCCGGAGGCAATCACCAGCAGGTCGGCAATGGAGGTCTTGCCGCGGACATCGATTTCGCGGATGTCCTTGGCTTTCAGTTCTTCGAGCGCGTCGATGACCGACTTGCGCAGGGTGGCCGTGGTGACGGCCTTGTTCGTGCGGGCTGTACTCAAGAGGATGGGCCTCGATGCGGGATCGCAGCGCAAAATGGCGCAGGCGCAGTATAACCGGCCGCCGTGAAGGGTTGTTGCGAGCTCAGATCAGGAGGCAAGCACCCGTCGCGCCAGCCGATCCTCGTTGCAGCAGGCGGGCAACCAGCTCGGCGGCTGGTTGCGGTCGGGCCAGGCGGACAGCCTACCCGCACCCCTCGGACAGCAGATCGCCGCGTTCGGCCGCGGCCGCTGCCCGCCGCAGAGGCGCGGTGAGCGCGGTGAGCGCGGTGAGCGCGTTCAGTACCGGATACGGCAAGCCTTGCGCCGCCTGCGGCATGGCCTCGACAAACCGGCTGCGCCGGCCACGCGCCGCGCGTCCGGAGAAACCCGCAATGGTGGTGACCTGATGCTCCTGGGCCTGCAGCAGATCCTGCAACCAGGCGGCGGACGCGGTGCTTTCGGGACAGGTGCGAAAGGCCGTGCCGAGCTGACTGGCGGCCGCGCCAAGGACTTCCGCGGCCAGCATGCCGCGGCCATCCATGATGCCACCGGCGGCGATCACCGGTAGCTGCAAGGCACCCACAGCGAGCGGCAACAACGCGAGCAGTCCGATCATGGCGTCCTCCGCCTGATGCAGGAAGGTGCCCCGATGACCGCCGGCCTCGGCACCCTGCACGCAGACCACATCCGCGCCGGCTTCGGCCCAGGCGCGCGCCTCGAGGACGGTGGTCGCGGTACCGCTGACAGAGATGTCGCGTTGGCGCAGCTCGCGCAGCTGCGCCGGGCTGATCACGCCAAACGCGAAGCTGGTCACCGCCGGGCGCACCTCGCACAGGGCGGCGAACTGATCGGAAAATCGCGGCGCCCAACGCGCAGGAATGCTGGTACGTGCATCGAGGCCCACGCTGACCATCGACGCATCCAGTTGCTGGCGCGCCTTCGCCACCGCTTCCATATCCGCCTCGAATTCATCGGGCAACACGAACAGGCCGATCGAATACGGTCGATCGCCCAACGCGCGCACCTGCGCCGCCTGATCGAGGATTGTCTGCGGGATAGCCGGCCCCGAGCGGACCCAGCCCGCCGGCGTTGGACACGGCGGCCGCCAGTGCCAGCGATGTCGAACCGGCCATCGGCACCTGGACCAGCGGATATTCAATACCGAGACGGCGAGCTAATGGGGTACTCATTCCGCATGGCCGGGAACCGTGATCACCCAGTATCCGCCGCCGTCGATTCCAGCAAAAGTGTTCGCGCTAACTGCCCTGCCCGGCCACGATGTTCACCGTGATCGCGATGATGAACACGTTGAAGAAGAACGCGATCACGCTGTGCAGCAACACCACGCGGCGCAGATAACGGCTGGTGATCTGCACATCGGAGACCTGGAAGCACATGCCGATCACAAAGGCGAAGTAGACAAAGTCCCAGTAGTCCGGCTGCTTGGTGCCGGGGAAATCCAGACCGGTGTGCTTTTCGCCGTAGTTGCCGTAATAGCCGTGCGTGTAGTGAATCGCGAACATCACATTGAGGAACAGCCAGCTCAGCACCACGCTGGCGGCGCCGATGGCCAGCGCCAGCACGCCGCCGGATTTGGCGGCATGCAGCTCGTTGCTCAGCGCTACCAGCACCACCACCGACAACACGATGCCACTCCACAGCACACCCCAGCGCCCGGTATCCAGTGCGGTGGCGTAGCTGCGCATGCTTGCCGGCGTGGCACGCTGAAACATGTGCGCCAGCAGCCCGAGGTAGACCAGCGCGGCCCCGTCAAAGCCCAGCAGGACGGCATTCGCCGGATGGAAGCCCGCATTCAGCAGTAGCGCCACGCCAAGCACGAAGATGCCCAGCGCAAGGCTGGTCCAGGGACGGTGACGCACGAAGCGCCAGGGTCGCCACGGGTGGCGCAACGCTCCGGCCGAATTCGCTACCGGCGCCTTCTTGCTCATGCCGACCGTCCGCGAAGATTCGTGGGCAGCGATGGGTCAAATGCGTCTGGCAAACTGTTCTCCCCCAACGGCTGGGGCCCGTGGTGCGGCCATACTAACCGGAGTTTCAGGCTTGCAGATCCGCGTAAGCCGGATGCCGCTTGATCCAGGCCGCCGCATACGAACAGACGGGCACAACCCGCCATCCCTTCGTACGCGCGGTGTCCAGCGCGGACTGCACCAGCTCGCCGGCAATCCCGCGGCCACCCAGCGCAGCGGGTACCTCGGTGTGAGTGATCGTCATCACGGAATCGGCAAGCTCGTACTCAAGCAGGCAGTCGGCACCGTCGACGCATTTGCTGAAGCAGCGCGCGGTCGAATCGTGCTGGATGGAAGGTGACATGGCGAGCCTGCTGGCGTGCGAAAGTCCAAGCATACGGGTAGCACGAGCTAACCGTGCGTGAAGACTTGCATCCCGAAAATTCGCGCGGACTGCATGCCGCAGCTGCCACCGTGACGACTGTTTTCCGGAATTCACATAAGGAGTCAAGCAATGAAGAAATCCGCCAGCGCCCATTGGTCCGGCAGTATCAAGGACGGCCAGGGGACCATCTCGACCCAGACCGGTGTGCTGCGCGAGGCGCCTTACGGTTTCAAGTCGCGCTTCGAAGACGGCCCCGGCACCAATCCCGAAGAGCTGCTCGGCGCCGCTCACGCCGCCTGCTACTCGATGGCGTTGTCGCTGGGCCTGGGTGAAGCCGGGCTCACCGCCGACAGCATCGACACGAAGGCCGTGGTGAGCCTGGACAAGGACGGCGACGGTTTCACGATCGGCGCCGTGCAGCTGACCTGCGAGGCCAGGGTTCCCGGTGCCGACCAGGCCACGTTCGAGCGTATTGCCGAAGCCACCAAGCATGGGTGCCCCGTCTCCAAGGTCTTGAAGGCCAGGATCACGCTGGACGCGAAACTGCTCTGAGAGGTTGTGAACTTTTCAACCTCTCAGGTCGGCCACGGTTGGCCGGTCGCGAAGCAGTCACGCGAGTGCCTGCTTCGCGTGAGCGAGTCCGGGCAAGTACCGGGCCCGCGATAGAAGAAAACCACAGGAAGTGGTTTTCTTCACCAGCTCTGAGTAGCGACTCAGGCAGCGGCCTCATCGTCCAGTGACGTCGCCGCGGCTTCGCGGTGGCGCCGTTGGCGCACTGCCTGCGCCAGCCCGGCCAATACCTGCACCGACGTGTCCCAGTCGAGGCAACCGTCGGTGATGCTCTGGCCGTAGCGCAGCGGCTGGCCGGGCCGCAGCTCCTGATGGCCGCCCACCAGGTGACTCTCCACCATCACACCCAGAATATTGCGTGCACCGGCCGCCACCCGCGCGCCGATGTCCTGCACCACCGCAGGCTGGTTCTCCGGCTTCTTTCCACTGTTGGCATGACTGGCGTCGATCATGACCCGCGCTGGCAGGCCACGCTTGCCGATCGCCGCACACGCAGCAGTGACGCTGTCGCTATCGTAGTTCGGCAGCTTGCCGCCACGCAGGATGACATGGCAATCGCCATTGCCGCGGGTGGTAGCGACGGCAGCCCGGCCGTCCTTGGTGACCGCCATGAAATGATGTGAGTGCGCCGCGGCTTGCACCGCATCCACCGCGATTTTCACGTTGCCATCCGTCCCGTTCTTGAAACCGATCGGACACGACAGGCCGGAGGCGAGTTCGCGATGTACCTGGCTCTCGGTGGTGCGTGCGCCGATGGCGCCCCACGCCACCAGGTCGGCGATGTACTGCGGCGTGATCATGTCCAGGAACTCGCAACCCGCCGGCACCCCCAACGCATTGATGTCGTGCAGCAGGGTGCGCGCAATGTGCAGGCCTTTGTCGATCTGGAAGCTGCCATCAAGGTCAGGATCGTTGATCAGCCCTTTCCAGCCCACCGTGGTACGTGGTTTTTCGAAATACACCCGCATCACGATCTCCAGCGCATCGCCCAACTCACGCCGCAGCAGGGCCAACCGGCCGGCATACTCCAGTGCGGCGCGCGGGTCGTGGATCGAGCATGGCCCGACCACCACGGCCAGGCGGTCGTCGTGGCCGGCGATGATCGCGTGCCGTGCCCGGCGTGACGCATCGACGGTGGCGGTCGCCTCCTCGGACGCCCCGCAGTCGCGCATGACTTCGGCGGGCGTGCTGAGCGGGGTGATGGCGCAGATGCGCAGGTCGTCGGTGGGGTGCATGGTGGCGGCTCTCCTGGTGGTTCCCGGATGGCGGCCAAAAAAAACCGCCAGGGATGCTGGCGGTTCGGTGTGGAATGTCGATCAGTTCAAAACGATCGCGCCCGCGCCGCCGCCGTTGGCGTTGGATAGCCGTAAAACCAGAAGAACAGGCGGGCGGTGGCGGGATGCATGGGGATCATTGATACCACAATGGACGTCCAAATAAAACCCCACGTGGCCACCAGCGATAGACTGGGCCCATGTTCTCTCCGTTCGAACTGCTGACCCGCCCTGCCCGCGAACCGATCCGCCGTTGGGTACTGAGCGCCTTTCCGCGCCCCGATACCAGCGACCTCGATTACGACCATCCGCATGGCGACCCGGGCCTGTTCGGCCCTGACAGCGCCACCTGGCGGGTCCATTCGGATTTCCCCGGCATGCTGACCGGCGGCCTGGCCGCACTGACCCTGCAGGCGCTGCATCCGCTGGCGCTGGCCGGCGTGTGGGACCACTCCAATTTTCGCGGCGACTTGCTGGGCCGGCTACGCCGCACTACCGCCTTCGTCGGCGGCACCACTTATGCGGCCGGTGCCCAAGCCGCGGCACTGATCGCCCAGGTGCGGCAAATCCACGGCCACATCACCGGCTACGGCGAAGACGGGCGGCCATACTCGGCCAACGATCCACACTTGCTCACCTGGGTGCACGGAAGCGAGGCGTACTGCTTCCTGCAGGGGTATCGGCGCTACAGCCATATCGCGCTGCCAGCCGGAGCTGCCGATCGCTACTACGACGAAGTGCGGCAGATCGCCGAGTTGCTCGGCGCGCGCGATGTGCCCAGATCCGAACGCGACGTCCGCGAGTACTTCCGCCATATTCAGCCCGAACTGGCATACACCCAGCGCTCGCAGGTGGTGCTCGGTCTGCTGGCCCAGATACGCCTGCCGGTACCGGCAGCGAGCCTGTCGCGGGATCTGTTCCTGCGCGCCGGCGACGTCCTGTTGCCGAACTGGGCCACCGTCATGCTGGGCCATACCTCGCGACAGCGGCGCCAGGCACGTTTCGCTGCCCGCACACTGTGGTCGGTCGCGCCGGTATTCCGTGCCGCGTTGCGCGACGGCATCGCCAGCCGCGCCTGCCGGCGCATGGAGGTTGCGCCCGAGCAGTTGCAGCGCTGGCTCTAGCACTGCCACACCGGCATTGACAGCCCCGCTGCATCGGCTAACGTCACTCGGCAAGCACCAGTCAAGGGTTTCCGTGGCGACACTCATTCCCACCCGCAACAGCTGCCTGCCGCGCATGACCGGAGGCGAGAAGCGTGTCTCCGAGCGGCTGGAACAGAAGCTCGAGGACGACTACCTGCTGTGGTACGACGTGCCGGTCGGCCTGCGCCAGCGGCATCCGGATTTCGTCGTGTTCCACCCGCGTCGCGGTCTGCTGGTGCTGGAGGTGAAGGACTGGAAGGCGGACACCATCCGCCATGCCGACAGCACCCAGTTCACCCTGGTGACCGAGCGCGGCCTGGTCAAGGAGACCAATCCGCTGCTGCAGGCGCGCGCCTATGCGCTGGAGATCGGCGTGGTGCTGGAGCGCGACCCCGCGCTGCGGCACCCGGAAGGTTCGCGCTACGCCGGCAAGTTGATCATGCCGTGGGGCTGGGGCGTGGTGCTGGCCAACATCACCCGCAAACAGTTCGACGAGGGCACGCTGGGCGAAGTGATGCCCGAACACCTGGTGATCTGCCGCGACGAGTTGTACGAGACGGTCGAGGCCGAGGCTTTCCAGCAGCGCCTGTGGGCGATGTTCCCGCAGGTCTATCCGGTGGCCATGACCCTGCCGCAAATCGATCGTGTGCGCTGGCATCTGTTCCCCGAACTGCGGGTGGAGGCCGGCAGTGGTCAGTTCGGCTTGTTCGGGCCCACCGACGACGCCGTGCGAGCGCTGGAAATCCCCGACCTGGTCAAGGTGATGGACGCCCAGCAGGAACAGCTGGCGCGATCGATCGGCGACGAGCACCGGATCATCCACGGCGTGGCCGGCTCCGGCAAGACCATGATTCTGGGTTTCCGGGCGATGCAACTGGCGCGCGAGTTGAGCAAACCGATCCTGGTGCTCTGCTACAACAAGACGCTGGCGGCACGGCTGGAGCAGTTGGTGGGCGAGCGCGGCCTCAGTGAGAAAGTGCAGGTCTACAACTTCCACAAGTGGTGTCGCAAGATGCTGGTCGCCTACCACGTGGACCTGCCCATCCAGGGCAGCGAGGACTTCTTCGGCCAGATGGTGCAGAAGGTGATCGACGGCGTGGACAAGGGACAGATTCCGCGCTTCCAGTACGGCGCCGTGCTGGTCGACGAAGGTCACGACTTCGAGCCGGACTGGTACAAGCTGATCGTGCAGATGATCGATCCGGATACCAACTCG
>JBDTKM010000067.1:0-34330 GCA_039935315.1 Rhodanobacter sp. | reverse complement strand
CGATATCTTCAGGAACGGGCTTCACGGGCCACCCGGGAACGTCCTAGACTTGGCTGCAATCACCTGACCGAGTTATGGAGCACAGCATGAGCAAAGGCCTGGATTCAAAGAAAAGCCAGAAGAAGCAGCCGGCCAAAACGCTGAAGGAGAAGCGCGCCGCCAAAAACGAGAAAAAGAAGGACAAGTGAGCGCGCACCCTGACGAGCGCGCCGACTGACACGACGGACAGCACGCTCCGGCGAGAGAGTGCATGACTACCGTATTCCTCGCCGGCGCCAGCGGATTCCTCGGCGCCCACTGGCTGCGAGGGCTCTGCGCAACCGGCTGCACGTTCAAGGCGCTGTCGCGTCGGGCCGAGTCGGATGCCGCAATCCGTGCCCAGGGCGGCGTGCCGATGCGTGCGGAGCTGACAGACCGGGTCAGCCTGCAGGCGGCGCTCTTCGGTTGTACGGCGGTATTCCACGCTACCGCCGACACCAGCATCTGGGGGCGCCACGCGGACGCGCAATCGGCCACCCATATCGCCGGTACCACCAACCTGCTGCGGACCAGCGAGGTCGCCGCGGTGCAGGCTTTAATGCACACCTCACCGGTGTCTGCGTGGTCGCGCCTGGTGCATGAACGCATCGACGAATCGACCCTGCAGCGCGGCGGCGAAAGTCGGGTCAACCACAACCGCAGCAAGTTGCCTGGCGAGCAGGTGGTGCGCCATGCCGCTCTGCCGTGGATCGTGTTCAACCCCACGCACATCCTGGGGCCCGGCGATCACCGCAACGGGGCGCACCTGATCGCGCTGGTCGGTCGGCGCAAGCTGCCCGGCATTGCTCCCGGTGTCGGCGGGTTTGCCGACGCACGCGAAATCGCCAGGACGCAGGTACGCGCGTGGCAGCGCCAGCGCTTCGGGCAAACTCATCGGCTCGGCGGAGAGCAGGCCAGCTTCGTCGATCTCGTCCATCGTATCCGTGCCCCATTGGGCAAGCGCACACCGCGTGGCGCAACGCCGGCACGCGCGCTGATCGCCTTTGCCCGGCTTGCCAACGCCTGATCACGATTCAGCCGGCGCGAGCCCGACATCACGCCCGAAAGCGCTGCCCCGATTTGCCACAAGCTGCAGGTGAATTCAGCCAAGGCCCGGCGCGAACTGGATTACGTCGAGATCCCGCTGCAGCAACTGCTGGTGGACATGCAGGATTGGATGCGCCCGCAGGGCCTGATCGGGCACGCTGCGCAGTAGCGCTAAAGGCAGCAGTGGCGAATGCCACTCAACTCAAGCTGGTCAGCGCCGCAAGACGCTTTTCAACGACCGAGGGACCGGTCACGCCAGGATCCAGCGCATTCAACAACCCGCAAGAGGTTGCTCCAGTGGACTGCTGCTTCGCAGAAATGATGAAGAGCAAAGCCACGCGGCATGTGAACCCTCGACACGTGAACGTGGCCCCGTTTTGCGCGAGCGCGGCCTCATGCCACCGAACGAAACACCAGGCTGCAACAGGTCACCGCACCTTCGGCCTTCTGCAATTCGGACACGTCGACGGCGATCGCCTTGAGTCCGGCGTCGAGCAGCCGTTGTCGGGTGCGCGGGAAGCTCGCTGGCATGATCAGCGCGTCGTCGATGCGCAACACGTTGGCGGCATGCGGCTCGGCGGGGTCGATTTCGACCACGCGAAATTTCGCAAAGTGCTCACCGTCCACCCAGGCGGGCTGCAACAGCACGCTGTCATCAGACAGTGCGGTGACTGCGGACTTCAGATGCAGGCAGGCGCGCGTGACCACGCCCTCCACGGCATAGCCATACGGAATCAGCAGTTCGCGCAATTGGGCAATGCCGGCTGGATTGCTGCGCGCCGACTGGCCGACGTATAGCGTGCGACCCATGCGCAACACGTCACCCCCGTCCAGCGTGGCCGGCGCCTCGATCGCAAGCAGCGGTCGGTGCTGCCGCAGCAGATCCGCCACGCTTGCCACTTCAGGGCGCCGCGACGGCGCACCTGGCCGGGTCAGCACCGCGACTTCGTCCAGCACGATCGCGACGTCTTCGACGAACACCGAATCAGGCAACTCGCGCTGTTCGGGTAGCGTCTGCACCGTGCAGCCGACCGACTCGAGGGCGCGCAGGTAGTCGCGGTGCTGCGCGCGTGCAAGCGTCACCTCGATAGGCTCGCGCGCAATGTGCGATAACTCGCAGCGACCCATCGATGAGCTGACGGCGCGGGTAACGGCGTTCCACATGGTCAGTCCTTGATGATCCGGCAACGTGCTCATGGCTGCGGGTGGCGCGCGCGCCACGCATCCAGCACGCGTTGGTAGCGTTCGAGTGCATCCCCGTGCACGTCGTACACGCAGCGCACGCAGCCCTCGCCACAGCAATCGGCGGCATCCGGCTCGGGCGGGCGCCGCGGCATGGGGTCAGCCGGATCGTCGTTCGGCGGCGCGGACTCGTTGGTATTCACGACCTGGCTCCCGGGGTTGGTGCATGGAGTCGCCCGCCAGGCTGCCTCCGCGCACGATGGTGCCGACCGCAGTACCCCAGCTCAAGCCTGCCCACGCCGCGACGCCCGCCCCCCGTTCTTGCTCGCCGTTACTTCACCGGCTTGCGGAAGCGATAGATGAATTGGTCGGTGTGACCGCGTATGGATTTGTCGAACACGGCGGCGGTATGCGGATCGGCCGGGTTGCGCAGCACGTTGCTCTCTCCATCGAACACGAAGCCGGCGCCTTCCACTTCACGCCTGACCACCGCCGGATCGATACGGTGCAGCGTGTTGGTGTCGGTCAGTCCGGAACCGGCCGATGCCACGTGGTCGATCACCACGAACACACCGCCGGGCTTGAGCGCGGCATAGACCTCCTTGTCAAACCTGGCCATGTCGACCGGGCCCATGAAGGGATCGTGATAGTCGTGATAGTTCTGCGAGGTGAACACCAGATCCACCGGCGCCGGCGCACTCAACTGCGCGGCGGGCTCCTGCAACAGGCTCACGTTGGCGTAGTGCGGAGTCTTCACCAGGTCGCGCCAGTGGGCCAGGCTCTTGGTCGAGAACTTCGCCATCTGCTCCGGCCAGACCGTGTAGACATGCCCCGTCGGCCCGACAATGGCGCTGAACACGCGTGTCCAGTAGCCGCTGCCCGGCGCCAGCTCCAGCACTTTCTGCCCCGGCTTGACCTGCGCAAACGTCATCACCAGCGCCACGTTGCGCCGCGCATCGTCTTGTTTGTCGGCCTGGCGCGCCGGGTCGCTGACCCCTTTCTGCACCGCTGCAGGAGTTGCCCCGCCATGCAGGTTTGATACCTGCGCCGACGCGGTGCACGGAAGGGCCAAGGCAAGCAACGCGGCAAGCAGGGTGAGGCGCATGACATTCTCCACTGGCGGGCAGGAGCCATGGATTGTGCTCCCGTTTCACGAAGGTCGCAGCATGCCGCCCGGCACAGGCAGATTGCGTTGCAAGGCGTAACTTGTACGTGCAGCAAACGTCTGGCTGCGGTAAAACCTGTCGGGTATCCCCAAGTCCCCAGCGGAGAGTCGCGTGCGCCCCATCTCGATCCTGACCGCCCTCGCTTGCGCCGGCCTGACCTGCGTGTGCTCGACAAGTCACGCCCAGTCGGCGGCCGAATGGCAGGCCCGGCAGATCCAGGCCGCGCAGAAGTCCGAAACGATCATGCGCGACGCGAACAAGCATGCAAGCTTGCTGGCCCAGTTCCAGGTCATGCGCTACGCCTACATCGGCAACAAGGACCCTGCATTCCAGGTCATCTTCGGGCAGTACCTCAGTTGGTACCAGACTTTCATCGGCGACTACCAGGATGCGGCGGCCAGCTTCTCGATCAGTCAGCCTGCGTTGCCGGATGACCGCCGTTCGCCACTGGACAATCCCGACTACAGCGCCGAATCGGCGCTGACTGCCATCTCGCGGTTGGCCCGGAACCACCGCGCGGTATTCTTCAACGAAGCACACAACATCCCGCTCACCCGCACCTTGACCGTCGAACTGCTGGCCAAACTGCGCGCCGAGGGCTTCAATTACTTCGCGGCAGAAACCGTCTACCAGACCGACACCGGCCTGCAATCGCGCGGTTACCCGACCACCAACAGCGGCTTCTACACCAGAGAACCGATCTGCGCGGAGATGGTACGCACCGCATTGAAGCTCGGTTACAAGGTCATCGGTTACGAAGCGCTTTCGAACGCCACCGGCGATGCCCGCGAGGTGGAACAAGCACGCAATATCTACCAGCAAGTCTTCAAGAACGATCCAAAGGCAAAACTCGTCGTCGACGCAGGCTATGCGCACATCCAGGAATCGGGCACCTTTCTGGGTGGCTTGTCGATGGCCGAACATCTGGAGAAATTGACCCACATCGATCCGCTGACGGTTGAGCAGACCATGCTGTACGAACACCCTTCCAGCAGCGACAACCATCCTTACTACGGACCGGTCATGCGCCACCTGCAGCCGAAAGAACCCATCGTCTTCATCAGCAAATCCGGAAAGCCATGGTCACTTCGGCCAGGTTATGACGTCAGTGTATGGTTCCCGCCACAAGTCATTCATCGTGGACGTCCAACCTGGCTGAGTCTGGGTGGCGAGCGCCAGCCGTATTACGTGGATGGCAGCCGGTGCAACCGGCACTTCCCCTGCCTCGTTGAGGCGCGCTATGCGGGCGAAGGTGACGATGCCATTCCCGCCGATCGGGCGGTACTCGATCCGGTGCCGCTGAATGCCATACCCAGCGAACGCGTGGACAGCAGCGGCGTGGCCCCATTCAGCGATCTCTACTTGCGCCCCGGCACATATCGGCTGACGTACACCGATGTCAACGGCAGCACCCTGTTTTCGCAGAACATTACCGTCAAGAACCAGAAAGACACATCGCAGAACGCGTCCACAAAACCCTTCCGGCTTGCCCACGGCCCATGACAAATCTGATGTTTCCACGAGCTCGATGCCGGTATCAGCGCAAGCCGCATGCAATGATCAGGATGATGATCCAAACGGATTTCTCTCCGCTTGCGCATCGGCAACCTGCGGACCTTTCCGGCACCGCCGCGTATCCCATCAACCACCCGAGAGGAATGACGTCCCATGACTCGAGCAACCCTGCGTGCCCTGCTGACCCTCGCCAGCGCGCTGGCAACTTTCACGGCCGCCGCGACTGACCGAGTCAACCCGGCACGCGACACCCTGCTCGGGTTCGCGCCGGCAAGCGCCGCTGCCGAACTGAGCCTGGAGCAACGCTTCGACGCTCAGCTCGACCCGGCCGACCAGCGTCGCTGGATGAAGCAGATGTCGTCCGAGCCGAACCAGGTTGGATCGCCGCATGACAAGGCGAACGCCGAGTTCATGCTGAATAAGTTTCGCGAATGGGGCTGGGACGCCCATATCGAGACATTCGACGTGCTCTATCCGACGCCGAAGAAGGTGGCGCTGGAACTGCTCGGTCCGCACCCGTTCACCGCGATGCTGCATGAACCGTCGATCGCCGGCGACGCCACCTCCAGCCTGCCCGGCGCGTTGCCGCCCTACAACGTCTACGGCGGCGACGGTGACGTCACCGGCGAACTGGTCTATGCGAACTACGGCATGCCGGACGACTACAAGGAGCTGGCCCGGCGCGGCATCGATGTGCGCGGCAAGATCGTGATCACCCGCTACGGCGGCGGCTGGCGCGGGTTGAAGCCAAAACTGGCGCAGGAACACGGTGCGATCGGCTGCCTGATCTATTCCGACCCGCACGACGATGGCTACGCGCGGGGCGATGTCTATCCTCAGGGTGGCTGGCGACCGGCGGAAGGCGTGCAGCGCGGTTCCGTGGCCGACATGCAGCTGTACCCCGGCGATCCGCTCACCCCCGGCATCGGCTCCACGCCCGGCGCCAAACGGCTGGCGATCAAGGACGCCAAGACCCTGCTGAAGATTCCCGTGCTGCCGATCTCCTACGCGGACGCCACGCCGTTGCTGCGCTCGCTGACCGGCCCGGTGGCGCCCGCCAGCTGGCGTGGTTCGCTGCCGTTGACCTACCACGTGGGGCCCAGTGCGGCCAAGGCACACATGACCGTGCTTTCGGACTGGGGCCAGAAGCCGGTGTATGACGTGATCGCGATGCTCAAGGGCGCCATCGCCCCGGACCAGTGGATCATCCGCGGCAACCACCACGACGGCTGGGTGTTCGGCGCCTGGGACCCGCTGGCTGGCAATGTTGCCCTGATGGCCGAGGCCAAGGCCATCGGCGGCCTGCTCAAGCAGGGCTGGCGACCACAGCGCACGCTGGTCTATGCCAGCTGGGACGGCGAGGAGCCGGGCTTGCTCGGCTCGACCGAATGGGCCGAAACGCATGCGCGGGAGCTCAAGGCCAAGGCCGTGCTGTATGTCAATTCGGACACCAACGGACGCGGCTTCCTCGACGTTGGCGGCAGCCATTCGCTGCAGCATCTGGTCAATCAGGTCGCCGCTGGCGTGACCGATCCGGAAACCCATGCAAGCGTGGCCGAGCGCCTGCGCGCGCACTTGATGATCGAGGGCAACAGCGAGCATGCAAGCCCCGAGGCGAAGGTCATCGCAAAGATGGCGAGCGCGGGTGGCGATCTGCCTATCGGCGCGCTGGGTTCGGGCTCTGACTACAGTCCCTTCCTCGAACATCTGGGCATCGCCTCACTCGATCTCGGCTTCGATGGCGAGGACGACGACGACGGCATCTATCACTCGCGCTACGACTCGTTCGACCACTACATGCGTTTTGGCGACCCGACGTTCGAGTACGGGGTAGCCTTGTCCAAAGTCGCCGGCCACATCGTGCTGCGCAGCGCCAACGCCGGCGTATTGCCGATGCGCTTCGGTGATTTCAGCAGCACGCTGGATCGCTACGTCGGCGAGCTGCACCAGTTGGTCGACAACACCCGCAAGGCCACCGCCCGGCAGCACCTCCTGCTCGACGCGCATGCTTATGCGCTGGACAGCGACCCGACCCGCCCGCTGGCGCCGCCGGCACGCGAATCCGACGTACCCCCGATCAACCTCGCACCGCTGGACACCGCCGCCAAAAAACTGCAACTCAGCGCACAGGCATTCCAGGCCGCGTACGCCAGGCGAGCGGCTGCCGACTTCAAGCTGAGCGCCGCACAGCAGCGCCAGATCAACCAGCATATGGGCCGCATGGAACAGGCGCTGACCGACCCCGAGGGCCTGCCAGGCCGCCCCTGGTTCAAGCACTTCATCTATGCACCCGGCATGCTCACCGGCTATGGCGTCAAAACCGTGCCCGGCGTGCGCGAGGCAATCGAAGGGCGGCGCTGGGATGAAGCCGATCGCTACGCGGTGATCACCGCCAAGGTGCTGGACGGCTATCGTGCGCAACTGGATCAACTCACCGCACTGCTGAACCCGGCGAGCTAGGCGATCGCGGGCGAACCACGCAAGGTTCGCCCGCGGATTCCGGGTGGCAAGCACCGGCTCGGCGAAACAAGACCATGAACCTGATCAACACCATCTTGTCGCATATACGCCGGCCGGCTACCGGCAGCTTCGCGCTGGTGATGGCGACCGGCATCGTGTCCATCGACGTCAACCAGCACGGCATGCCGGTGCTGGCGCAGGTGCTGTTCGGCGTGAACGTGGCGGCGTACGTGACCCTGATCCTGCTGACGGCGCTGAAGGTGATTCGTGCCCGGCAGGAGGTGCTGGACGACTTCACCAACCCGGCCACCGGCGCGGGATTCCTGGCCTTTGTCGCCGCCACTTGTGTGCTCGCCAGTCAATGTCTGCTGGTCGTACACGCGCCCGCATGGGCGAGCGCGCTGACCGTGCTCGGCGCCGTCGGCTGGGTCTCCCTGCTCTACCTGCTGCTGCTGGCGATCATTACCGGCCAGCGCAAACCCAGCTTCCGGCGCAGCATCAACGGCGGCTGGCTGGTCGCCGTAGTGTCGACCCAGGCACTCGCCGTGGCATTGACCTTGCTGGTGGCGCACGCAGGCGCCACGCCGGCACTCGGATGGCTGTTTGCCGCGTTGTGCCTGTACCTGGTGGGCGCGGCGCTATATTTGATCCTGATCACGTTGATCTTCTACCGGCTGCTGTTCCTGCCGCTTGCCGCCAGCGGTTTCACGCCGCCGTACTGGATCAACATGGGCGCGCTGGCGATCACCACCCTGGCCGGCAGCCTGCTCGTGCTGCACATCCCGTCGGAACCGCCGCTGGGCGACCTGGTGCCGTTCGTAAAGGGGTTCACCCTGTTTTTCTGGGCTACCGCAACCTGGTGGATCCCGCTGCTGGCCATTTTGGAACTGTGGCGCCATGGCTTGCGTCATGTGCGCCTGCGTTATGCGGTCGAGGACTGGGACATCGTGTTTCCGCTAGGCATGTACACCGTCGGCACGCATGCGCTGGCGCAGGCCCTGCACCTTGAGCTGTTGCTGCGCGTGTCAGATATCGGCGTCTACATCAGCCTGCTGGCCTGGGCGATGACCGCCGCCGGCGCGCTACGGCATTGGCGGCGCGCTTTTGGGAACTGATCAACGGCGCGCGCCGGTCGTCACCGACGGGCTTTAACCGGAGCGCTCGCGCCCGCGGATACTCGACTCTCGGCGTGTCGTACCTGCCCTTCGCCGCGCAGTACGAAGCGCTCGATCGTCAGCGCCTCGGCGCCCATCGGCCCGTACCAGTGCAGGCGCGTGGTGGAGATGCCGATCTCGGCACCCAGGCCCAGCTCGCCGCCATCGCTGAAGCGCGAGGACGTGTTCACCATCACCACGGCCGAACGCAGCGCATGCACGAAGTGCTGGGCAACATCGCGGTCTTGCGTGGCAATCACCTCGGTATGGTCGGAGCCGAAGCGGCGGATATGGGCGATCGCCTCGTCGGCGCTGTCCACCATGCCCACCGAAAGCTTGAGGCTGAGGAATTCAGCGGCGAAATCATCGTCACTGGCCGGCGCCATCTGTGGACACAGCACCCGCGTGCGTGCGTCACCGAGCAGCTCCACGCCGCGCTCGCGCAGGGCCTTGGCCGCACGCGGCAGGAACAACGCCGCGACATCGGCATGCACCAGCAGCGTCTCCAGCGCATTGCAGGCGGACGGTCGTGAGGTCTTGCCGTCAACCAGGATATCCAGCGCCTGGTCCAGGTCGGCGCCCGCGTCGACGTACAGATGACATACGCCCTTGTAGTGCTTGATCACCGGAACGCGCGCGTGCTCGGTGACGAAGCGGATCAGACCTTCGCCTCCGCGCGGGATGATCAGGTCGACGATGTCGGAAAGCTGCATCAGCTCGAGCATCGCCTCGCGACTCAAGTCGTCCAGCAGCATCAGTGCATGTTCGGACACGCCGGCCTCACGCAACGCGCCGCGCAGACATTTGGCAATCGCCTGATTGGAACGCACCGCCTCCGAGCCCCCGCGCAGGATCACGCCGTTGCCCGCCTTGAGGCACAGCGCCGCGGCATCGGCGGTGACGTTGGGGCGTGCCTCGTAGATCATCGCGATCACACCCAGCGGCACCCGCACGCGCTCGATCGTGAAGCCCTTGTCCGAACGCTCGCTATGGGTGACCTGACCGACCGGATCGGGCAACTCGGCAATCTGGCGCAAGGCCTCGGCCATGCCGTGGATGCGCGCATCATCAAGCGCGAGTCGATCCAGCATGGCGTCACCGATGTTCTTCTCGCGAGCCGCCTTCATATCCTCGGCATTGGCCGCGAGTATCGTGGCGGCCTGTGCCACGAGCGCAGCGGCCATCGAGCGCAGCAAGGCGTTCTTGGCATCCGTGGACAACCCGGCCACCTGCTCCGCCGCCTGCTGGCACAGAAGCGCGGAATCACGCACAGAGCCGTTCATGAAGTCGCTCCCGCATCGGCGGTGACGACCAGATCATCGCGATGCACGATGTTCTCGCCATAGCTGTAGCCGAGCCGTTGCAGGATGTCCCGGGTGTGGCTGCGAGCCAGCTGGTTGATGACGACGGCGCTGTACTGGGTGATGCCGCGAGCGACCACAAACGGCTGGCCATCGGCGCCGGCGCCCACGATTTCGACCATGTCGCCGCGACGAAACTCACCCACCGCGTCGATGACGCCCTTGGGCAACAACGATGCACCACCCTTGCTGAGCGCTCGCGCCGCACCGGCATCCACATGGATGCAGCCGGGCTCCGCCGGTACATTCAGCAGCCAGTACTTGCGCGCCTGCAAGCGGTTGCGCGGTGCACAGATCAGGGTGCCGCGAAGCTGGCCGGCGGCAAGCGCATGCACCGTCTCCGCATTGCGGCCATCGAACAGCGCCGTTGGAATACCCGCCGCACTCGCCTTCTGCGCGGCCTCCAGCTTGGTACGCATGCCGCCGGTGGCGGCCGCACTGCCGCGGCCACCGGCCATGGCCATCACTGCGGGAGTCACCGCGTCGACCTGCAAAATCGGCTGCGCCGCCGCATCACGTCGTGGATCGGCGCTGTACAAGGCATCCACGTCGGAGGCAATCAGCAGCAAGTCGGCGTCGACCAGCGCCGCGACAATCGCTGCCAGATTGTCGTTGTCGCCGAGCTTCAACTCATCCACCGCCACCGTATCGTTCTCGTTGACGACCGGCAGCACCTGCAGTGCCAACAGGCCATGCAGGGTGGCTCGCGCATTGAGATAGCGACGACGATTGCGCAGGTCGTCATGGGTCAGCAGCACCTGCGCCACCGGCCGTGCCGACAGTGATTGCCACAGCCCGATCATCGATACCTGACCCAGCGCGGCCATCGCCTGGCGCGCTGCCAGATCACCGCCACGGACGGCGCTCGCACGCAATAGTGCGCGACCGGCAGCCACCGCGCCGGAGGACACCACCACCACCTCGCGGCCAGCGGCGTGACTGGCTGCGACGAACGCTGCCAACGACTCGGCAAAGCGTGGCGTGAGCCCGCCAGCATCGGCTGCCAGCAGGCTGCTGCCGACCTTGAGCACGGCGCGTCGCCACGGTGGCAGTGTCTGCATTGGCAACGCGTTCATGCAGCATCCCCTTCAGTTTTCAAGGCGGTCCAGCCGCACTCTCAGTTCATCCAGCCGCAAGTCGTTGCCGGCACCCGGTGACGTCCGCGCCGCCAGGCTGGTCTCCGGGGTGCGGCCCTGCCCTGCTGAAGCCACCGTCTGTGCCGCCGCACGATAGGCATCGCGAAACGGCACGCCCGCCGCAGCCTGTTCGATCGCCACGTCGGTGGCATACATTGCCGGTTCAATCGCCGCGCGCATGGCCGGCGCGTTCCATTGCAGCCGCGCCAGCAGATCCGGCACCAGCGCCAGCGCACCCAGGCCGTGGCGCACGCCATGGAACAACGAGCCCTTGGAGAATTGCAGATCGCGCTGATAGCCCGACGGCAGCGACAGCAACTGCTCGATCTCGGTGCGCGCGGCGGCGACACTGGCGTAGCTGGCGCGCAGCAGTTCGATCACGTCGGGATTGCGCTTGTTCGGCATGATCGAGCTGCCGGTGGTGTACTCGGCCGGCAGCTGCACGAAATTGAACTCGGCGGTGGTGAACAACGACAGGTCCCATGCCATCCGCCGCAGGTCGAGCAGCGCGCTGGCGATCGCCTCCAGTACCGCCATCTCAAACTTGCCGCGCGAAAGCTGGGCGTAGACCGGGCTGATCTGCATGCGCGCGAAACCCAGCGCACGCGTGGTGTGCTCGCGGTCCAGCGGCAGATTCACGCCGTAGCCGGCGGCGGTCCCGAGCGGGTTGGCATCGATCAGGGCCAGCGTCTGGCGCGCGCGCAGCACGTTGTCGATGAAGCCTTCGGCGAAGCCGGCGAACCACATCGCGGTGGACGACACCACCGCACGCTGCAGATGGGTGTAGCCCGGCATCGGCAACGCCGGTTGCGCGGCGCGCTCCAGGCAAATGGCGGCAATCCCGCGGCAGACGGTCTCCAGCGCGACCAGCTTGTCTTTCAGCCACAGCCGCGTGGCTACCAGCACTTGATCGTTGCGGCTGCGGCCGGTATGCACGCGGCGCCCGGCGTCCCCGAGTCGTTCGGTGAGCCGGGCCTCGATCGCCGAATGGCCATCCTCGAAGCGCTCATCCAGCACAAACACGCCGCTGTCGAAGTCCGCCGCCAGCGCATCCAGCTCGCGCTTCAACGCCGCGGCGTCGTCGGCATTGATCACGCCGATGTTGGCCAGTCCTTCGACATGCGCCTTGCTGGCAGTGATGTCGTAGCGAAAAAACTCGCGATCCAGCAACACGTCGTCGCCGGCCAGGAACTGCATGATGCGGGTGTCGATCCGGGTGCCCGGTTTATCCCACAAGGGTTGCGTCATGATCTTTCCTTACGTCGCATACGGTGGGAGCCTGCTCGCAGATGATGCGGTTGTTCTGCTGCACGAGTTTGGATCAAGGCAGGAGCAGCGCCCGCGAGCGGGCTCCTACGTCGATGGTTGATCGTCCACGGTTGCCGGCCCGATCGGAATCGCGGTGTACTCATCCACCCCGATCGCGCGATTGATGTTTTGCATCGCCTGGGTGGCGGCACCCTTCAGCAGGTTATCCAGGGTGGACACAATCACTACGCGCCTGCCGCCGGCCGCCATGGCAAAACCGCCGATCGCGGCCTGGTGGCGGTGAGCAATCCGGCTCACCCACGGCGCCTCGTCGGACACCTGGACCAGCTTTTCGCTGTCGTAGGCCGCACGAAAACGCTGCAGCACCTCCTCGCGCTTCAATGGCCTGGCGAGGTACAGGTTGCTGGTGACCGTGAGACCGCGAAAGTGCGGCGCCACGTGCGGCATGAACTCCACCGGCAGACCGAGCCGGAACGAAGCTTCCTTCTCGTGCATGTGGCCGGTGAGCGCGTACGGGATCAGGTTGTCGCGCAGCTTGTCCGGATCATTCTTGTCCGAAGGCGTGGTGCCGGCGCCAGAATAGCCAGACACCCCGAAGCACACCGGCGGCGCGGCCAGCAGGTCCTTCAGCGGCGCAATCGCCAGCTGCATCGCGGTGGCGTAACAGCCTGGGTTGCTGATCCGCCGCTCCCCGCGCCAAAGCTCGCGGGTCAGCTCCGGCAGTCCGTAATACCAGCGCTGATCGAAGCGGTAGTCAGCCGACAAATCCAGGATCAGGGGATCGACGCCAGCCGCGTCGAACGCCTCCACGCAGGCCGCCGCCTTGCCATTGGGCAGCGCCAGGATCACCACGTCGGCTCCCAGCTTCGGCAGATCCTCCGGCGCGGGTGCGCTATAGCAAAGGTCACCCTGATACTCGGCGACGTGGGCGTCGACGCGCTGACCATCCAGCTCGCGCGAGGAGACAAAAGCCAGTTCCAGCGCCGGATGCGCCGCGATCATGCGGATCAACTCGGTCCCGGTATGACCGCGCGCCCCGACGATACCGACACGCTTTCTGTTCGCGTCCATGGTTTCAGTCCGTCAAGGTGGGTTGGCGCTGCGCGCAATGCGCCACGCAGCGGGAAATCGTGTCCAGATCATCGATGCCGTACCAGAACACCTTCCAGCGCGGTTGCTTGAGACAACCATCAGACTCGGCGTAGTAAAACGGATTGACGGCATTGCCGTGGCGCGAGCGCCAGAACAGCTGCGGGTTTTCCGCGCGCATCACTTGCCACACGGCGCGTCCCAGCCCTTCGCCCTGGGCATCGTCGAGTACGGCAAACTTGTCCAGGTAAGGCAATCCATCTGCCATGGTGAGGATCATCGCCGCGCGATAGTTTTCGCTGACATAGACCCGCAGCAGCTGGGTGCGCTCGAAGTAGTCCGCGACGAGGGTGCGGCCAAAGCTGGATTCAATCAGCTGGCGCATGCGCGCCTGATCGACGTCTTGCCATGCATTGAAGCGCAACACCTTCTCGCCACGGCGGATCAGGGTGCCCGAGCCCTTGTGGGTAAACAGCTCCTTGGCCAGCTCGGAGGGGCGCGTGATAGACACCGACGAAGTCAACGGCAGATCGGCAAGCAAGTCGGCGATCTGCTCGATCTTCAGCCGCATGCCGCCGTTGACCCACGGCTGCGCCATCAGGTATTCGAACTCGGTGCTGAGGTTGATCGAATCGATCAGCCTGCCCTGCTCATCGAGCAGGCCGCCGGTACCGGTGAGAAAGACGATCTTGTACGGCCGCAACACGCGCACCAGTTCGTTGGCGGCCACATCGGCATTGATGTTGAGGATCTGGCCTTCGTCGGTCTCGCCCAGGCTGGCAATCACCGGGATCGAGTCCGACCTCAGGCTGGCCTCGATCGGCGCCAGGTTGATGCTGCGCACCTTGCCGACCAGGCCGTAGGTATCCCGATCCAGGTAATCGGCGGTAAACACGCCGCCACCCACCGAGGTAGCGCGGGTGTCCATCGACTGCAATGCCTCAACCAGCTTCAGGTTCTGCTGCTGAAACACGCGGCGCACGATGCCCAACGCCCGGGGCGAGGTGACCCGCAGCCCCCCCACCGTCTGTTTTTCGATCCCGGCGGTGGCCAGCTCCTCGTCCAGCTGCGGACCCGCACCGTGCAGCACGATCGGAGTCAGCCCGACCTGCTGCAGGAAGGTCAGCGACGAGGCCAGGTCATCCAGCTCGTCGCGCAGCACCGCGCCGCCGACCTTGACCACGGCGAAGCGCTTGGCATCGATCTCCGAAAAGCGCTTGAGGTACTGCTGGATTTCCTTCGCGCTGCCCATGCTCGAGAGCAGGCGCACGATGGTTTGCCGCGTGTTGTTATGCCCGTTATGCCTTTCCATGATTATTCCTTGCGTTCATCCGTGAACGCCAGAGTCAAAAACCGGCCGTCCGTGGCCGGACGCTCCAATGATTCGATAAACCGTCTGCGCATAGCGCTCTAGCTGGTCCAGCGCGACCCACTCGTCGGCGCTGTGTGCCTGGGCGATGTCGCCCGGACCATAGACAAAGGCGGTGTAGCCGGCGGCGGAAAACAGCGCCGCCTCGGTCCAGAAATCCACCGCGTTGCCAACCGGAATGCCCAGCTCGTCAGCCAGGTCGCGCGCCGCGAGCCGATGGGCTTCGGCGTTCGCGGTATCGCCAGCGGGCAAGGATGGGCCACGGAACGTTTCGGCAAACTCGGCCGGAGCGGGTTCGACCAAACTACGAAACTGCGCCAGCAGCTGATCCGGATCCATCGTCGGCAACGGCCGCATGCCGAAGCGGACTTCCGCACTGGGCGCAATCATGTTTGCCTTGATACCGCCTTCGACGCGACCGATGTTGAAACGCAGCCCGGTCAGCCCGCCGAAACGCTCATGCGATTGCGCGGTCACGAAATCCAGCGCGGCGTTGCCCCAGCGCATCGCCTGATGCAGTGCGCTGTCGCTCGGCTTCTGCTCGCCCGACGCGTGACCCGCGTGGCCCGCAAAACGCATCAGCACCGACTGGATGCCGCGATGCGCGAGCACCGCTTCGCCTCGGGTCGGCTCGGCCACGATCACTGCCTCGTAGGCAAAAGAGTTACGCAGGAACCCGGCGATGCAGCGCGGGTCATTGGCTTCCTCATCCGTGGAGAACAGCAGCGCGAGCGGTCCGTCACTCGCATTCGCCACCGCCAGCAGGGCAGCTGCAGCGCCCTTGATGTCGCAGGCACCGAGCCCGATCGCCCGATCAGCGGTCACTCGCAGTACATGCGGATCGGCCGTCCACGCCGGCGAATCCGGCACCGTGTCCAGGTGCACGTTGAACAGATACTTCGGCTCGCCACGCACCGCGTGCAGGGCCACCGCACCAGCGCCGAAATCGGTCACGGTGAGGACGAATCCGGGCAACTGCACGCGTAAATAATCGAAGATACCGCCGGTGTCGATCGCCCGCGGCGGATTGCGCGTGTCGAAACCGACCAGCGCTCGCAGATGTTTCAGCGTGGCATCGAGCAACGCCGGGTCCCCACCCGGTCCCCTTGCGGGATTCCCGACAGCCGATCCCCTGCTCACGATCGATTGACCTCAGCCCACAACGTCGAGCTCATGCCAAACAGCTTGATGAATCCTTCCGCCTCCTGCACACCCCAGTCCGCGGACTGGGCATAGGTGGCGCCTTTGGCGGTGAGGATGTGCTTCGACTCCACCGCCACCGCACCCACACTGCCGCCATTCGTCTGCAGCGTCACCGTGCCGCTGACGGTGGACTGACTGGACGCCAGGAAAGCTTCCAGATCGGTCTTCAGGGGATCGTGAAAAAAGCCCTCGTAAACCAGCTCCACCCACTTGCGCGCCACCTCGGGCTTGAACCGGTTCTGCTGCTTGGTGAGCACCGCTTCTTCCAGCGCACGGTGCGCGACCAACAGCGCGGTCAGGCCCGGCGCCTCATAGATGATGCGACCCTTCAGGCCGATCGTGGTATCGCCGGTGTACAGGCCACGGCCCACGCCGTATTGCGCGAACAGACCGTTCAACTTGACCAGCATCGCGTGCCCGGCAATCTGCTCGCCATCCAGGCTGACCGCCTCGCCACCCACGAAACCGATCCTCACCTGCAAGGGTTTGGCCGGCCATTCGGCGCGCGGCTTGCACCAGCCGGTCGCGCCCGCACCGGGCGCCTGCCACTGGTCGATCTCGCCGCCGGACATGGTCAGCCCAAGCAGATTCTCGTTGATGGTGTAGGCCTGCTGTTTCGCGCGCACGCCGAAACCACGCTGCTCCAGGTACGCCTGCTCATAGGCACGTGTTTGGGTGTGCTCCTTCTGGATCTCGCGGATCGGTGCCACGATCTGGTAATCGCCCAGCGCTTTCAGCGCCAGGTCAAAGCGCACCTGATCGTTGCCCATGCCGGTGCAGCCATGCGCGATCACCCGGGTGCCCAGCTCGGCGGCGCGCTTCAGCGCGGCCTCGACGATCAGGTAACGGTCCGATACCAGCAGCGGGTACTGGCCCTGATAGCCCTCGCCCGCCCACACGAACGGCTTGACGAAACCGGCCCAGAGCGCCGGGCCGCCATCGACCGTAACGTGACTGGCCACGCCCAGTTCCTTCGCGCGGTTCGCGATGAATGCGCGTTCATCGGCATCCACACCGCCGGTGTCGGCAAACACGGTGTGCACAGCCCAACCTTGCGCTTGCAGGTAGGGTACGCAGAAGCTGGTGTCGAGGCCGCCGGAGAAGGCGAGGACGATATCTTTGCTCATGATTTATGGATACCAAAACAGGTCAGACGGATGCGATGAGGATGCGCGGCTCGCAGCGCACAGGGAAATTCACGGAGTTGGCAATAAAACAGGCATGGTGTGCGGTGTCGTGGGCCGCAGCGGCCTTGGCCGGGTCGCTCGCCGCACTGATCGTCACCACCGGATGCAACACGACCTCGATGAAGCGGCCGGCATCGCCCTCGGTAGCCATCGTGCCTTCGGCCGCATCGGTGTACGCGGTAACCACCACGCCGGCCACGCTGGCCATGTGCAGGTACGAAAGCAGGTGGCAGGTCGACAGCGCGCTGACCAGCATGTCTTCAGGATTGTGGCGGGCGGCATCGCCATGGAACGTGGGATCGGCCGAGCCGGCCAGCGCCGGTTTGCCGTCGATGCGGATCACATGGTCGCGGCCGTAGCTGCGATAGCCGTCGGTACCGCTGCCGCGGTTGCCGGTCCACTCCACGTCCACGCGGTAGCGGTGCGGGTGGCTCATGACTTCGGCTCCTGTTCGGCCATCAGATCAGCCAGTTCCAAGTCGCCATCACCGTTGCGCCGGTGCAGACCGGCGATCACGCCCGCGCGGTTGCGAGCGGGATGGTTCTGACTCAACTTGAACTTGCCTTCGACCCGATCAATTGTGACTTCGAGGCCGACGATGGCGCGTAGCGATGTCTCGATATGGTCTTGCGGTGCGTCGCTCATCTTCCACGGCTGCGGCTGGTCCGCTTCATGGTGGTCGGTGAGCCGTTCCAGCAGCACTTTCAGCCAGGCGGCATCGTCGATCACGCGCAAGCGGCCATGCACGTGCACCACCGCGTAGTTCCAGGTCGGCACCTCGCGTCCGGTCTCGTGCTTGGTCGGATACCAGTTCGGACTGATGTAACCATCCGGCCCCTGAAAT
Source organism: Rhodanobacter sp. (assembly GCA_039935315.1). Taxonomy (GTDB): domain Bacteria; phylum Pseudomonadota; class Gammaproteobacteria; order Xanthomonadales; family Rhodanobacteraceae; genus Rhodanobacter. The sequence goes on along the minus strand of JBDTKM010000067.1, from coordinate 16,330 downwards.
ATCAGCAGCACCCCGACCCCATTCATCTGCACCAGTTCGTTGCCGCGTGCCACGTGTCCGTGCAGCACGCCATCGACCAGCTCGAATGGCAGGTGGTTGGCGACCAGTCCATTCCGTGTATTCGCCACGACGGTGGCGAACGGACAAGTGTGAATCAGCGCGTCCAGCACATCGGCGCGCGCTTCTTCAGAATACTTCGGCGTGTACATGACGGTTCAGCCGTGCCCGAGCAGCGACGTCATCACCGCCTTCTGCACAGGCAGGCGGTTTTCGGCTTCGTCGATCGCGATGCATGCGGACGAGTCCATCACACCGTCGGTGGCCTGAATGTTTCGCCGCAGCGGCAGGCAGTGGCTGAACAGGCCGTGGTGGGTCAGCGCCATCTTCGCCTCATCGACAATGAAGTGCTTGTTCGCCTCGCGCATCGGCTTCTCCTGCTCCCACTTGCCGAAGAACGGCAAGGCGCCCCAGCTCTTGGCGTAGATCACGTCAGCGCCGCGATAGGCCTCCTCGATGTCGTGGCTGACCGTCAGCGATCCTCCATTCTGGGCCGCGTTCAAACGGCCAAACGCCATGTAGCGCTCGTCCAGCACGTAGTCAGGTGTGGGGCACAACAAGGTGACCTCCATCCCCATCTTGGTGGCGATCAGCAAGGCCGAGTTCGCCACCGCCGTATTCAGCGGCTTGGGGTGATAGGCCCAGGTCAACACGTACTTCTTTTTCGTCAGGTCACCCAGATGCTCTTTCAGCGCGAGGGCGTGGGCCAGTTCCTGGCAGGGATGGGTGATGGTTTCCATGTTGATCACTGGCACTGTGGCGTACCGGGCAAACGCCTTGATCATCCGATCCTGCCGGTCCACCGCCCAGTCCTGGAATTTCGGAAAGGCACGCACCGCAATCAGGTCGACGTAGCGCGACAGCACCCGCGCCACTTCGATGATGTGTTCCTCGGTGTCGCCGTCCATCACACTGCCCAGCTCAAACTCGATCGGCCATGCGTCCTTGCCCGGCGACAGCACTACCGCGTGGCCGCCAAGCTGGAACGTCCCCAGCTCGAAGCTGGTGCGCGTGCGCAACGAGGGATTGAAGAACAGCAGCGCCACCGACTTGCCGGCCAGTTGCCCGCCCTGCGGCGTGCGCTTGAACTCAGCGGCCTGCTCCAGCAAGGCGTCAATCTCGGCGCGACTGTAATCCTGGGTGGTGATGAAATGTCGTGGTGCCATCATTTTCTCCAAGCCTCAAACCCAAAAAACCCGGCGCGGGGGCCGGGTTTCGTCGTCGATACACATGCAAAGCGCGCGACAGCCTACCCGGCTGAATGTCGAATCGTCGGTCGGCGCGCACGCGACGTCATGCCAGCCGCCGCGCGGGCGCTGGTGAACACGGTGGCGGTATAGACGGCTGAAGACATGCGACTTCCAAGTGACTGGCACGTATCATGGCGAGAATTTCGCTGCCATGCAACAAAAACTTCGGCTCCCGACCTCGGGGCCTCGAAAACAGCATCGCCGCCTGAAGGCGGCGACAGTTCAGATCCAGCCCGGGGATCAGTCGACGGGCGTGACCGACACCCGTACCCGCAGGCGCTCGCCGGGGTCGTAATCCAGTCGCGACATGTAGACTTCGCCGCGGTAGCGATACTCCACATCGTAGCCAATGATCCGCCGCTGCTCGCCGACCGTATTGACCTCACGACACTGGGTCTGGGTGCTTTCGTAATCCTGGCCGCGACTGGCCTGGTTGCCGACCGCGCCACCAGCCACCGCGCCAACCACGGTAGCCGCCTTGCGCCCATCCCCCTTGCCCACGGTGCTGCCCAGCACGCCGCCAATCACCGCACCAAGCACGGTGCCGGCCGTGGTGTTGCCACCTTCGTGCCGCACTACGGGCTGCTCATAGCATTCCTGTCGCGGCACGTTGGTCCGCGTCACACCTTGCACCGGATCGGCGCGCAATACGTCAGCCCAACCAAAATGGGCGGTGCCGTCGCTGTTCGGATACGGCGCATTCTGCGTATTCTGCGCCTGAGCACCTGCCGCCATCATCGCGAGCACGAGTGCGAAAGCCCCTAACTTGACCATCACGCGCTCCTGTAAACCAAATAGTTCACCGCGCCGCGCGCGGACTGGCAGCATTTCAGCAAATTCACTCTGAATACACGCTTAGGGTGGCCTGAGCCGTTCAGCTCGAACCCCGTCAAATCTGTTTGCGAAGACCGTCGCATCGCCCCGACAAGCCCTTCCAACCACTCCTACGCCGGTAAAACACGATTCAGCGCCGAGTGCGGCAACGCGACAGTGGTCACGGCTTGTTAAGATGCGCCGCCGGCCTCAACCGGCCTCGGGGTCGCTCGGCCCCCGGTTGGCCAGCCGGCGAACCGGATACCGCCGAATTCGTGACACGACCATCAACAGCCCGACAGTTTCCCAGACACAGCTTCCGCGGACGTGACCCATGCCGATTTCGCTCTACAACAGCCTGACCCGCCGCACCGAACCGTTCGTTCCGCTCGACCCTCAGCGCGTGACGATGTATCTGTGCGGCCCTACCGTGTACAACTACGTACATATCGGCAATGCGCGCGGACCGGTGGTCTTCGACGTGCTGGCGCAGCTGTTGCGGCGGCACTACCCGGGTGTGGTGTATGCACGCAACATCACCGACGTGGAAGACAAGATCAACGCTGCCGCGCTCAGCGAAGGCGTGCCGATCTCGACCATCACGACGCGCTACGCCCGTGCCTACCACGACGACATGAACGGCCTCGGCATCGCCACGCCGGATATCGAGCCGTGCGCCACCGCGCACATCGACGAGATCATCGCGATGAGCCAGACGCTGATAGCCAACGGCCACGCCTATGCCGCCGAAGGCCACGTGTTGTTCGACGTGGCGTCGTACGCGGGCTACGGCGCCCTCTCCGGGCGCGACACCGAGGAGCTGATCGCCGGTGCCCGCGTAGAGGTGGCGCCGTACAAGCGGAACCCGGCCGACTTCGTGCTGTGGAAGCCCTCCACGCCCGAACTGGCCGGGTGGGACAGCCCCTGGGGCCGCGGCCGTCCGGGTTGGCATATCGAGTGCTCGGCGATGTGCGCAGCACAACTGGGTGAGACGATCGACATTCACGCCGGCGGCATCGACTTGTTGTTTCCGCACCACGAGAACGAGATCGCCCAGTCCACCTGCGCACATGGTGGCAAGACGTTCGCGCGCTGGTGGATGCACAACGGCATGCTCACCTTTGACGGCCGCAAGATGTCCAAATCGCTGGGCAATGTCTTGCTGGTCCACGAGCTTCTGAAGACCCAGCCGGCCGAGGCGTTGCGGCTGCGTTTGCTCAGCGGCCATTACCGGCAACCGCTGGACTGGTCCGAAACCGCCATCAGCCAGGCGATCAGCACACTGGACGGCTGGTACCGCGTGTTGCGCGACCTGGTCGACGTTGACGTTGCCGCAAGCGCGTTGCCGGTGCCGGAACGGATCGAGGCGGCCTTGTGTGACGACCTCAACACACCCCAGGCCCTGGCCGAGTTGGCCGTGCTGGCCGACGCCGCCCGCCAGTCGGGCAGCGCCGCCGCCAAGGCCGCGCTGCTGGGTGGTGGGGCCCTGCTCGGTCTGCTGCAACAGGATCCGGAAGCATGGTTCAAGCGCGACGGCGCACAAGCCATCGACGTGGCCCGGATCGAAGCCCTGATCGAAGAACGTGGCGCCGCACGTGGGAGACGCGACTTCAAGCGTGCCGACGCCATTCGCGACGAGCTGGCCGGCATCGGCATCACGATCGAGGACGGCGCGCAGGGCACCCGCTGGAGTGTGCTGACGCCGTAAGCCCGCATCGGCAGTTTCACCGACGGCACGCACTGCGCGATAATGCGGCGATGAACGAAATCGCCAGCCCCAGCGCGGAACAAGCACAGCAGGACATCGCCGAGGAGTTCGCTCTCTTCGGTGACTGGTCCGAGCGCTATCAGTACTTGATCGATCTGGGCAAGCTCCTGCCGCCGTTCCCGGACGCAAACAAGATCGAGGCCTACCGGGTGCAGGGCTGCCAATCGATGGTGTGGCTGGTGCCCAGCGGCCATGCGGGCAAGCTGCATTTCGAGGCGGCCAGCGACTCAGCCATCGTCTCGGGCCTGCTCGCCCTGCTGCTGCGGGTGTACTCCGATCGCTCGGCCCGCGAGATTGCGGTCACTGAACCGCAGTTCATCGCTGGCATCGGCTTGGCCAAACACCTGTCTCCGACGCGTTCCAATGGCCTGGCGGCAACCCTCACCAAGTTGAAGGGTTACGCGGCAGCGGTGACGTAAGGGAGTCTCCCATCCGCTGCCGCCACGGTCGTGAATTGCCTGCCCGGCAGTGCCAAAAACAGAAGACCCCGCCGCGGCGGGGTCTTCATGTTTTTGCGGGACCTGACCGTCGATCAGTCGCCCATCTGCTTCTGCAGATGCTCGCGCCGCTCCTGCGCGTCCAGCGAGAGGGTGGCAATCGGTCGTGCATCGAGTCGATCAACCCCGATCTCCTCGTCGGTCTCCTCGCAGAAACCGTAGCTGCCTTCCTCGATGCGGCGCAGCGCCTTGTCGATCTTGGAGATCAGCTTGCGGTAGCGATCACGGGTACGCAGCTCCAGCGAGTTCTCCGTTTCGCGGGTCGCCCGCTCAGCCTCGTCACCGACATCCCGCACTTCTCCGCGCAGGTTGTCCATCGTCTGGCGCGACTCCTCCACCAGTTGGTCACGCCAATCGCGCAGCTTGTTGCGGAAGTAGGCGAGGTGCTGCGGACTCATGTACTCCTCGTCAGCGGACGGCCGATAACCCTGTGGCAAGGTAATGTTGCTGGTGGCGGGCAAGGCATAGCGCCCGTCTTCACGAGTGATGCCGTTGTCGAGTGATTTTGTTGCCAATTTATTCATAGCCGACGAACTCTTCGATTTCTTGTGGGATGAGGCATGGAGTCCAGCGGCGGGGCTGCCGTTGGGCGTCACCATCGCAGTAGCGCTCGCCACCTTGCCCTTGAAGAGCCTGCTGGTGGGTGACGGAGAATGATGGTTTGCCGCGGTCACTGGCTGCGGCTGAACAACCGCTTTTTGCGGGGCCGTGTGCGCGGAAACCGCCGGCTTGACGACCTTCTTGGCCGCAGCCTTGGTGCTGGGAGCCTTGCTAGCGGGCTTCTTCGCTGCGCCGGGCGTGGTTTTCTTGACGGCTGCCTTGCCCGGCGACAGCCGTTTCGCCACGACCTGCTTGGCTACTGCTCTTTCTGTCGAAGCCTTCTTTGCAGGAACTTTTTTCACAGGCGCCTTCTTCGCGGCAACTTTCTTCGCCACAACCTTCTTGGTGGGAGCGAGCTTCTTTGCCGGCGCTTTGGCGGGAACTTTCCTGATTGCCGACTTGGGCGACGACTTCTTCGCCGCCGGCTTCGCGGAGGACTTGCGGGCGCTCTTCACGTGTGGCTCCTTGGTTGCAGCGGCCTTCGACTTGCCAGCCTTGACCGTGGCTTTGATCGACGTCTCGCTCTTGAGCGCCTTCGCGCCGGTCGAACTCGCTTTGCTCTTCGCCATATCCCTATCACCGTGGTTGGCCGTGGCGGCCGCGTGTTATAGCCGATGTGTTCTACACCAGCAAGTCCATTTCTGGAATACTTGTACCATCACACGCCGCATACCGTCCCTGCAACGTGAACATTTTTACCCAATTGATACTTTGGTTGCTTGGTTTGTACAAGCGCTGGCTCAGCCCACTACTGGGATCGCGCTGCCGCTTCCACCCAACCTGCTCCGATTATGCCCGGATTGCGGTGACCCGTTTCGGGCCTTGGCGCGGCAGCTTGCTGACCGGCTGGCGGCTGCTGCGCTGTCAGCCACTGTGTGAGGGCGGCCACGATCCCGTGCCCGAGCACTTTCATTTCCGGCGCTGTCGTGGCCAGCAAGGGCCTGATCATCCGCACTGACAGCAACTCCCGGTACTTGCCGACCACGAACGGAACGACGCCGATCCACGGCAACAACGGCTACACACCGGAGCCGTAGCCGCCTGCCACGCCCTTGCTGGCATAGGCCACCGCATCGTGAGGATGGAGGCTTTCCTGATGCTCGACGCGGATGTGGAAGTCACCCAGCCGCGTATCGGCGTCGAGTGCCTTCTGGATGCGTCGCGCAGCGTCTTCGCAGAACATCAGGTTGCCGCCGTTGGCCAGCGCAAACGCCTGCTCATCCTCGCGCTTGACCGCAGTCTGCACCGGCGTGCCCAGCGCCTGCTCGACCCGGTCGATCAGCGCGATGAGATGAAAGTCGGCGCCAACCGCCGGGCGCACGCGCAGGCGCGCCACGCTACGCTGCGCGTGAGCGGTCGCGACGATACCCTTTTCGCTGCCCAGCCACGCCAGCACTGCCGCGTGCTGAAGCGGCTGACCCAGCTCGAAGTCATGCGCGAACTGGTCCTGGATCAGCTGGCGCGACAGCGCGGCTGACGCCGGACAGGTCGAGGAATAGACCACCTCGGTGCCGAATTCGAGCAGGAATTCATCACCGACCAGGCTGGCCTCAATGCACACCGGATACGCACGCCAGCCGCTGTTGTCGCTTTTCAGTGCCGGCCGGCGCACCAAGTGCTCGAAATGAAGGCTGAGGCACGCACGATCGGACAGATCCCCATGTGATTCGAGAAAGCCGCGCAACAGCGCTTGCAGCATGCCGGCACTCAAGGTCTGCGTGCTCAGCACCTGCTCCACCTGCAAGTACAACCGCGACATGTGGATGCCGCGCTTGTCCGGTCGTTTCAGGTTGACGAAGGCGCCGGCTCGCGCGCTGGAGCGCTGAGGCTGGTCGTCGCCGGCGTCAAACAACACGGGCACCTGGATATCGGCCATGCCGACCCAGTCCAATGCCCCGGCAAGATGGGGCTGCGCATGCACGGCAACGTCGGGCAGCAGGCGGGCGGTATTTTCCTGATTCGGCATCGTGGCGATCCTGACAGCGGCGAAGCAATTCGTCGCGAAGCTGGCAATCTTGGGGCACGCAGCCCGCCGCGCAATAGTGGCCTGGGGGAAACGCTGCGTCTTGAACGAAACTACTGGGTCTGGCGCTGCCATGCGCGAGCGGCCTGCCACGCCCGCCACGCGGTCGACAAACGTGCGCGCGGCTGGCCTGCCTGCAGCGTAGCCAATGCATCGGCGGAGCGTGCGGCGCGGCGCGCCAGCGTGCCGGCCTGACGCGATTCCAGTGCACGAAACACACTGAGTGGCCCCGGCAGTGCGGCCGAGACCTTCCAACTGGCCAGCAAATCGTCGAGCTGCGCCTTGATCGCCTGCTGCCGCTGCGCGCTGGCGCAGCGCAGTTGCGTGCGCTCCAGGCCGTGCCGTGCCAGCCGCGCCATCGGCAACGGCAAACAGTCGCGTTCCGCGTCGGAATCCAGCCGCAGCAGTGCATACAACAGGTGGTTCAGCACGGCCGCCTGCGCGGCGCGCGCGGGCGAGGCAGCGGTACCGTACCACCAAGCCGTCTCCAGTTCCGCCAGCGCGCCATGCAACGGCATGGCGGCTTGAATCTGGCTGGCATAGTCGGCGGCCGTGCCCTGCTCCAGCTGTGCCATCGCCGCCCGCACCGGCGCCAGCCACAGCTCACTGGCCATGGCATGGGCGCGCTCATCGTCGAACAGCACCTGAGTGAGCGGATGGCGGCCACCGCTGGCCGCGGCACCGGCCAGCTCCTCTGCCCACCAACCGAGCTTGGCCGCGGCGACCTGCGGCTCACGGATTCCATACCCGGCGCTGAGCAATTCCTGCTCCAGCGCCGCCAACGCGACGTGACCGGGATAGCGACGACCATCAACGAAGGCCAGCGCGACAAGCTGCTGTGGCTGCACCTTCAACCATTTGTCGATGAAACCCTGCAGCACGGCGCTCTGTTCGATCAATTCGATCATGCGACACTCAACTCCAGTTGCAACAGCGTGGCCAGCTCGGCCGGATGATTCAGCACCGCGTCAGCGCCCCAGGCATGCGGATCGCCGCCGTTGAGATAACCCCAGGTCACCGCCACCGTGAACAGGCCCGCCGCTGCGCCGGCCTGGATATCGCGCTGGTCGTCGCCGACGAACAAACCGTGCGCCGGCGTTATATTCGCGCGCTCGCAAGCCAGCAATACGGGCGCTGGATCGGGCTTCTTCACTGGCAAGGTGTCCCCGCAAACCACGGCACTGGCACGCTGCGCCCAGCCGATGCGGCCGACAAGTTCGTCAGTGAGAACGGCCGCCTTGTTGGTGACGATGCCCCAGCGCAGGCCACTCGCCTCGAGTCGGACCAATAGTTCGTCGATACCGTCAAACGCCCTGGTTTGCCCAACCACCACTCGCTGATACAGCTGCAGGAAGCGCGGCAGCAAGCGTTCCAAACCGGCTTCGCCGCGCCGGGCAAACGCACAGCGCAGCACGGCGCGGGCGCCGCGCGATACCACCTGCCGCACCGACGCGAAGGGCGGCTGTTCCACCCCTTCCTCCGCACACTGAGCCAGCAGTGCGGCGTACACATCAGGCGCACTGTCCAGCAAGGTGCCATCGAGATCAAACAGCACGCCCGCGACGTTCGACGGCAGGCGCTTGCTCATACCGGCTTTTGCGCAACCAGCACGTAGTTGATGGCGGTGACTGGAGTAAGCCATGCCTTGCGGTTGAGCGGGTTGTAGGCCAGGCCGCTCACATCGTCCAGCTCCAGACCGGCACGGCGCAACAGCCGCGCCAGCTCGGAAGGCCGCAGGAACTGCGCATAGTGATGCGTGCCGCGAGGCAGCATTTTCATCACATATTCGGCACCGATGATCGCCGCGCCAAACGCCAGCGGGGTGCGATTGATGGTCGACATGAACAATCGACCGCCGGGTTTCAGCATCGTGGCGAGATCATTGACCAGTGCCGCTGGATCCGGCACATGTTCGATCAGCTCCATGCAGCATACCGCGTCGAAACTGGCGGGCTCGTCGCGTGCAAGGTCCGCCGATGACTGGATCCGGTAATCGATGTCCAGCTTCGACTCATGCAGGTGCAGGCGGGCAATCTCGATCACCTTCGGGGCCAGGTCGATCGCCGTGACGCGAGCGCCAGCGCGTGCCAGCGTCTCGCTCAGCAGTCCGCCGCCGCAACCCACATCAGCGACGCGTGTGCCACGCAGGTCAGTGCGCGCCGCGATATACGCCGCCCGCACCGGGTTGAGGTCATGCAGCGGCCGCGACTCGCCATCAGGATCCCACCAGCGCGCCGCCAGCGCATCGAAATGGGCGATTTCCGCTGGGTTTGCGTTGCTTCCGGGCTGCGCACTTTGCATCTTGCAATCCTCGTTTGGTGTACCGGCATGGCTTGCCAGACAGTTTACTTGGCCTGCCATTCGTACACCGTGAGTTGCCAGCCGCCGCTGACACAGGCGGGATCTTGATGCGCGACGGCCGTCGCTTGTGCCAGATCGTCAGCGCGCAACAGGTAGGCACCACCGGACCGGTCTCCGAACGGGCCGGACAGCTCCAGCTTGCCCTGCGCGCGCAGGCCTTCCAGGTAGGCGAGATGGCGAGGCACGACGGCCCGGTCGAGTTGCGGGCGACGCACGAGCAGGACCAGATAGCGATTCACAACCGTATCTCTCAGCCCGCCGCGATGCGCTCGCGCCAGGACCGCGTGCGCGCCAGGATTGCCGCCGTGTCCATGTCGGGCAATTCGCGTGCGGCGAGCTTGCGGCGTCCGGCGATCCAGACGTCGGTAACTTGCTGGCGGTTGCAGGCATAAACGAGTTGAGAGGCGACATGGAACAACGGCTGCGTTTCCAGGTCACTCAAGCGCACCGCGGCGAGATCCGCCTGCTTGCCCACCTCGATCGAGCCGATCTTCGCCTCCAGTCCGATCGCCTTGGCTCCGTTGAGGGTGGCGGCACGCAGCGCAAACGCGGCATCGAAGGCGGCAGCATCTGCGGCCACTGCCTTGGCCAGTTGCGCTGCCGTGCGCATTTCGCCAAACATGTCCAGATCATTGTTGGACGCACAACCGTCGGTACCGATCGCCAGGTTGACCCCGGCGCGCCGGAACCGCTCGGCCGGACAGAAACCAGAGGCCAGCTTGAGGTTGGACTCCGGACAGTGCACCACCGAAACACCCGCGCTGGCGCAGGCGGCGATCTCACCTTCGGTGACCTGGGTCATGTGCACCGCGATCAGCCGGTCGTTGACCAGGCCCAGCTGCTGCAGACGCTGGAACGGACGCAGCCCGCTTTTCTTCTTCTCTTCCTCGATCTCGTGGGCGGTCTCGTGCGTGTGCAGGTGCACCGGAATATCGAGCTGGTCGGACTGCACGCGGATACGCTCGAAGCTCTCGTCCGACACCGTATATGGCGCATGCGGTGCAAACGCGGTGCTGATCAGCGGATCACCGATAAAGCTGTCATGCACTTCGCCAGCGCGCTCGAAATACTCGTCCTGACTCTTCGCCCAGGCGGTGGCGAAATCGATGACCGGAAGGCCGACGACCGCCCGAAAACCCAACTTGCGATAGGTGGCGCCGATCACATCGGGAAAAAAATAATTCTCGTTGGCGCAGGTCGTGCCGCCGCGCAGCATCTCGGCCACCGCCAGTTCCACGCCGTCGCGCACGAACTCCGGCCCGATCACCTTCGCCTCGGCCGGCCAGATGTGCTCCTGCAACCACACCATCAGCGGCAGATCGTCGGCCAACCCGCGCAGCAAGGTCATCGGGTTGTGCGTATGGCTGTTGACCAGGCCGGGGATCAGTGCGTGCTCACCCAGCTCGACGCGCTCCCGCGGCAAGTAGGCGGCACGGGCATCGGCGATCGGCAACAGGGCGACGATCACGTCCTTGTCCACCACCACCGCGTGATGCTCCAGCACCACCGCATGGGGTTCGACCGGCACGACCCAGCGCGCTTCGATGATCAGGTCGACTGGCTGCGGGACAGTCTGGCTCATGGCTCACCTTTCATTGCGGGGGATGGATACGGCAAGAGACCGCAGCGTACGATCGCTGCCCCGCCAAGCGCCATGCCAGCGGCTGCGGGAACGGGCAGCCGACGAAAGCGCGGATGCGATCCGCACGCCGCTTCGTCACTTGACGCGACTGTCGTACTCGCCACTGCGGGTATCGACCTTGATGATCTCGTCCTGATTGACGAACAGCGGCACGCGCACCACGGCGCCGGTCTCCAGCGTGGCCGGCTTGCCGCCGCCGCCGGAGGTATCACCGCGCACACCCGGATCGGTCTCGACGATCTTCAGCTCAACGAACTTTGGCGCCTGTACCGCTACCACGGCGCCGTTGAACAAGGTGATGACGCACTCTTCCTCACCCTTGAGCCACTTCCACGCATCACCCATCGCAGGCAGCGTCGCCGGCACGATCTCGAAGGTTTCCATGTTCATGAAGTGCCACAAGCGATCCTTGCCGAGACCATCGATGAAGGAAAGCTGCATATCCGTGTCGGTGACATCGGCCTCTTCGAACGAGTCGCTCGACTTCAGCGTCTGCTCGGTGGTGCGGCCATCCTTGAGGTTGCGGATGCGAATGCGCGTGAACGCCTGGCCCTTGCCCGGCTTGACGAAGTCCGCTTCGGTGATGACCCACGGGTCACCGTTGTGAAGGATCTTCCTGCCTGTTTTGACATCATTGAGACCAAGGGTCGCCATGCGCTGTCTGCTCCAAAGGTAAAACCGCCCCGCAGGACGGCTAGAATGGGTGTCTTTATGTGGGCTGGAAATTCTGCCCAAGGCTCTGAATGATAACCGCAAGCCCCAGTACACGCCTATCTCAACCGCAAGCGGACTGGCGCGAACTCTGGCGCGATGCCATCACTGACCCCGCCGAACTGCTCCAGGCCGTCGGTCTGGGCGAGCGCACCGACCTGCTGCCACCAGACGATGCCGGCTTCGCACTGCGGGTTCCCCGCGGCTTCGTGGCGCGGATGCGCCGCGGAGATCCGCTCGATCCGTTGTTGCTGCAGGTGCTGCCGCAACGATCAGAGCATGATCAGGTCGCCGGCTACACGAACGACGCGGTCGGCGACATGGCCGCCAAGACCGGGCACGGCGTGCTGCACAAGTACGACGGACGCGCGCTGCTGATCGCCAGCGGCAGCTGCGCGGTGAACTGCCGCTATTGCTTCCGGCGGCACTTCCCCTACGGCGAGGAGATTGCGGCGGCATCGCACTGGCACGACGCGCTGGCCCAGCTGCGCACCGACCCGTCGATCCGCGAGGTGATCCTGTCCGGCGGCGACCCGCTGGCGCTGGCCACGCACAAGCTGGAAGAACTCACCTCCGGCCTGGCCGACCTGCCGCAGGTGATCCGTCTGCGCATCCATTCCCGGCTCCCGGTGGTGCTGCCCGAACGCATCGACGACGCCTTCATCGCCTGGCTGGGCCAGCTTCCCTTGCAAAAAGTGGTGGTGCTGCACGCCAACCACGCCAACGAGCTCGATGCCAGCGTGGAGGCGGCCTGCGCCAGGCTGCATGCTGCGGGTGCCACCTTGCTCAACCAGTCGGTGCTGCTGCGCGGCGTCAACGACAATGCCGATACCCTGGTCAACCTGTCCGAACGCCTGTTCGCCGCCGGCGTGCTGCCGTACTACCTGCACCAGCTGGACCGGGTGCAGGGGACCGCGCACTTTGAAGTCAGCGACGACCGGGCGTTGGAGCTGCAAGAAGCCTTGCGCTCGCGCTTGCCCGGCTACCTGGTACCTCGGCTGGTACGCGAACTGGCCGGAGACACCGCCAAACGACCGCTGTGAACCGGCCCAAGGCTCCCCCCTCAAGCTTGTGCCGGTGGCGGCCGATAAAGGAATCCGCTACAACCGCTGTTGGATATCGACCCGATGGAATCTCCACAAGGTCTGCACTGAACCACGGACACCGCCACCACTCTATGAAAAAAGATTTCGTCATCAAGGTTCTGTTCGTCGAAAACTCGCTCGAAGAAGCCGAGCAGATCATCAGCCTGTTGCGAAACAGCGGCATCGCCGTGCGGCCGGCACGCGCCACCAACGTCGAGCAATTGCAGTCCGCGGTGAACGAGCTGGAGCCGGACGTGGTGATGTTCGATCCGGCGGTTACCGACATCAGCCTGGACGAAACGATGAGCGTACTGGAGGCCTACGGGCGCGATTTCGCGCTGATCGGCATGGTCTCCAACATGGAAAACGAACTCGTCGCCAACCTGTTCGTGCACGGTGCCCGCGGGGTCGCCTCGCGCAGTCACCCCAAGCAGTTGATTGCCGTGTTGAAACGCGAATTCGAGTCGCTGCGTACGCGCCGCCAGGTACGCTGGTTGCAAACCGCACTGCGCGAAACCGAGCGCCGCTGCGATGCCTTGCTGGATTCCTCCACCGACGCCATCGCCTACGTCCATGAAGGCATGCACGTGCGCGCCAACCAGGCTTATCTCGACACCTTTGGCTACGAGAGCTTCGATGATCTGCTGGGCATGCCGTTGCTGGACATGATCGACGCGGCAAACGCCGACGAAATGAAGACCTTGCTGCGGGGCCAGGCCCACCAGGGCAAGTGCCCTGCCCAGCTCACCGTGCGAGCCCGCCGCGCCGACGAGAGCCGCTTCGACGCCACCGTGGAGTTCGCTCCGGCCACCTTCGAGGGCGAACGCTGTCTGCAGATCGTTTTCCGCCGGCACGTCATCGACCCGGCCGTGCTGGAACAACTGCAGCGAGATGCGGTGACCGGCCTGTACAACCGCCAGCACATGCTCGCCCGCGTCGACGACGCGGTGACTGCCGCGGCCAAGGGCAAGAAAGGCCAATCGCTGCTGTTGATTGAACCGGATAACTGGGCATCGCTGGTGAACAGCATCGGCCTGGGCAAGGCCGACGAGTTGCTGGCTGGCTTCGCCGACCGCATACGCATGCTGCTCAGCGCCAACGACATTGCCGGGATGCTGGCCGAGCACACCTTTGGCGTGACCCTGGACTCGCGCTCCGATGAGGAAATCCGCGAGTGGATCGGCAAGCTGCAACACAGCATCAGCAGCGAGATATTCGACGTCGGCACGCGCTCGATAACAGTCACCGCCAGCGTCGGCGGCAGCCTGCTTGGCGAAAAGAACGCGAATAGCGAGCTCTTGCTCAACCAGGCCAGTCACGCCTTGCGCACCGCCCAGAACCTCGGCGGCAGCCAGGTGGAGCTGCACGACCCCGCGGCCCGCGAGAAGGCCGACGAGGAGCGTGATCGCTACTGGCTTGAGCTGCTGCAGCAGGCTCTGGCCAACAACGGCCTGGTGCTTTATCACCAGCAGACAATCAGCTTGCAGGATGCGGAGGGCGAGTTCTCGGAAATCCTGTTGCGAATGAATGGCCCACAGGGTGAAGTGCTGCCCGGCTTCTTCATGCCCATTGCCGAGAAGCACAAGCTTACCGGCGCGGTCGACCGCTGGGTGCTCGAGAAGTCCATCCACGTCCTGCAAGCACGAGAATCGCAGGGGCAACCGACGACGTTCTTCATCAAGATCACCGCCAGCTCGCTGCTGGACGACACGCTGTTGCCATGGCTGGCCGACCGACTCGGTGCGGCCAAACTGAAGCACGGCCACCTGGTGCTCGAGATGACCGAGAGCAAGGTAATGACCCTGCTGCGTCCTGCCCAGGAATTCGTCAAGGGCTGGAAGCAGCTCGGCGGTGGCTTCGCACTGGAACAATTCGGCTCTGGCCTGAATTCATTCCAATTGCTCAACCACATCGATGCCGACTATCTGAAGATCGACCGCAGCCACATGGCCGATCTGCCGCAGCACGCCGACAGCCAGAAGAAAGTGAGCGAAATATGCCAGCAGGCACACGAACTCAACCGCCTGACTATCGCCGAGTGGGTCGAGGACGCAACCAGCACCTCGCTGCTGTTTGCCTGCGGAGTGGATTTCGTGCAGGGCAATTTCCTGCAGCTGCCGGAGCGGCTCGAATAGGCAACCCCGGCATGAAACAGCAAAAAGCCCGCGGATCGCTCCGCGGGCTTTTTTTTGACCGACTTCTGCGCGGAACTACTCGGCAGCAGCGGCAGCGGCAGCAGTTGCGGCCTTGGCCTTGGCCTTGGCCACCGCGGCGGCAGCGACGTCTTCCTTGATGCGGGCAGCCTTGCCTTCCAGGCCACGCAGGTAATACAGCTTGGCAGCGCGCACCTTGCCCTTGCGCTTCACGCTCACCGACTCGATCTGCTGGCTGTGCGCCTGGAACACGCGCTCCACGCCGGTGCCGTGCGAAATCTTGCGCACGGTGAAGGCCGAATGCAGGCCGCGGCTGCGCTTGGCGATGACGATGCCCTCGAACGCCTGTACGCGCTCGCGGTTACCTTCCTTCACCTTGACGTTGACGATCACGGTGTCGCCGGGACCGAAGTCAGGCAGCTGGCGGGTGATCTGCTCGGATTCGAACTGTTCAATGATCTTGTTCATGGCGCACCTGTCGGTTCACGTAAATCGAAGTCAAAACTGCGGTCGTCATTCGGCCACATCGTCGTGCCGTGAATGCTGCTGTGCAGCATGCTCACGGCGAAATTCGTCCAGCAGTGCACGGGATGCAGCATCCAGCCCACGCTGTGACAACAAGTCCGGCCTGCGCAACCAGGTTCGTCCCAGTGATTGCTTGAGGCGCCAGCGGGCGATCGCCGCATGGTCACCGGACAGCAATACCGCCGGTACATCACCCAGCGCGTCATGCACCGGCCTTGCAAAGTGCGGACAATCGAGCAACCCATCCGAAAATGAATCCTGCTCGGCCGACGTCGCGTCGTTCAACGCGCCATCCTGCAAACGGCCGACCGCGTCGATGATCACCGCCGCAGCAAGTTCGCCACCGGACAACACGTAATCGCCGATGGAAAGCTCCTCGTCGACCTCGTGCGCCAGCAGACGCTCGTCCACACCTTCGTAACGTCCACACAGCAGGCCGATGCGCGGCAGTTTTGCCAGCGCCTCCACCCTGCCCTGTGTCAGCCGCGCTCCTTGCGGACTGAGATAAATCAGGTGCACCGGTTCCGGTGCCGCCTCGCGCATGGCCATCAAAGCCGTGCACAAGGGCTCGATCATCATCACCATGCCCGGACCGCCGCCATACGTGCTGCTGTCCACGCTGCGATGCTTGTCGGTGGCGTAGTCGCGCGGGTTCCAGGCTTCCACCTGCAGCAGCTTTCGCTGCTGCGCGCGTCCCACTACACCAACGGCGGCACACTGGCGCACGAAGTCGGGAAACAGGCTGACGACATCGATGCGCATGATCCTTGTCCTCGTTGCCCCGCACACCAGCGAGGTCAGAATTCAGGATCCCAGTCCACCACCATGCGCCCTGCAGACAAATC
>JBDTKM010000066.1:0-15583 GCA_039935315.1 Rhodanobacter sp. | reverse complement strand
CACGCCTGCAATTGATCGAGCAGCGGCTGTTTGTCCTGCGCGGCAGGATCGTGGCGCAGCTCGGCCACGCGCGCGGAAAAGTCGTCCAGAGTAAGCGCCGTGAGGGCGGTGGGCCGCGTCAGCCGCGCGTGGCGGAACGCGTCCCAGTGCGCACGCTCTTCTGCAGTCAGGGTCTCGGGCCAGTTGCGTGCCCGATAGCGGAACAGCAGCTCGGGGTAGCGTGGATCGTGAAACCGGAACGCTCGTGCACCCAGTTCCTGCGGCGGCGTGGCGCGCACCTGGCCGAGCAGGCGTTTGTCACTATCGGGCAGGAAGCCGCCGCCGTAGAGCGCCAGCTCGGGATCTTCCGGTGGGGGAAACTCGGCGGCGCGCTGGAACACCCGGCGCAGCTTTTCGGTCAGGCCGTCGACCGCATGCAGCGTGTCGCGGTGCGCCTGGCAGCGCGCCAGGTCCAAATGCAGGCGCTCCAGATCCACACCCTGCAGCACCGACAGCGGCGCCAGCGCGGGGGCACGGTTCGCCCGCACGGTGCGCAGCGGGATACGCTCGACACCCTCGGGCAAATCGGCACGTGCCGTGAAGATTCGATCGGCGATGTCGCCTTCGTCCAGCGCCAGCCACTCGACCGGATCGGTGGCCAGGTCGTACACGATCACTTCGCCGCTGCGACTGGGATGCGCCGCCAGCGGTGCAATCAGCGCCAGGCAGTGGCGGCTGGCCGGGTAGCGCGAAGATACATGCACCAGCGGTGTCATGTTCACCACATCAAGCAGGTCGAATACCTTCTGCTTGCGCCGCAGTGCGTAGTACCAATTCCACAGGCGCGGCTGGCGCGTGCGGATCAGTCGCGCCAGGTCGATCAGCGCGTAGACGTCGGACAGCGCGTCGTGAGCGCGTTCCTGGTTGAGGTGATTGGCACGGGCCAGGTGTTCCAGCTTGAAGCTGGGCGCGCCGTCCTCGCGGGTCGGCCAGATGATGCCTTCAGGCCGCAACGCGTGGCACATGCGCACCAGGTCGATCAGGTCCCAGCGCGAGTTGCCGTTCTCCCACTCGCGTCCGTACGGCTCGTAGAAGTTGCGGTACAGCATCTGCCGCGTGAATTCGTCGTCAAATCGCAGCGAGTTGTAGCCGACACCGCAGGTGTCCGGTGTCGCCAGCTGTTCGTGCACGCGGGCGGCGAACTCGGCCTCGCTGACACCCTCGCGTTCGGCCTGCTGCGGCGTGATCCCGGTGATCATGCAGGCGTCAGGATGAGGCGGCATCTCGCGCGACGGCTTGCCGTAGAACATCACCGGCTCGCCGATCACCTCCAGCTCCAGGCTGGTGCGGATGCCGGCGAACTGCAGTGGCCGGTCCAGTCGCGTATCGGCGCCCGAGGTTTCGTAGTCGTGCCAGAAGAAGGTCTGCATGCGCGGATCATCGCATGGGGGCATCGGACCGGGGCAAGGCTGATAAACTAGCCGGTACAAGGAGATTCCATGAGCCAAGCGCACGAAGACAACCTGATCTGGATCGATCTGGAGATGACCGGCCTCGACACCGACAACGACTCGATTCTGGAGATCGCCACGGTGGTTACCGACAAGAATCTGAACGTGCTGGCTGACGGGCCGGTGTTCGCGATACGCCACGAGATAGACCGGCTGGAGTCGATGGACAACTGGAATACCAACCAGCACCACAAATCCGGCTTGTGGCGCCAGGTGCTGATCTCGGAAACCGATCACGCCATGGCCGAGCACGCGACGGTGGACTTCCTGCGTGCCTGGGTGCCGCCGGGCAAGTCGCCGATGTGCGGCAACTCGATCTGCCAGGACCGCCGCTTCATGCACCGGCAAATGCCGCGGCTGGAGCATTATTTCCATTACCGCAACCTTGACGTGTCCACGCTCAAGGAACTGGCGCGACGCTGGGCGCCGGAAATTGCCAACGCGGTAGGCAAGGAATCAGCACACACCGCGCTGTCCGATATTCGCGACTCGATCGCTGAGCTGCGTTACTACCGTCGCTTCATGGGCGAGCTCGGCGGCGAGGCGGGCGCTTGATGCGAGGCGCGCCGTGCAACCTGGCGAGGGCATGAGCGTGCCGCACGATCCATTTGCGCCCGTGCTCGATTGTGCCGGCCGAGCACTGTGGCTGGACCGTCCGCGGGTAGTCGGCGTGCTCAACCTCACCCCTGATTCGTTCTCCGACGGCGGCAGTCATCGCAGCGTAGATGATGCGGTGGCGCATGGCTTGCGCATGGCCGAGGAGGGCGCCGACATGCTCGACGTCGGCGGGGAGTCGACCCGGCCCGGCGCCGACGAAGTGTCAGTGGAGGAAGAATTGCACCGCGTGCTGCCGGTCATCGAGCAATTGGTGGCTCGCACCACCCTGCCGATCTCGATCGATACGTCGAAGCCGCAAGTGATGCGCGCTGCGGTGGCGGCCGGCGCCGGCATGATCAACGACGTGTACGCGTTGCGCCGCGATGGCGCGATGGATGCAGTCGTCGAATTGGGCGTGCCGGTGTGCCTGATGCACATGCTGGGCGAGCCGCGCAGCATGCAGGACAACCCCGAATACGGCGATGTGGTCGGCGAAGTGCACCGTTTTCTCACGGACCGCCTTTTTGCGTGCGAGCTGGCCGGGATCGATCGGCGCAAAGTGCTGGTCGATCCCGGTTTTGGTTTTGGCAAGACGCTTGAGCACAACCTCGCCCTGCTTTGCGCTTTGGAGCGCTTTGCCAGCCTCGGCGGCGGTGTGTATGTCGGCCTGTCGCGCAAGCACATGATTGGCATGCTGACCGGCCGCACCACCCCGGCCGACCGTGCGATGGGGTCTGCGGCGGCGGCACTGATCGCGGTGCAGCGTGGCGCGCGGCTGGTCCGCGTGCATGACGTGCTACCCACGCTCGATGCGCTGGCGGTATGGCAGGCGGTGCACGCCGCCGACGTGGTGCCGAGCCGGGATGACCGACCCGCGATGCCGCGCTGGCCGGACGACGATTGAAGCGTCGCCCCGCCGCCCCGCAGCGAACCCTACCTCCAGGAAGACACGATGACTGAGCGCAAATATTTCGGTACCGACGGCATTCGCGGGCTGGTTGGCGAATGGCCGATCAGTGCGGACTTCATGCTGCAGCTGGGTCGTGCTGTCGGCGCGGTGCTGCGGCGCCAGGGGGCGGGGCGCCCCAACGTACTGATCGGCAAGGACACTCGCGTTTCCGGCTACATGTTCGAATCCGCACTGGAGGCAGGGTTGGTTGCCGCCGGTGCCGATGTCGGCCTGCTCGGGCCGATGCCGACTCCCGCAGTGGCCTTCCTGACCCGTTCGATGCGCGCCCAGGCCGGTATCGTGATCAGCGCGTCCCACAACCCGCATTACGACAACGGCATCAAGTTCTTCTCGGCCGCGGGCGAAAAATTGTCCGACGAGGTGGAACTGGCGATCGAGCGGGAACTCGATGCTGCATTCGTCACCGTCGCTTCCGAGCAGCTGGGCAAAGCGGTGCGTATCGACGATGCGGTGGCGCGCTACGCGGAATTTTGCAAGGCCACGGTCGCCGAGGATTTCAGCCTGCGGGACCACAAACTGGTGCTCGATTGCGCGCATGGCGCGACCTACCAGGTGGCGCCGAGGGTATTCGCCGAGCTGGGCGCCGAGGTGATCGTGATCGGTGACAAACCGGATGGTTTCAACATCAATCAAGAGGTGGGCTCGACTCATCCCGAAGCGCTGCGACAGGCGGTGCTGGCCAACGCGGCGGACCTGGGTATTGCGTTCGACGGTGACGGCGACCGGTTGATCCTGGTTGACCGGCATGGCGATCTGGCCGATGGCGACGACATCCTCTACATCCTGGCGCGACACCTGCATGAGCGCGATCTGCTGACCGGCCCCGTGGTAGGCACCCTGATGAGCAATTTCGGCTTGCAGCAAGCGCTGGCCAAGCTGGATGTGCCTCTGGTCCGCGCCAACGTGGGCGACCGCTACGTGATGCAGCAGCTGCGCCTGCACCAAGGCATTCTCGGTGGCGAGACCTCCGGTCACATCTTGTGTCTGGATCGTGCCACCACCGGTGACGGCATCATTGCCGCGCTGGCCGTGCTGGAGGCGCTCGCGCACCGTGGCGAGGATCTGGCAACAGCACGCCAGGGGCTGAAGAAACTTCCCCAGATCATGCTCAACGTGCGCGCTGGTGGCGCGCGCGAAGCGCTGCAAAGCGATGAGGTACGCCAGGTCTTGGGCGAGGTCGAGCAGATCCTTCACGGTCGCGGCCGGGTCGTCTTGCGCGCCTCCGGTACCGAGCCGTTGGTGCGCGTCACGGTTGAGGGCGCCGAGGCGGCGGAAGTACGGGAATTGGCGGAGAGGCTTGCCGGCACTGTAAAATCGGTAGCCGAACGCTCGTGAACCTGTAGTTGTACCAGGGTCGCCATGGATAGGCCCGACGTGCCCCGCCCTTGCGGTGGCGGATACCGACCGCACGCCCATTGAATGGATTGCAGCCATGAAGCATGTTCCCACCCTCGATATCCGTCGTTACGACACCGAGCGCGGCGCCTTCGTCGCCGAGATTGGCGCGGCCTACCGCGAATTCGGTTTCTGCTGCATCAGCGGCCACGGCATTGCACGCGAGCTGATCGACGGCTCCTACGACGTGTTCCGGCGCTTCTTCGCGCTGCCGTCGGCCACCAAGATGCGCTATCACGTGCCCGGCGGCGGCGGTGCGCGTGGCTACACGCCGTTCAAGGTGGAAACCGCCAAGGGTAGCCAGTACGCCGATCTCAAGGAGTTCTGGCATATCGGTCGCGAGATTCCGCGTGACTCGAAATTCGCCGATGTGATGCCGCCAAACATCTGGCCGGCCGAAGTGCCGGATTTCAAGCACTATGGCTACGGTCTGTACACGGCGCTGGACCAGCTCGGCACGCGCGTGCTGCGTGCGCTGGCGCTGCACATCAAGCAGCCGGAGAATTTCTTCGAAGACAAGACCAACGTGGGCAACTCGATCCTGCGGCCACTGCATTATCCGCCCATCCCCGACGGGAACGTGCCCAACGTGCGTGCCGGCGCACACGAGGACATCAACTTCATCACCTTGCTGGTGGGCGCCAGCGCCGAAGGGCTGGAAGTGCTCAGTGATGGCGAGTGGCTGCCGATCACCACCGCGGGCGATGCGATCGTGGTCAACATCGGCGACATGTTGCAGCGGCTCAGCAACCACGTGTATCCGTCCACCTCGCACCGGGTGGTCAACCCACCGAACGAGAATGCGCGCAAGCCACGCTATTCGGTGCCCTTTTTCCTGCACCCGAATCCGGACGTGATGCTCGATCCGCTCGATTCATGCATCACGCCAGACAACCCTCGTCGTTACGACAGCTCGATCAGCTCGCACGAATACCTGCTGCAGCGGTTGCGGGAAATCAAGCTGATCTAGGCTGAAAGCGGTGTCTGGTGTGCGTTTTCAGTTTTCGGTGCGGTCCAGGCCATCCAGAAAAAATACGGTGCTCTTGCGTCTGGTCGCCACCGCTGGCTTTCAACACGCGCGGGACCTGTTGACCAGGAACAGCGTCAGCGGTGCGCCGCGCGCAGGTTCTCCATGCGGCGGCGTGCGTGCCTATCGTGCGTGCCTATTGGGTGTCGCGGTAGCGCTTTCCCTGCCGTGCAGACAAGCGCAGCGCCAGCCGATCCGGCATCAGTTGCAGCATGGCCTTGATCAAGCGGTTTACCCGGCCCGGGATGTAGACGACATCGCCACGCTCGGTGGCGGCAAGGCCCTCACGTACTACTTCCGTGGCGCTCAGCCACATGTAGCGTGGCAGCTCGTCCATCTTTCTGCGGGTGCGGGTGACGTCGTGGAATTCGGACCAGGTAAAGCCCGGGCACAACGCGCACACAAGGATTCCGCGTGAACGATTTTCCAGCGCCAGCGCTTGCGAGAATTTGATCAGATACGCCTTGCTCGCCGCATACAAAGTGTGTCCGGCTGGTGCCGGGACGTGCCCGGCCAGCGAGGCAACATTGATGATGCGGCCATGCCCACGCTCGCGCATGCCCGGTAGCAGGCGCCACGCCAGCTCGGTGGGTGCAGTCAGCAGGACGCGCAGGAAGTCAGCGTGCGTGGCCCAATCGTTGGCGTCGAACGTGCCGGGCACCCCGTAACCGGCATTGTTGATCAAACAGTCCACCTGCAGTCCGCGCTGGTCCAGTGCATCGCACAGCCACGTTACGGCGGCGGGGTCGGCGAGGTCGTGCGCAAACACGGTGATCCCGGCGCCGTGCCGCGCGCGCAGCTCGGTGGCCAGATTCTCCAACCGGTCGGCGCGACGTGCGGTAATGACCAGATCGTGTCCGCGCGCGGCGAGCTGTCGGGCGAACTCGGCGCCGATGCCCGATGAGGCGCCGGTAATCAGGCTGAGCGGGCGCGCAGACGTCATGGGATGCTCCCTTGGGCGGAACCGTATCTTGACTACCCAAGCCATTTGGCGCCAGCAGATTGCGACATGCTGACGTTTGCCGCCGTCGCCGGCGCTCGTTAAGCTGGCCGTTCGTTCGCCGCGGAAGCATCCCATGCGCAAGAAATTCGTCGCCGGCAACTGGAAAATGTACGGCAGCCGTTCGATGGCCGCCGCCCTGGTCGACGAGATCGCCGCGGCCAAGCCCGTTTCGATCGATGTCGCCGTGTTTCCGCCGTTTCCCTACCTGGCCGAGCTGGTCACGCAGCATCGCGACCGTGGTTTGGGCATCGGCGCACAAGATCTCAGCACGCATGAGGGGCAGGGTGCTTATACCGGTGAGGTCTCCGGAGCGATGCTGGCGGATGTCGGCGTACGCTGGGTGCTGGTCGGACATTCCGAGCGACGGCAGTACCACCATGAAGACGATGAGTTGGTGGCGCAAAAGTTTGCCGCCGCAGTTGCTGCGGGACTCACGCCGATCCTGTGCGTGGGCGAGACCCAGGAACAGCGTGAGAACGACGAGACCGAAGCGGTCATCGCACGCCAATTGGCGGCGGTCCTGCGTGGTTCCGGAGTCGCCAGTTTCGATACGGCAGTGATTGCCTATGAGCCGATCTGGGCCATCGGTACCGGCCAGACCGCCATGCCAGCGCAGGTCCAGCAGGTGCATCGTTTCATTCGTAGCCAACTGGAAACCGAAGATGCTACACTTTCCCGTCTGACTCGACTGCTTTACGGCGGTAGCGTCAAGGCGGCGAATGCCGCCGAGTTGTTCGCGCAGGCGGACGTGGACGGTGGATTGATCGGTGGCGCCTCATTGACCGCAGCCGACTTCCTCGCCATCTGCACCGCTGCACATCAAGCGCCCCAAGCCAGCTAGCAAACAGGCTCCACAAGAAATTTATGTTCGTCATTTTCATGGTGTTTTACATCCTGATCGCTGCGGCGATGATCGTGCTGATCCTGCTCCAGAACGGCGCGGGCGCCGATGCTGGCTCCGGCTTTGGCGGCGGCGCGTCGGCCACGGTGTTCGGCGCGCGGGGTTCGTCGACCTTCCTGACTCGCGCCACCGGCGTGCTGGGTGCGTTGTTCTTCGTGCTCAGTCTGGGCATGGGCATGTACCTGCATATAAACGGCGCGCCGCAGGCTAGCGGTGCGGGCCTCGGCGTGATGGCCGGGACGACCGCGCAACCCGCACCCGCCAAGTCGGCTGCGGGCGCCGCAGCGGGTACCGAAGTACCCTCTGCCACGCCGGCCAGCGCGGGCAAGATCGTCCCCGCAGCGACCCCGCCGGCGACCGGCAATCGCAACAGCAATAGCGTCCCGGCCCAAAGCCAGGGTGACGTGCCGGCGCCAACGCCGCCGAAGAAGCACTAAAGCAACACACCTGCCCAGGTGGCGGAACTGGTAGACGCACTACCTTGAGGTGGTAGCGAAGAAATTCGTAGGGGTTCGAGTCCCCTCTTGGGCACCATTTGACAGTTTGAGGACGTCCAACGAAGTCCAGAAAACACACTTGACCCCGTGTAGCTACGGGGTTTTTTGTGCCTGTGGCGTCCGGAAACGTCTGAAACGGTGTATTGCAATCCTGGCAAGTTTTGGGGCGTATTCGGGGCACAAGCCGTATTCGTGGTTTTGCACCGCTGGAGATGCCTCCATGTCGCTGACTGATACCGCTGTCGGCAAGGCTGCCCCGCGTGGCAAGCCGCACAAGCTGGCCGATGGTGGGTGCATGTATCTGGAAGTGATGCCGACCGGCGCGAAATACTGGCGTTTGAAGTATCGGCACGGCGGCAAGGAAAAGCGGCTGGCGCTTGGCGTCTATGACCGCGTGACGCTGGCTGCCGCGCGAAACCGGCGCGAGGATGCACGCCGCTTGCTTGCTGACGGTGTAGACCCCGGCGCGGCACGCAAGCAGGCCAAGCAGGGGGAAGCGGAAGCCGTGGCCGTCGCGGCTGATACGTTCGAGGCCGTGGGCCGCGAATGGATGGAGCGGCAACAGGTGGCCGAGGTGACCACAAATAAAAGCTGCTGGATTCTGGAAACGTTCCTGTTTCCTGAAATTGGCAGCCGCCCGATTGCCGAGATCACGCCGGGCGAACTGCTGGAGGCACTGCGCAAGGTCGAGGAAAGCGGCAGGCTGGAAACCGCCAAGCGTGCCAAGATCAAGGCCGGGCAGGTGTTCCGCTATGCCGTGCTGAAAGGCAAGGCAGCCAGTGACCCTACGGCGGCGCTGCGCAAGGCATTGAAGGCACCCAAGGGCAGGCACCATGCAGCTATTACCGACCCCTCCAAAATGGGCGAGTTATTGCGCGCCATCGACGGATTCACCAGGCAATACGTCACGCTCGCAGCGTTGAAGCTGGCGCCACTGGTATTCGTGCCACCGTGCGAGCTACGGCAGGCCGAGTGGGTGGAGTTTGATCTGGACGGCGCTATCTGGCGCATACCGGGCGAGCGCATGAAGATGAAGGGCGCGCAGCTTGTGCCACTGTGTGCGCAAGCCGCAGCGATCCTGCGCGAGCTGTGCCCGCTGACGAGAGTCGCACGCTTTGTATTTCCTGGACTGCGCACGGCAAGCCGGCCACGTCAGAAAACACGATCAACGCCGCATTGCGACGGCTGGGCTACACCGGCGACGAAATGATCGGGCAACGGCTTCCGCAGCATGGCAGCGACCCGGCTCAATGAGATGGGCTGGAACGCCGACGTTATCGAGCGCCAGCCTGCCCATGCCGAAAGCAACATGGTGCGCGACGCTTGCACTCACGCCGCGCAATATCTGGACGAGCGCACCCGAATGATGCAGGCGTGGGCGGACTATTTGGACGGATGGCGCGCGCAGGCTGCGTAGTCGAAATCGCAGCTTTTTGTAATTTGATATGTCGAAGTTCTTTACAACTTTCGGCGAATCTGGATTTCACCGAAACAACAACACATTGAATAACGCGCACTTCTTTGAATAGCGTGAAAAATGCTTGGAACTCGCAAGGGGGAATTGTTCTTCACTCACTGAAGGGAATCCCATGCGCAAGTTCTTTAATCGTTGTCTGAGGCGGTTGCTGCCGCTTGGCCTGGCGGCATCGGCTGCCGCCGTGCTGCTAGCACCGGGGATCGCCCAGGCCACGCCGTACGTCCTCAAAGTGCTGCACCAGGGAAACAATGTCGTCGCCACCGGAAACGGCGCGTTCGATCTGACCAGCCTGACGCTGCAGGGCACAACCCCGTCCTATGGGCCGTATTTCTACGCGGCGGGTGGTCAAATAGTTTTGAGCAGCTCAACATCTAAAGTGGTTAACATCTTTACTGGGCTCATCGGACCGCAGAGTTTTGGGACTGGCGTGTCACCGAATGCCAGCTCCTTTAGCGGAGACAGTCTCGAATTGTACGGGGCCGGTGGAACGATCGATCTGCCAACTGGTTACGCGACAGGCACCATGTTGTCGAGCGTAGCAACTTGGGACAACTCAACCATCGCCAGTCTCGGCCTGACGCCCGGGACTTACGTATGGACGTGGGGCACCGGAGCGGACCAGAGCTTTACTCTTGACATCGGTAGCGATGCGTCTGTCGGTGTGCCGGAGCCCGGCCTCGCTCGGCATGTTCGGCCTCGGCGTCCTGCTGCTTGGCGCGTTCGTGGAGCGGCGCCGGCGCATGGTCTGAGTCGTCCGTTCAAGCCTATTGGAACGTGAGCAACTCTCGGCGACGGGGGTTGCTTTTTTAATAGCCTGTCAGCGGTGCTGCGTTAGGTGGTAGCGCGATTCCAGCGGATGCGATGTGGCCTGCACCGTCCATAGACATGCGTGTGATTGAGGCATCCTGACCCTGCCCGCTGGTCGGGCAATCCGCCGATGATCGTCAGGCGCAAGCCGACACTGGAAGTCAGGCGCAGACCGACGAACCGGGCAAGCCATATGCGCCAGCTAACAAGCGGGCAGCATGCATAATTGCTACCTTTTTGTTGTCGTTTGCGTGTGCGTACCCACAAATCTGGCGCACGCCCGCAGATCGCCGTAGCGGTTCCGAACGGAAATCCGGCTTCTCGGCGCCGCTCGGTGGCGAACTTTCGCACGCTCTCTATAGGCTTGTGCCGACATTCTGGCAGCGCAGTGCGTGACATCCTGAATTGGGCGGCGGGGACTGGGGACGGTAACGGGGCGGTTTCATATATCGTTGCCACGAGGGCAAAAGTGGGAGGTCTTGGGCTTACAGCGTTGCTCATGTGATCGGAATTCGGCGGGCGGAACGGGAGTGGCCGCCAACTTGCCAAGATCATATTTGCTGATATGACACTGGATTCTGCGTTCAGGCGAGTCACGGCAGCCGTCGGTGCGTGCCGCTTGAGCCATGTCGTTTTGGAGTGTGTGTCTGGCGGCTTGCAATGGGGCAGCATGGGGCCTAATTTCGAACGGCCTAACCAAGGAGGGCGTCACGTGATCAATGTGGTCTTGGTGGACGATCATGAGCTGGTTCGCACCGGCTTCCGGATGATCTTGCAACAGCAGCCTGATATCCATATCAGCGGCGAGGCCGGCAGTGCGGAAGAGGGCTTGCGCCTGATTCGCAGTTTGTCGCCCCAGATCGCCATGGTCGATGTGCATATGCCGGGAATGAGCGGTATCGAGCTCACCGAGCGCGTGTGCCGGGCGAAATTACCCACCCACATCGTCGTCGTGACGGTGGTGGATGACGCCCGCTTCCCCAAGCGCCTGCTGGATGCTGGCGCGCTCGGGTATCTGACCAAAGGGTGCGGTGCGGAGGAGCTGGTGGCGGCGGTACGCCAGGTCGCCAGCGGTCGGCGCTATCTGGCGCCGGCGGTTGCCCAACAACTTGCGCTTGCCACCCTCGATGGCAACGTCTCGCCGTTCGACGTGCTTTCCAGCCGTGAACTGGAAGTGGCCATGATGCTGGTGCGCGGCAAGCCGCTCACGGTGATTGGCGAGCAACTCAGCCTGAGCCCGAAAACCGTCTCCACTTACAAGCAGCGTTTGATGGAGAAATTGCAGGTGGATCATGTGCTGAGCCTGGCGCACTTGATGACGGTGCACGGGCTGATCGATGCGCCAAGCCATCACGTTGGCTGTTGACATGACGCGGGATCGATCGGTGCGACGCGAGCGGCACTCTCGCGCCAACACGTGAAAGAGAAAACCGGACGGATGTCCGGTTTTCTCTTCTTCAGCGGGTTGCCAGTCTAGGAGTCTGTCGGACTTTGGTCGGCCGGTCTGCGAATCCGCCTATGTGGTCCATATTTCCGACGATTCGCCGTCCTCACGCAGACGAATTCTCGCCTCGCCCACCAAAGCCCGACAGGCTCCTAGCCGTTGGAATCGTCGCTCGGCATGCCTTCCTTCCCCGGTGCGCTGGCGCTGGTTGGGTGGGCGGTGGCCTCGCGGGCCGGCGAATGGCGCGTTGTCGCAGGATCTGGTTGGCTCAGTAAGTCGCCCTGGGCGGGCCTCGGTGGGGAGACCTGCGCGTGAGCCGAACCGTCCATGTCGGCTGATCTCTGGGCCGACGGACGGCTTGCAGGCGCAGGATTCGGCGCATCAACGGAGGCCGCATCAACTGGATGGGCCGACGAAGCTGATGACGTTGCAGTCACCGCACCCGCTGATTGCGCGGCATCTGACGCTGGCTTCGAGGCGTCCGGGCCGGGCGCTGTGGGTGCGTCGCCAAGTGCCGATGTCGCCGTCGCAGCGGCTGTCGCCGTTGGCTTGTCCGTACGAACTGGCTCCGGAGTGGCGGCAGGCTGGGCGCCGCTTGAGTGAGACACCTCGGCGCTGGCGAGGTCGGGCTGGCTGGGGGACGTCGCAGTCGGCGAAGCCGGCTTCGGCGCTGCCGGAGCGGCGCTGCTGGCAGCGATCGCTGGCGCAGCCTGCTCCGGGACAGGCGGCAAGGTCGGCAGGCTGAACGTCGCAGTGGTCGGGCTGGTCGTCGTCGTGTGGACTCGCCTGCTCGCGCCCGCATCGGCAGCTGTCGAGGCGGCCGGGGGGGCCTTTTCCGCCACCTCTGCGTCCGGCTCCCGTGCGGTCGTGCGAGCCGCCGTGGTGGCCTGTTTCTCGTCTGACCCTGTCGCTGGGACCCCTTGCGGGGCGTCGTCGTCTGATACGACACGTGGAGCGTGAACAGCAGAGGCGGGTGCGGCGGCAGCAGCAGCCGAAGCCGAAACCGAAGCCAATGGCTTGGGATCGACCGAAGCCTTCTGCGCGCTGTCGCGATCCTCGTCATCCAGCGCCTGGGCGGATGCAACGTCCGTCGTGCTCGTCCCCGTCGCGTCCTCGTCAGGACGGCGACGGCGACGTCCGCCGCGGCGTCCACGGCGGCGCCGCGCCGCGCTGCCATCGATGTCGCCACTGTCCTCCTCGGCGACACCTTCGGCGGGGATTCCCGGCATGGATTCGGCGGGCGCAATGGCGAGCACGGCTGCTGTCTTGGCGGCGTCGTCCAGCGGCTCGGCAGTTGGACGCTCCGCACTCGGTGCGCGAGGTGGCTGTTCCGCCTTGGCTTGCGGAGTCTTACGCTCTGGTCGCGACGCAGCGTGCTCGTTGGCCTGCACAGTCCTGGGCTGGCGTTCGGCACGCGCCGTCTGTGACTGCGCCTGTGCTGGCTGGCGCGATGAGGCTTCGCCACTGCGCTGGCGGTTGCCACGCGTTGGCTGTGCGGTGCTGGACTTTTGCCCTTGCGACGCGGCTGATTCCCGCCGTGGCTGACGTGAAGGGGATCCTTGGGAGGCGCTTGCCCCGCGGCCGCCAGCGCGCGGTCCGCGCTCGTCACGTCCGGAACGACTGCTGGCGTTTTTGCTGCTGGCAGGCGTCGCTGGCGTGGGCGCTCCCGCTTCGGCACTGCGGAACCAGCCCAACAGGCGGCCAATCAGACCGCCTGCCGGAGCCGCCTTGACCTCTGCGCGGGGGACGGCAGCCGAACGCTGGCGCGCTGGTTGTGTCGTAGCGATGGGCTCGGCGACTTCGACTTCCGCGCGCACGGGTGCAGGGTTGCCTGGCACGATCCCGCTTACCGCAGGCTGCTCGCTGCTGCCCAGGGTCTGGCCCATCTTGGGCAGTTCGGCAGTTTCCAACGCGGTCAGCATTTCGTAGCTGGGTTTGCTGTGCTCGCCCATGTCCGCTTCGCGGATGCGCTGGATCTCGATGTGCGGCGTCTGCAACTTCTCGTCGGCAACAATCATCACATGCACTTTGTGGCGCAGCTCGATCTCCACCACGCCGGCACGCTTCTCGTTGAGCAGATAGTTGGCCACGGTAGCCGGGGCCTGCACCAGCACTTGGCCGGTGTTGTCTTTCATCGCGTGCTCTTCGATCAGGCGCAGGGTCGACAGTGAGAGCGATTCCACGCTGCGGATCTGGCCGTGGCCGTCGCAGCGTGGGCAGGTGATCTGGGTCGCCTCGCCCAGGCTTGGACGCAACCGTTGGCGTGACAACTCGAGTAAACCAAAGCGCGAAATACGGCCAACCTGCACGCGGGCGCGGTCGAGCTTCAGCGCGTCCTTCATGCGATCTTCCACTTCGCGCTGGTGGCGAGGGCTGTCCATATCGATGAAGTCGATGACCAGCAGGCCGCCAGCATCACGGATACGCGCCTGACGGGCGATCTCCACTGCGGCTTCACAGTTGGTGTTGAACGCGGTTTCCTCGATGTCGCTGCCCTTGGTGGCCTTCGCCGAGTTGACGTCGATCGCGGTCAGCGCCTCGGTCTGGTCGATCACGATCGAGCCGCCGGATGGCAGGCGCACCTGCCGATCAAACGCGCTCTCGATCTGGGTCTCGATCTGATAGCGGGTGAACAGCGGGACGTCGTCCTGGTACAGCTTCAGTTTGCGCAGCGCGTTGGGCATGACCTGCTGCATGAACTCGCGGGCGTCGTTGTACAGCGGCTCGTCGTCGATAAGGATCTCGCCGATGTCGCTACGCAGATAATCGCGCAAAGCACGGATGAATAATTTCGACTCCTGATAGATCAGGAACGGCGCCTTCTGAGTGAGGGCGGCCTCGGAGATGGCCTTCCACAAAGTCAGCAGGTAGTCCAGATCCCACTGCAGCTCTTCGGCATCGCGACCGAGGCCGGCGGTGCGCACGATCAGGCCGACATCATCAGGTACGGTGACGTGATCCAGGGCTTCTTTCAGCGCTTGCCGATCCTCACCCTCGATCCGGCGCGAGACGCCGCCGGCCTTCGGGTTGTTCGGCATCAGGACCATGTAGCGTCCGGCCAGGCTGATGAAAGTCGTCAGGGCGGCGCCCTTGTTGCCGCGCTCTTCTTTCTCCACCTGCACCACGACTTCCTGGCCTTCCTTGACCAGTTCGCGGATGCTCGACTTGTGATGGTCGAGGCCTGCAGTGAAGTAGTCGCGGGAAATTTCCTTCAGCGGCAGGAAACCGTGGCGTTCGGCACCGTATTCGACAAA
Organism: Rhodanobacter sp.; assembly: GCA_039935315.1. GTDB lineage: Bacteria > Pseudomonadota > Gammaproteobacteria > Xanthomonadales > Rhodanobacteraceae > Rhodanobacter. The sequence goes on along the minus strand of JBDTKM010000066.1, from coordinate 721 downwards.
GCAGGCTTCGAGCGAAGCTTCAACTCGGGTGATTCGCCCCTTGTAGATATTGGACTTTTTCTGTTCCCGCGAGGGGATATCGATGTCCAGGTCGTACAGGGTCTGGCCATCGACAATGGCCACGCGCAACTCTTCACGCTGAGTCGCGTTGATCAACATACGTTTCATGGTGGTTATCCTCGGCTTGGCTGCGCGTCGCGAGCCTCGTGGCGCCTTGCGTGGCGGCCTGCCGGGGAGTGCGTCGCTGCAGTTAAGCGGCAAAAAAACGGCACCGTTATCGGTGTCGGGGATGATTCGGTCAGCTGCGCCTGCTGCCGCGATACCGGGTGGCATCGGACAAACACCAGCCCAAACCGTTACGATGAAAGGGAGCCGCGACCGGTAGCCAAAGGCAACCGGCGCAATCCTCGCCGACGTCACGGGCGGGCACTCCCCCCGATCCAGACGGCAGATGGGTGGAAACCAGCGCTTGGCGAGTATCCTATCTAAGCAGGTTTTTTTCAATGCAGACGGCAACTTCCCCGGACGCACCTCAGGGTGTACGTCAAGTCGCGATCGGCCCTGAGCGAGACGGCCAACGGATCGACAACGCCTTGATCACTCTGCTCAAGGGCGTTCCCAAGAGCATGATTTACCGTCTTTTGCGTACCGGCCAGGTGCGCGTGAACGGCAAGCGAGCCAAGCCGGATACGCGTCTCGTCGAGGGCGATACGCTGCGCAT
>JBDTKM010000065.1:0-9639 GCA_039935315.1 Rhodanobacter sp. | reverse complement strand
AACTCAGAAGTGAAACGCGCATGCGCCGATGGTAGTGTGGTTTTTCCATGCAAGAGTAGGTCACCGCCAGGGGCTTTATCCAAGAAGGCCTCCCCACCCGGGGAGGCCTTCGTCTTTGTGGCGTTCGAGACGCGGCTGTTGCGGTGGCGACCGCAGGTCGCGACCCGCAACAGGTCACCGCCAGGGGCTTTATCCTGATCAATCCTCACCCGAACGGTGGGACTTTTTCTTTGCCTGTGTTTTGGTCGCGACCGCCGATCGCGGCAGCACCCGGCCGCCACCACGCATTTTTCCGAAGGAATAATTCCAGCGAAGTTGGCCGGCCTCGATCACCTATGATGGGCAGCCGTTGCCTGTCGCCGCGAGTACCCGAGGAGGAGCCGTTGTTTATCCACGTCGAAACGCGTCGCCGACCTCGCTGGCACTGGGCAACCTTGCTGATTGTCAGTGTTTGCGTGGTGTGTTTTGTCGGACTGGCGATGATGCCGGTACCACAGCGCGTTGCGTTGTTGCTGCGTTGGGGGACGGTGCCGGCAAATATCTTCGACCCGCATGAGGCGCTGCTGCCGCAGTTGACCGACCCGGCCCTGCTGCGCCTGTTTACGGCCTTGTTCATCCACGTCACCTGGCTGCATTTGCTGGGCAACCTGTTATTCCTGGTGATCTTCGGGTTGCCCGGCGAACGGGCGTTGGGCTCGTTGCGGTTCCTGTTGCTGTTTGTCGTCGGCGGGATTGTGGCCAACTTGATCGGTGCACTGTCGCTGGCCGGGGTGCGTCTGCCGATCATTGGCTGCAGCGGTGCCGTGTCGGCGGTGGTGGGCACGTACGTCGCCTTGTTCCCACGCGCGCGGCTGGGGTTGGTACTGCCGCTGGGGCTCTATCTTGAATTTGTGCGCGTGCCGGCCTACCTGCTGATCGGGATCTGGGTGTTGCTGCAGTTGTTGTTCAGCTATGCGGGGCCGAGCTATGGCTCCTACGTGTGGTGGGCGCACATTGGTGGCTTCGTGTTCGGTTTGGCTTTTGCCCTGTTTTCGAGGGACGCGATCGCCCGTCGCTTGCGCGGCTGAAGGCGGGTGCGGTCAGGACCTCTTGTTCCACTCGTGTACACGAGCGAATTGACGCAGCAGCCGCCGCGACATCGGCGTGGCGGCCACGGCCCGAAAGATCCGCTCGGGATCGGCGCCTTCATGACGGAGGTCGGCACGTTTGCGGCGGATGTAGGCACGCATCACCTCGGCGTTGAATTCGGGGTGGAACTGCGCGCTGATTGCGTTCGGGCTGTAGCGCAGGAGTTGATGCGGATCGCGTGCGGAGCGCGCCAGGACCGTCACCCCCGAAGGTGGCTCCAGCACGCTTTGCTCGTGGGTGGTGTGCGCGCGGAAACCTCCGCGCAGGACGCGAGTCAGCGGATCGCTGGTATAGCCAGGCGACAATTCGATCGGTTGTGTGCCGATCTCGCGCCCACCCGGCAGGTAACCGACCCGCCCGCCCAGCGCGTGAGACATCAGCTGATGCCCGTAACAAACGCCGAACAGCGGCAGCTCCTCGTCCATGGCGTTACGAATCCAGCCGGCAACACGTTCGCTCCAGTCGAGACGCTCGGTGACCATCGCTCCGGAACCGGTGATGATGGCGCCCGCCACGGACTCCGCCGGCGGTAGCGCCTCGCCAGCGGCCACATCCACGATCTGTACCCGCTCACGAGGCAATCCGGCGCCTACCCGAAACCAGTGCGGAAAGTCGCCATGGCGGGCGCGGATGGCGTCCGGCGCGCGGCCGGCACGAATGATCAAGACAGGCTTCATGCAAGGGTTCCGCGGGGTGTCGGTGGGTTGCTGTAGTCACTCATCAGTGAATCCGTCGATCGGCGGCAAGACGGTAAGTATTTCCTGGACCGTGGTCACTCCGGCCGCGACCTGGTCGGCGGCCGAGATGCGCAGTGGACGCATACCCTCGGCCAGCGCTGCCTGGCCGAAGCCACCGAGATCGAGCTGGGCTGAGATCATGCCGCGCAAACGCGGCGACACCTTCATCATCTCGTAGATGCCGGTGCGTCCCATAAAGCCGGTATTGCGGCATTCGAGGCAGCCGACCGGCTTGCACACATGCTCTGGCACCGGCATGTTCCAGCCGTGGGTGAGCACATTCCAGGCCTGTGGGTCCTGGGTGGCGGCCTGCTTGCAATGTGGGCACAGCGTGCGCACCAGTCGCTGCGCCACCACCCCAGTCAGGGTGGACTGAATCAAGTAGTGCGGCACACCTAGGTCGAGCAGGCGGGTGACCGCACTGGGTGCATCGTTGGTGTGCAGGGTCGACAGCACCAGATGGCCGGTGAGCGAGGCCTGCACCGCCATCTGCGCGGTCTCCAGGTCGCGGATCTCGCCGACCATGATGATGTCCGGATCCTGCCGCAGCAGCGTGCGCACGCCCGTGGCGAAATCCAGGTCGATCGCCGCGTGCACCTGCATCTGGTTGAATTCCGGCGAGACCATTTCGATCGGGTCTTCTACCGTGCACACGTTGAGCTCGGGTGTGGCTAAATGTTTCAGCGTGGAATACAGGGTGGTGGTCTTGCCTGAACCGGTCGGGCCGGTGACCAGCACGATGCCGTGCGGCCGCTCGACCATGCTGCGCCAGGTGGCGGTTTCGCGGGGGGAGAAACCCAATTGGGCGAAGTCTTTGACCACCAGGTCCGGGTCGAAGATGCGCATCACCACCTTCTCGCCGAATGCCGTGGGCATGTTCGAAATGCGCAGCTCGACTTCGCGACCGGTGGCCGAACGCGTCTTGATGCGGCCATCCTGCGGCCGGCGCTTCTCGGCCACGTCCATGCGCGCCAGGATCTTGATGCGCGCCGTGACCGCGGTCATCACCGGGGCCGGCAGCTCGAATACCTTCTGCATCAAGCCGTCGATGCGGAAGCGGATGGCGCCGGCCTCGCGTCGTGGTTCGAGGTGGATATCCGAGGCGCGCTGCTCGAACGCGTATTGCAGCAGCCAGTCGACGATGTGCACCACATGGCGATCGTCCGCACCGACCTCGCCACTCTTGCCCAGCTCGACCAGCTGTTCGAAGTTGAGGACCGCCGCCGAACTGTCGCTGCCGGTCTTGGCGTCCTGGGCGAGCTGAATCGAACGCTGGACCCCGTAGAACTCCTGCAGGTAACGATTGATGTCCAGCGGACTGGCAACCACGCGCTTGATGTCACGGCGCAGCATCTGCGCAAGGTCCGGCGCCCAGCCGTCGTCAAACGGTTCGCTGGTGGCGAACGTCACTTCGCCGACACTCGCGGCGATCGGCAGAATGCGATGCCGCTTGGCGTACGCCAGGCTCACCACCTGGGTGACCGTAGCGACGTTGATCTTCATCGGATCGATTTTCAGATAGGCCAACCCGGCGTGGCCGGCCAGCCATTCGGTCAGTATCTCCAGGCTCAGCGGCCGGGCGGGATCGTGCTGGTTGGCCAGTTTGGCGTTGGCGATCAACACCAGGGGATGCAACTCCACCGTACTGCGTCCTGCGCGCGCGCCCATGCGCACATTTTTGGCGTCTTCGGCCAGCACATAACCGTCGACCATCAGCGCGGCCAGCACCTCGTCCAATTCCAGTCGGCCGCGGCGCCCGAGCAGGGTTGCGATTTGTGGTGATACAGCCATCCGCAAGGTGTCCTCTGCGCCACTTGAGCGACTGGATTTCCAGCCACAAAGCGCGCTGCAGCTATACTAACGCGCTTTACCCACGCTCACGGAACGCCATGCCTGCGCGCACCTTCCAGGATGTGATCCAGACCCTGAACCGCTATTGGGCGGAGCAGGGCTGCGTACTGCTGCAGCCGCTCGACACCGAGGTCGGCGCCGGTACCTTCCACCCGGCCACGTTCCTGCGCTCACTCGGCCCGGAGCCGTGGTCCGCGGCCTACGTACAACCCTCGCGCCGGCCCACCGACGGCCGCTACGGCCAGAATCCCAATCGTCTGCAGCATTACTACCAGTATCAGGTGGTAATGAAGCCCAACCCCGAGAACATCCTGGAGTTGTACATCGGCTCGTTGAAGGAGCTCGGTCTCGATCCGCTGGTGCATGACTTGCGCTTCGTCGAGGACAACTGGGAGTCGCCAACGCTGGGCGCGTGGGGGCTGGGCTGGGAAGTCTGGTTGAACGGCATGGAGGTGACCCAGTTCACTTATTTCCAGCAAGCCGGCGGACTCGAATGTCGCCCGGTCACCGGTGAAATCACCTACGGCCTCGAACGGCTGGCGATGTATTTGCAGAACGTGGACAACGTCTACGACCTGGTCTGGACCGACGGTCCGCGCGGAGTCGTCACTTACGGCGACGTGTTCCTGCAGAACGAGATCGAGCAGAGCACTTACAACTTCGAACACGCCAACGTGCCCGAACTGCTGCATTGGTTCGACGTATGCGAGGGCGAGGCGAACAAGCTGGTGGCAGCCAACCTGCCGTTGCCGGCTTACGAACAGGTCATGAAGGCCAGCCACACGTTCAACCTGCTCGATGCGCGCCGGGCGATCAGCGTCACCGAGCGCCAGCGTTACATCCTGCGCGTGCGCACACTGTCGCGCGGCGTGGCCGAGGCGTATGTGGCGCAACGCGAAAAGCTGGGCTTTCCAGGCCTGAAGAACGCAGCCCAGGTCAGTCAGGAGCAAGCCGCATGAGCGCCGGCAAGTCGCTGTTGGTCGAACTGGGTACCGAAGAGTTGCCGCCGAAGGCGCTGGATGAATTGGCTGCAGCCTTCCTGCGCGGTATCTGCGACGGTCTGGCCAAACGTGGGGTGACCGCCGGGCTGGACCGGGCTCTCGCTTACGCCTCACCGCGCCGGCTGGCGGTTTTCATTCCTGCGGTCGCGACATCCCAGCCGGACCAGTCGATCGAGCGTCGTGGCCCCGCACTGGCCTCCGCGATCGATGCCGAAGGCCAGCCGTCGAAGGCGCTGCTTGGCTTCGCGCACTCCTGTGGCGTGGAGGTCAGCCAGCTGGAAAAGCTGGAAACCGACAAGGGCGCGTGGTTCGTCTGGCGCACAGTGAAAGCCGGCCAGTCGCTGGCCACCCTGCTGCCGGAGGTGGTCGACGAGGCGCTGAAAACGCTGCCGATTCCACGGCCGATGCGCTGGGCCGATCACGATTACAGCTTCGTGCGGCCGGTGCACTGGCTGGTCATGTTGCACGGTGCGGAGATCATCGATGGTGAGGTGCTGGGCCTGACCAGTGGACGCCAGTCGCATGGCCACCGCTTCATGCGTCCCAAACCGGTGCACGTGGCTGACGCGGACGGCTGGCTGGACGCCATGCGCGCGGCGAAGGTGCTGGCTGACCCGCTCGAGCGACGCCAGCGCATCCGCGAGGAGATCGCGCAGGTAGCCGCGGGTATCGGCGGTACGCCGCGGCTGGACGACAGGCTGCTGACCGAACTGGCCAATCTCACGGAATGGCCGGTGGCGATCGCCTGCAAGTTTGAGCGCGCCTTCCTTGCTGTACCGCCCGAAGCGTTGGTGACCACCATGGTGGCGAACCAGAAGTTCGTGCCGGTATTTGACGCCGAGGGCAAGCTGACCGAGCACTTCATTGGTATCGCCAACATCCAGAGCAAGGATCCGGCGGAGATCCGCCGCGGTTACGAGCGGGTCATCCGACCTCGTTTCGCCGACGCGAAGTTCTTCTGGGACGAAGACCTGAAGACCCCGTTGGCCAGCTACCAGGAACAACTGCAACAGGTCACCTACCAACAAGCGCTGGGCAGTCAGTGGGAAAAGAGCCTGCGCGTGGCGGAGCTGGCGCGGATCGTTGCCAACCGGGTCGGGGTGGATGCGGCCGAGGCGACCCGTGCTGCCAGCCTGGCCAAGTGCGATCTGCTGACCCGCATGGTCGGCGAATTCCCCGAATTGCAGGGCGTGATGGGTCGTTATTACGCCCGTCACGACGGCGAGTCGGAAGCTGTGGCCGTGGCACTGGACAGTCACTACCAGCCGCGTTTCGGCGGCGACAAGATTGCTGCGGACAAGCTGGGCCAGGTGCTGTCCGTGGCCGAACGACTGGATACTCTGGCCGGCATCTTCGCGGTCGGCATGAAGCCGGGTGGCAACAAGGATCCGTTCGCGTTGCGCCGGGCGGCGCTGGGGCTGGCCCGCACCCTGGTCGAGGGTGGCCTAGAGCTGGACCTGCGTGGCAGTTTCATTGAGGCGCTGGAGCAGCTGCCCGATGCGGCATTGGCCGCTGGCCTCAAACCGGACAAGGACGGCAAACGGCCCACCCTGCATGCCGGCGAACGCCGCGCGATGCTGGTCGGCGAGCTGGTCGAGTTCGTGCTCGAGCGGCTGCGGGGTTATTACGCCGAGCAGGGCTTCAGTCACGCACAGTTCGAGTCGGTGCTGGCGGTGCAGCCAACCAGCCTGGCCGATTTCGACCGGCGCCTGCGCGCCGTGGTCGAGTTCAGTCGTTGTCCGGAAGCGGCCAGCCTGGCCGCGGCCAACAAGCGCGTCGCCAACATCCTGCGCAAGCAGGCCGAAGAAGCGGGTGCACCGCCGATCGGTCGCGCCGTCGATCCGGCCCATTTCGAAGCGGACGCCGAGCGCGAACTGGCCGCCGCATTGAGCGCGGCCCAGCACGACAGTGCTGCCGCGCTGGCTGCCAACGACTATGCGGCTGTGCTGGCCCGGCTTGCGCAACTGCAAGTGCCGGTCGATGCGTTTTTCGACAGCGTGCTGGTCAATGCCGAGGATCCCGCCGTGCGCGCGAACCGGCTGGCCCTGCTGAACCAGCTGAAGACGCAATTCAGCACCGTCGCGGATATTGCCCTGCTCTGAACATCGCCCCGATCAAGAAAAGCGGCAGCCAGACGGCTGCCGCTTTTCTTGATCGGGGTTGCATGCGCCCGCGTTCAGACCGGGTGGCGATTCTTGCTGACGCGTTCGGCCAGCTGGCGGTTGAAGGCCATCATCGCGCTGACATCGACGTTGATGCCGCCGGGGCCGAGGATCTCGTAGAGGTCGGTCAGCAGGTCGGTGCTCTCGGTCATGCTCAACGGGCTGCTCGCCAGATCCAACTCCGACTGCAACATCTGCATGGCGGTATTCAACCGCTGCGGGTCGAGGCCTTTGCCGTGGACGGCCAAGGGCAGTTGCGACACCGAACTCAACTTGGCGCGTGGTCGCTGTGATCGAACCACCTCGCTGTTGTATTGGTCGTCCTGCGTAGTCGCGGTCGGGTCAATCTGGATCGTACCTTCGCCAGCCACCAGCCACACCAGCGAGATGCCGAGTGTGCGCGCCAGAGTCACGCAACGCGCCCGCGATGGATCGGTGTTGCCGTCGCGCCAACTGCGCACCACGCCCTCGGAAAAGCCGCACATGCGGGCAATTTCGGTCGCGCTGCCGACGCGCTGGATCAGTAGGCGAATGCGGTCGGAAAAGCTCCCGCCGGCGTTCTTGGGGGAAAGTTGTTGCGTGTTCATGAGGATGGCCATGTCAGGATGGTAGAACGTTGCGCCCGGGCAAACTAAAGCGAACAACGCATGGCGGAGCGGCACGTTGACATATACACGCAATATTCTGCGCCCGTCGAGTTTTTTTACCAGATCAACAGCAACCGCAGCTGACCTGAGCTGCGCGGACTGGCGATGGCGACGGTCAGACAGCGCCAAAACACAAGAGTTTCAAGTGCCTTCCCGGGCTTTCTTCCAATGACTTCCTGCTGCTACCGTCGCGTGGGCGTCACCGCTGCCGCCGCGGAAACCGGGAACCCATCACCACAGGATGTTGCATGAGCCAGTTCAGATTGCTCGGTAAACGGCGTTTCGCACCGTTCTTCTGGACCCAGGCGCTGGCGGCGTTCAACGACAATGCGTTCCGCAACGCGCTGCTGATGCTGGTGGCGTTCCAGATGGGCTTGAGCGATCACGCCGCGGCGCTGTACACCAACCTGGCGCCGGCGCTGTTCATCCTGCCGTTCTTCCTGTTCTCGGCGACCGCGGGACAGCTGGCGGAGAAGTTCGAGAAGACCCGCATCATCCGCTACGTGAAGCTGTTCGAGATCGCGGCGATGGGGATCGCAGCGGCTGGCTTCATTACCCACCACGTGGCCTTGCTGCTGGTGGTGCTGTTCATGATGGGCGTGCATTCGACCGTGTTCGGCCCGATCAAGTACGCGATCCTGCCGCAGGCGCTGAAGCAGGCCGAACTGGTTGGCGGCAACGGCCTGGTCGAGATGGGTACCCAGATGGCGATGCTGATCGGCATGATCGCCGGCAACGCGTTGATGCGGGTGGCCGGCGTGGGCCCGTGGCTGGCGTCGGCGGCCACGATTGGTGTGGCGGTGGTGGGTTATCTGGCGAGTCGGCGCATTCCGCTGGCGCCAGCCACCGCGCCGAAGCTGAAGTTCAACTGGAACCCGCTCAGCGAGACCGCGCGGGTGCTGCGCATCACGCATGCCGATCGCGCCGTGTGGAATGCGGTGCTGGGGATCTCGTGGTTCTGGTTCTTCGGCACCGTGCTGGTCGCGCAATTGCCGATCTACACGCGCGAGACGCTGGGCGGCGACGGCTCGGTCTATATCCTGGTGTTGACCCTGTTCTCGATCGGCAGCGGCATCGGCGCGCTGTTGTGCGAAAAGCTGTCGAACAAGCGGGTGGAGATTGGCCTGGTGCCCTTGGGTGCGTTCGGCCTCACCGCGTTTGGTGTCGATCTGTATCTGGCGCGGCACGGCATGGCGGCAACACGCGGACTGGACTGGCTGGCGTTCCTGCATGGTGCCGGCAGCTGGCGCCTCGTGCTCGATCTCACCGCCATCGGCGTATTCGCGGGGTTCTACGTGGTGCCGCTGTTCGCCTTCGTGCAATCGCGCACGCCGCGCGAGCGGCTGTCGCGGGTGATCGCCGGCAACAACATCGTCAACGCCTTGCTGATCGTGCTGGCGGCCGGGTTCGGGCTGGGGCTCGGCGCGCTGGGGCTGGACGCCGCGCAGATTTTCCTGGGCGCCGCGTTGCTCAACGTGCTGGTGGCGGCCTACATTTTTACCCTGGTGCCCGAATTCCTGATGCGCTTCATCACCTGGGTGCTGGTGAACACGCTGTACCGGGTGCGCGTCGAGGGCGCACAGCACGTTCCCGAGGATGGCCCGGCGCTGCTGGTATGCAACCACGTCAGCTTCATGGATCCGCTGCTGTTGATGGCCAATCTGCGCCGGCCGGTGCGCTTCGTGATGTATTACAAGATCTTCAAGGCCCCGCTGCTCAGCTTTGTGTTCCGCACCGCCAAGGCGATCCCGATTGCCGGACACCGGGAAGATCCCGCCGTGCTGCAGCAAGCCTGGGACGCGATCGATACCGCGCTGGCCGATGGCGAGCTGGTGTGCATCTTCCCCGAAGGCGGCCTCACCCTCGATGGCCAAGTCGGGCCATTCCGGCCTGGCGTGGACAGGATCTTGGCGCGGCGTCCGGTGCCGGTGGTGCCGATGGCGTTGTGTGGTCTGTGGGGCAGTGTGTGGAGCCGTCGCGATTCCCGCCTGGGTCGCATGCGCCTGCCGCGTCGCTTCCGCGCCCGGGTGGAACTGGTGGTCGACGTGCCGGTGTCGCCGCAGCAGGCCAGCGCGGCGACTCTCGAAACCCGGATCCGCGAGCTGCGTGGCGA
>JBDTKM010000064.1:0-40221 GCA_039935315.1 Rhodanobacter sp. | reverse complement strand
GGCAGCAGGAAGATGCCCATGCCGATGACGTTGCCGACCACCAGCGCGGTGCAGGTCCAGAAGCCGATCTTGCTGCGATCCCTCATATCGATACGCGCCCGGGTTCAGTGCAAGGGCAACTGAGCTTCGATGGTGACTGGACAGGAGCGGCGACTGGCCAGTCCGGACCGGTCCGCGCTCATGCAGACTCGCCAGCGGGGCCCGCGTAAGCCGCGCGCAACAGGTTCTGGAAATGCCACACGCCACCTTCGCGTTTCGGACACAGCCGGCCGGGAATGTAGGCACCGGAGGCCAGTCCGCGCTGCACCGCCTCGCAGATCCCGATGTCCTCGTTCTGCACTTCGTCGCTGAAGCTGCGGTCGGCTTCGATGCGTGCCTGCGCCTTGTCGTCTTGCGCGTAGTAGTAGTCGAACACGATGCGGCAACGGCCCGGTCCCAGCGGCAGGATGCGATTGGTCTGCAACCGCCCCGGCATGATGTTGAGCATCACATTGGGGTAGATGAAGTAGTAGAACGCCTGACCGTCGCCATAGATGTCGGTGCTGTTGCGCAGCGGCGAGGATTGCAGCGAGTGCCAGCGGAACAGCTCGGTGTCATAGGCGCGGTAGTCGAGCACCTTGGACAGGCCCGGATGCACGTGCGGCAGGTGATAGCCCTCGAGGAAATTATCGACGTAGACCTTCCAGTTGCAGTCGATCTCGTAGTTGTCGCGGCGCAGGAAACGCATCGCCGCCAGGTCGATCGGCGCGATGCGTTCGGTGATGCCCGCATAGACCTCCTCGAACGGTGGCACCTCCGGCTCCAGCGCCACGAACACCAGCCCCTGCCATTCGTGCACGCGCAGTGGCGGCAGACGGATATCCTCGACGTGGAAATCGGCCGCATCCTGCATTTCCGGCGCACTGCGCAGCTGACCTTCGAGGGTGTAGGTCCAGCCGTGGTATTTGCAATGCAGTGCACGCGCGCCCTTGCCGTTGCAAAAGGCCAGCGGTCCGGCGCGATGGCGGCAGACGTTGGGGAACGCACGCAGCACGCCATCCTGACCGCGTACCAGCAGCACCGGCACCGCGCCGATCTGCTCGACCACGTGGTCGCCGGGTTCGGCCAGTTGTCCCTGCTGCGCGACCAATTGCCAGCTGTGTGCGAATACCGCGCGCTGCTCCATCGCCAGCATCGCCTCGCCCGCGTAATAGCGCGCCGGCAGCGCGTGGGCGCGATCGAGTTCCTCAACCATGGTGTCAGTGGGCATGGAAAGATCCGCTCCTGGAGAAGATTCGGTGCACCGGACTGGCCTTGCCGGGACGGTCCCCTTCCCCAGTCGGCTCGCGTCCGCAGTGTATGCCGGATGCGTGCTCGCGTCCGCCACCAGGCGGTCAGGGACCGAGCAGAATTTTGCTCCGATGGATGTCGGTACCCGGACCCATGCGCGTCGGCAAGCGGCAGCCGGCAAGCTTGAGACCGGCGGCATGCGCGTCACGCCAGATCTGCCTTCACCTGCCCTCTATCTACCGGCCGCATTCGGTTGTAAATTTCCGTTATCCCCACGAGGAATTTCTCCCCCTCCATGCCCCCCGCCGTGCCGCTGCCGCGCCGCCCCGGAACTGCGCCGGACGGGCACAAAGTACTGCCCGCGCGGAGTGAAGTGTGACCGCGACCCCGACCAACGGCAGCCTGGAGCAGGCATTGGCCCACGCCGCGCGCTTGCTGGCGCGGGACCCGGCCCTGGCCACCGAGCAGCTCGACGAAATTCTTGCGGTGGCCGAAGCCTACCCGGCCGCGCTGCGGTTGCAGGCGGCAGCGCGATCGATCCAGGGTGATGTGTCCGGTGCGCTCGACATCCTGATCCCGCTGGCGCAAACCCAGCCGAAGTGGGCGCTGCTCCATTTCGATCTGGGCGTGGCGCTGGGCCGTGCCGGGCGCGGTCAGCAGGCCATCGATGCGTTGCGCCGGGCGGTGACACTGAAACCTGATTTACCGCAGGCCTGGCGTGAACTCGGCGACCATCTGATGGCCGCCGGCGAACAGGAAGCGGCGGAGACGGCGTACGCCAGTCACGTGCGCTATTCCACCCATGACCCGCGACTGCTCGAGGCGGCGATCGCGCTGGTCGAGAACCGCATTCCCACCGCCGAGGCGCTGTTGCGCGAGCACCTGAAGCAGATGCCCACCGATGTCGCCGCGATCCGCATGTTCGCCGAAGTCGCCGCGCGGGTAGGCCGCAACGAGGATGCCCTGAATCTGCTCGCGCGCTGCCTGGAACTGGCACCCGGCTTCCACGCCGCACGTCAGAACTACGCCTTGGTTCTGCATCGCAGCAACCGGCCAGGCGAGGCGCTGCAGGAAATCGAGCGATTGCTGGCAGTCGACCCGGACCACCCCGGTTACCGCAACATCAAGGCGGTGGTGCTGTGCCGCACCGGCGACTACGAACCGGCCATCGCCATCTACGCGGACCTGCTGCAACGCTATCCGGGCAACCCCAAGGTCTGGATGAGTTACGGCCATGCGCTGAAGACGGCCGGCCACGGCGAGCAAGCGATCGCGGCGTATCGGCGCAGTCTCGAGTTGCAGCCGTCGTTCGGCGAAGTGTGGTGGAGCCTGGCCAACCTCAAGACGTTCCGTTTCAGCGCAGCCGATCTTGCGCTGATGAGCGAACAACTGGCGCAGGCTGACCTGCCGGACGAGGACCGCTTGCACCTGGAGTTCGCCATCGGCAAGGCGCGCGAGGATGCCGCCGAGTACGCAATTTCATTCAGCCACTACGCGCGAGGCAATGCGATCCGGCACCACCAGCTGCATTACAGCGCCGACGACACCCATGCCCGAGTGGTGCATATCCGCCGGCAATACACCGCCGGGTTCTTCGCCGCGCGCGCCGGCGTGGGCAACCGCGCACGCGATCCCGTCTTCATCGTCGGCCTGCCCCGCTCCGGCTCCACCCTGCTTGAGCAGATCCTCTCCAGCCACAGCCAGGTCGAAGGCACGATGGAGCTGCCCGAGGTCACCTCGATCACGCGCATGCTGCGTGCGCAGGGTGACGAAGACAGCAGCATGCCGTATCACGCGGTGCTGGCGGGGCTGGATGCTGATGCGCTGCGCGCGCTGGGTGATCGCTACCTCACCCACACCCGCATCCAGCGCAAGACCGCCGCGCCGTTGTTCATCGACAAGATGCCGAACAACTTCATGCACATCGGGCTGATCCAGCTGATGCTGCCGAACGCGACCATCATCGACGCGCGCCGCCACCCGCTGGCCTGCGGCTTCTCCATCTTCAAGCAGCATTTCGCCCGCGGCCAGGGCTTCAGTTACAGCCTGGACGATATCGGGCGCTATTACCGCGACTACGTGGCACTGATGGCGCACTTTGATGAGGTGCTGCCCGGGCGCGTCCATCGCGTCATCTACGAGCACCTGGTCGAGGACACCGAGGGCGAGGTGCGCCGGCTGCTCGATCATTGCGGGTTGCCGTTCGAGCCAGCCTGCCTGCGCTTCTTCGAGAACGCACGGCCGGTGCGCACCGCCAGCTCGGAACAGGTGCGCCGGCCGATCTACCGGGAGGGGGTGGATCACTGGCGGCACTACGCACCGTGGCTGGGGCCACTGGAATCGGCTTTGGGGCCCGTATTGGAAAGCTATCCGGACGTGCCGGAACGCGAATAGCCGTAGCAGTTTCCGCTTGATTGTCAGTGAACTGAAAAGGGGAATAACCATGCACGAAAAAAGATCCAGGCTCCGTGTCAGGGCGCAACCGCTGCGATTGATCCGGCTGCCATTGGCGGCGGCCATCTGTTTCGCGATGGCCACGCCGGTCGTCGCGCAAGACGCCGGATCGAGCGCAAGCCCGACCACGACGCCGGCGACCAAACCGAAAACCGTCACCCTGGGCGTAGTCACCGTGACGGCGCAGAAGCGCACCGAGAACCTGCAGAAAGTGCCGATCAGCATCGACGTGCTGGCCTCCGATCAGCTGGACGCGCTGCATGTGCAGAGCTTCAACGACTACGTGAAGTACCTGCCCAGCGTCACCTTCCAGCAGGGCGGCGGCGGCATCGCCACCGGCCCTGGCTTCGCCAGCATCTACATGCGCGGCGTCGCCAGCGGCGGCAACACCAACCACTCGGGCTCGCAGCCCAGCGTAGGCGTGTATCTCGACGACCAGCCGATCACCACGATCCAGGGCCCTCTCGACATCCACATGTACGACATCGCGCGAATCGAGGTGCTGGCCGGGCCGCAAGGCACGCTGTACGGTGCCAGCGCCGAAGCCGGTGCCCTGCGCATCATCACCAACAAGCCCGATCCGGGCGCGTTCGCCGCCAATTACCAGATCAGCACCGACCAGGTGGCCCACGGCGGCATCGGCGAAACCTTCGACGGCATGCTCAATATCCCGATCAGCAGCAATACGGCAGTCCGCCTGGTGGGCTGGCACGAACACGATGCGGGCTACATCGACAACAAGGCAGGTTCGCGCACGTTCCCGGTTTCCGGCATCACCGTCAGCAACGCAGACGGATGCACGCCGAGCGCCACGCTGCAGTGTTTCGGGCACGCCAGGAAGGACTACAACGACGCCACCACCAACGGTGCGCGCGCCGCGTTGAAAGTGGATCTCAACGACAACTGGTCGATCAGCCCGACCCTGATGGGCCAGCAGACGATCACCCATGGCACGTTTGCCAGCGACCCCGTGGTTGGCGACCTGGCGGTGACCCACTTCTACCCCGAACGCGTCGACGACCGCTGGTGGCAGGGCGCTCTCACGGTGCAGGGCAAGATCGGCAACTTTGACCTGACCTATGCCTACGCGCACCTCAAGCGCAACCAGGAAGAGCAGACCGACTACAGCGACTACTCGTTCTGGTACGACCAGCTGCCGTATACCTACGGCAACTACCTCTCCGACAACAGCGGGGCCCTGATCAACCCGGCGGAGTTCATCCGCGACCGCGACCACTACAGCAACAGCAGCCACGAGTTGCGCATCGTGTCGCCCAAGGATGATCGCCTGCGGCTGGTGGCCGGCGCGTTCTGGCAGAAACAGAAGCACGACATCATGCAGGACTATCAGATCAACAACCTGGCCAACTCGCTGTCCACCCCCGGCTGGCCGAACACGATCTGGCTGACCAAGCAGATGCGCTACGACCGCGACGAAGCCCTGTTCGGCGAACTGTCGTGGGATTTCATTCCCGACGTGCTCACCGGCACGGTCGGCGACCGCTATTTCCGCACCCAGAACAACCTGTACGGCTACTACGGCTTCAGCAAGGGCTTCTCGCCGCACTCCAGCTATGGCGAGGCCGGCTGCATCTCCGCCCAGCCCTTCGAAGGCGCACCCTGCCTGGACTTCAACAAGCAGGTCAAGGAAAGCGGCTCGCTGCGCAAATTCAACCTGACCTGGAACATCAGCCCCAGCAAGATGCTCTACCTCACCCGCTCGGAAGGCTTTCGCCCGGGCGGCGTCAATCGCGCCGGCCAGTTACCGCCTTACCAGGCCGACTTCCTCACCAACCTCGAGCTCGGCTGGAAAACCACCTGGTTCGACAACCGGCTGTCGTTCAATGGCGCGGTATTCCGCGAGAAATGGAACGATTTCCAGTTCAATATCCTCGGCGCGAACGGCCTCACCCAGATCAAGAACGCCAACTCGGCCCGCATCGACGGACTGGAATCGCAGTTGAACTGGCAGGCCAGCTACAACCTCAACCTCAGCGCCGGCATCGCACTGTATGACGCGAAACTCACGGCCAACTACTGCGGATTCACCGACGCCAACGGCAACGCGGTCACCAGCTGCCCGGCCGGCACCATCAATCCGCAAACCGGCCATGCCGTCAGCGGACCGCAGTCGCCCAAGGGCACCCAGTTGCCGATCACACCCCGGTTCAAGGGCAACCTGATCGCACGCTATACCTTCAGCCTGGGCAACAGCGACGCCTTCGTGCAGGGCGCGCTGGTGCACGTCGGAACGCGCACCACCGACCTGCGGCTGGTCGAGCGCAACCTGCTGGGCAACCTGCCGGCTTACAACAGCCTCGACCTTTCCGCGGGCATCCAGAAAAACAACTGGTCGATCAACCTCTACATCGACAACGCGTTCGACAAACGGGCCGCCCTGTACAAGTTCACTGAGTGCGGCGTGACCATCTGCGCGGCCCACTACGACTCTGCGACGGGTTACGGGTCGTCCCTGTATCCCGAGGGACAGGTCTATACCGGCTTCAGCCAGCCACGCACGATTGGGATCCGCTTCAAGCAGGACTTCTAGCTGCCCAGACAGCCAAAAGGCCCCGGTGCAACCCGGGGCCTTTTTCAAGCGCCACGGCCACGCAGGCGAGGTCGCCGCAGATCGGGGCGCAGCCACCGATACCCGATGCGGAAACGCGCAGCCTTGCGCACCGTCCCCGCTGACCCGCAGCCACATCTCTAGCCACTCGATTTCCTCCGGCTCAGGCAGGCCGCAGACGCTTTCAAATTCGGCGGACAAGGTGGCCAACCGTCATTGCTCCACGAGCGCTACGGGTTTTCGGTCGGTGAGGCGGAACGCTACCGGTCTTCGATCACCGGCGAGGCCGTGGCCTGGTTTGGCCAGCCCGGCTTGCACCAAGATCCCGGCCAATCGGCAAACCAATCTGCCGGTGGGTTACGGGTTTTCCAACGGCGCTGGAACCGCTTGTCGCTGCCGCAGGCCGACAACTTGATCAGCTCCCGCATGCGACGGCATGGATCCCCCGCATGGCGAACCATTTCCGGACCACCGTCACGGGAATATGACGGCTGGAAAAGCGGTGTGTTGTTCGGCTTCAACTGCAAGCTGCGACAGCCAGGGATGCGTCGCAATGCGGCGCCGCCCCGACTTTGCATCACGCAAGCAGATGTCGGTGCAACTTGCGCGCTCGCGCGGGCACCGCGCGCCTGTAATATGGCGTGCTAACGTTCCTGACCAACCAGGGGTCACCATGACTCACACGCGAAGCCTGCGGATGCCGCGGGCCATCCTGACGGTGCTCGACTGCGCCGGCTGCGAGTCGGCGGCTGCGACGGGTGACCCTGCTGATGAGCCCCGCGCAGGTGTCGCCGCCCAGTGACCGCAAGGCTTTCACCCGGGCGGCGCCATGCATGCCACACGCCTCGCGCACACCATGGGTGAGCGCGGTGGTGCAGTGCACTGGATTGCGATCGGATCCATCGCCCTGATCAGCGTTCTCGCGCTGGCCGGTCTGCAACTGGCGCGCCACCCGCCCGCCCTGCCGAAGCTCGCCATCACGCCGGTGTTCGCGCCGTCCGGCCCTGCCGCACAGCTGTGGTTGAGTACGCAGGATCGGCGACTGCGGCTGGCGCGCCAGCCGGATATCGAGATGTCCACCACCGGGCCAGCGCCGGCCGACGTGATCATCGATATCCACAAGACCTATCAGACCATCGTCGGCTTCGGCGCAGCATTGACGGATGCGTCGGCATGGTTGCTGCAGAACCGCATGAGCGAGGGGCAGCGCCACGCACTGCTGGGCGAACTGTTCGGCCCGCCACCAGGCCTGAATTTCAACATGACGCGGCTGACCATCGGTGCGTCGGATTTCTCGCTGCAGCCGTACACCCTGGACGACGTGCCGTTCGGCGACACCGATCCCGACCTGCAGCACTTCAATATTGCGGTCGACCTGCGCAACGTGATCCCGACCGTGCGCGAGGCGCTGGCCATCAATCCACACCTGAAAATCATCGCATCGCCGTGGACTGCACCGGGATGGATGAAAACCAGCGCCAATGTGATCGGCGGGACCCTGCTCGAACAGTACGAAAGCACGTATGCGCAATATCTCGTCAAGTACGTCGACACCTTTCGCAAGAACGGCATTCCCATTTTCGCGTTGACGGTGCAGAACGAGCCTGGGTTCGTACCGATCACCTACCCGAGCATGGAACTCTCACCCGTCCAGCGCGCACGGATCATCGGACAATATCTGGGCCCCGCGCTGGCCCGTCACAAGCCGGCAACGCGGATCCTTGGCTGGGATCACAACTGGGACCAGCTGCAGCAGCCGCTGAGCGTGCTCTCCGACACCGATGCGGCGCGCTATATCGACGGCATTGCCTGGCACTGCTATAGCGGCGCGCCCAGTGCGCAAACCGAACTTCATGTGGCGTACCCACGCAAGGACACCTACATCACCGAATGCTCCGGTGGCGACTGGGAGTCCAGCAGGAACGGCGAACTGTTGTGGTTCGCACGGGACCTGCTGCTCGGGGGCCTGCGCAACTGGGCCCGCGGCGTCGTCTACTGGAACCTGGCGCTCGACGAGCAGCACGGCCCGCACTTCGGTGGCTGTGGCAACTGCAAGGGTATCGTCACGATCGACGCGCAAACCGGCAAGGTGAGCCGCAACGATGAATACTATGCGTTCGCCCACTTCAGCCGGTTCGTGCTGCCCGACGCCGTGCGCGTGCGCTCCACGAACACCGGCAACAACATCGAGAACGTGGCGTTCCAGAACGCTGCGGACGGATCGGTGGTGCTGGTGCTGATCAACGGCCGCACCGACGCGCACGCCGTTTCCGTGCAACAGGGCAACGTGCGCTTCCGGTACACCATGCCGGCGCAGAGTGTGGCGACCTTCGTGTGGAATCCGGAGCACACCGGTGCGCGTCAGGACCCGGCGATCGCACCCTCGGCAAAGAAAGCTTCTGCCGTCCCCGTTCCGGTCAAGCCTGCCGGCACGCAAAGCACGAGCCTGTAACTGGCGCAGCGCCGGGATGAGCCTGGCGCTTTGCGACTCTGGTGTGCGGCAGGCTGCACCTACTCGACGGTCACCGACTTGGCCAGATTGCGCGGCTGGTCGACGTCGGTGCCGCGCAGTACGGCAACGTGATAGGCGAGCAGCTGCAACGGCACGGTGAATACCGCCGGAGCGATGAAGTTGCCGCCGGATTGCACGCGCAGGGTGACGCCGTGACCGGCCATGTCATCCATGCCGGCAGCACCGTCGGCAAACACGATCAGGCGGCCCCCGCGGGCGCGCACTTCCTGCAGATTGGATTTCAGTTTGTCCAGCAATGGGCCGTTCGGCGCCACCGCCACCACCGGCATGTCTTCATCCACCAGGGCCAGCGGGCCGTGCTTGAGTTCGCCGGCAGGGTAGGCCTCGGCGTGGATGTAGGAGATTTCCTTGAGCTTGAGCGAACCTTCCAGCGCAACCGGGTAATGCGCCCCGCGACCGAGGAACAAGGCATGTTGACGCTGGATGAAATCACCGGCCAGTTCGATGATCGCCGGCTCCAGTTGCAAGGCACCCTTGATCGCCTGCGGCAGGTGTTGCAGCTCGGCACACAAGGCCGCGTAGCGCTGCGGATCGAGCCCGTTGCGATGGGCCAGTTCCAGGGTCAGCAAGGCCAGCCCCGCCAACTGGGTGGTGAACGCCTTGGTCGAGGCCACGCCGATCTCCGGACCGGCACGCGTCATCAGTTTCAGATCCGCCTCGCGCACCAGCGACGATTCGGCCACGTTGCAGATCGCCAGCGTGCCCACGTAGCCGCGACGACGCGACTCGCGCAACGCAGCCAGGGTGTCGGCGGTTTCGCCGGATTGGGAAATCGCCAGGAACAGGGTACCGGGCGGCACCACGGTTTCGCGGTAGCGGTACTCGCTGGCCACTTCCACGCTCACCGGCAGGCGCGCGTATTCCTCGATCCAGTACTTGGCCACCAGACCGGCGTGATAGCTGGTGCCGCAGGCGATGATGTGCACGCCGCGGGTGGCCGCGAGCAGCGCCTCGCTATCGGTGCCGAAGATGTTTGGCAGCACCCCATGCGGGCCGAGTCGCGCCTCCAGCGTGTCCGCCACCGCGCGCGGCTGCTCGAAGATTTCCTTCTGCATGTAGTGGCGGTACTCGCCGCGCTCGACCGCATCGGTGGACAGCTCGCTCTCATGCACCGCGCGCTCCACCGGGGCGCCATCAAGCCCAAACACCCGCACTCGGTCGCGGGTGATCTCCACTACATCGTTCTCGTCGAGATACAACATCTTGTTGGTAACCTGGATCAGCGCCTGCGCATCGGAACCCAGAAAATTCTCGCCAATGCCAAGACCCACCAGCAGCGGTGCGCCGCGCCGCGCGCCGACGACCCGGTCGGGCTCGTCGCAACTGATCACTGCAATCGCGTAGGCGCCTTCCAGCTCGCGCACGGTAGCCAGCACCGCCTCGCGCAGGCTCACTCCAGGCACGTAGCGTTGATCGATCAGCGCGGCCATCACCTCGGTATCGGTTTCCGAGGTGAACACGTGGCCGCCGGCCTGCAGTTCGGCGCGCAGGCTGGCGTAATTCTCGATGATGCCGTTGTGCACGATCGCGACCCGGCCGGCCACATGCGGGTGCGCGTTCGCCTCACTCGGCACGCCATGGGTGGCCCAGCGAGTGTGGGCGATGCCGGTACCGCCGGGAAACGGGTCGGCGAGGTACGCCGCCTCCATCTCGCGCACCTTGCCTTTGGCGCGCACACGGCGGATCAGGCCATGGTCGAGCACCGCCAGTCCGGAGGAGTCATAACCGCGATACTCGAGCGCCTTGAGGCCCACGATCAACAGCGGCGCGACATCGCGTTGGGCTACTGCAGCAACTATTCCACACATGGCGGAGTTTCCCTGGTTGGAGGCGAAGCCAGCAGGCGACTCCGCCACAGATGATCATGTTCAGATGGACGCCTTGCGGCAAGCTTTCGCGCCAGCGCCCGGCGTCGTGGATTCAGCGCGCAAAAATTGCAAATGACCAGAAGCAATCCGACGGCTTCCGCCACGACCCTCGGCCCTTTTCTCCTGCACAGCGCGGAAAGCGAAGTCAGCGTCTCGTCAATGCCGCATGGATACCATTCAATTCACCTTTCGACGCAGCCAGTTCAGCAGGTCGATGCGCGTGATCAATCCGAGAAAATCATCGCCATCGACCACGATCGCGACGTGCCCGCGCTCGAACACCGGCAGCAGCGACTCGACTGGCGAGCGCACCTCAAGCCGATGCAGCTCGGTGATCATGGCAGTGGACACCGGATCGCGAAAGCACGTTTCGTCGGCATGCACGTGCAGCAGGACGTCGGATTCGTCGACGATGCCGACCAGCTTGCGACCATCCATCACCGGCAATTGCGATACGTCGTACAGCTTCATGCGGTTGTAGGCGGTGATCAGCAGCTCGTTGGGGCCGACCACCACGGTGTCGCGCTGGGCGAACGGGCGCAGCAGCAAGTCGCGCAGGTCGCCGTATTGCTCGCGCTCGATGAAGCCGTTGTCGAGCATCCAATAGTCGTTGTACAGCTTGGACAGATACTTGTTGCCGGTGTCGCAGACCAGGCTCACCACGCGCTTGGGCACGCTCTGTTCGTGACAATAGCGCAGCGCGGCAGCCACCAGGGTGCCGGTGGACGAGCCGCCCAGGATGCCTTCCTTTGCCAGCAATTCGCGCGCCGTGAGGAAGCTCTCCTTGTCCGGAATCGCATACGCCTTGCTGACGCGGGTGAAATCGCTGATCGAGGGCAGGAAATCCTCACCGATGCCTTCCACCATCCAGCTGGCCGACTTGGTCGAAAGCGTACCTTCGTTGATGTACTGAGCCAGGATCGAGCCGACCGGATCGGCCAGCACCAGCTCCGTCTGCGGTGACTGTTCGGCGAAGAATTTTGACAGGCCGCTCAAAGTGCCGGACGAGCCGCAGCCGACCACCACGGCGTCCACCTTGCCGTCCATCTGTTCGAGGATCTCCGGTCCCGTCGTCATGCGGTGCGCCGCCGGGTTGTCCGGGTTGCCAAACTGGTTGATGAAATAGGCGCCAGGCGTTTCCCTGGCGATCCGCTCGGCCATGTCCTGGTAATACTCGGGGTGACCCTTGGCTACGTCCGAACGGGTCAGCACCACCTCGGCGCCCATCGCCTTGAGGTTGAATATCTTCTCGCGGCTCATCTTTTCCGGCACCACCAGAATCAGCCGGTAGCCTTTCTGCTGCGCCACCAGAGCCAGGCCCAGACCGGTATTGCCAGCAGTGCCCTCCACCAGAATGTCGCCCGGGCGGATCCGGCCGTCCTTCTCGGCGCCGTCGATCATCGACAAGCCGATGCGGTCCTTGATCGACCCACCAGGGTTGGCGCTCTCGAGCTTGAGAAACAACTCACATACGCCGGTGTCCAGGCGCTGGGTGCGCACCATCGGGGTATTTCCGATCAGTTCGAGAACGCTCTGGTGAACCGTCATGGGGGCTCCGTTAGGTGAAGGGTGGCTTCGGCCTCGCGCCGTTGCCGCAGAATCGCCATGATAACCGAGCCTGATTGGGGTCAACGGTCAGCCGAGCCAAAGGCGATCGCCTGCAGACAGGCTTCCACGAAAATCCACGCCGCCTCAAACCCGCGCCTGCGCGCGGGCGATGTCGCGGTGCCCATGCCGGAGGACCCAATCAGACCAACCGCTTCGTCTGCCAGCGGGCTCCGTCAGAGACCCGGCCAACCTCGACTACGCAGGTACCCGCTGGCATCAGATGCCTTGTTGTTCCCGGCAGCGAAATTTCGAGCCGGGCAAGCCGAAGGCCACGTTGGGCGGATCCCGGAGACGCGGCGGCCCCGGCAACCTTTCCCCTGACAAGGGAAAGACTCCGGGGCCGCGCTTGCGTAACAGGAACCGTCAGTGGACCAGGTGCGCTCGATCAGTCCACATGCGTTCCAGCCGCGTCTTGGCCATCAATTTTTCTTTCTTCATGCTGGCAAGGGTGACGTCGTCCATGGGCAGCACGCCGATATCGGCGTCGTGCAGTTTGCTGTCAAGCTCCCGATGGTGCTGATACAGCCGGCGGAACTCGGCGTCCGCCTTCATCAATGCCTCGACATCATCACGCTGCTGGTTTTCAAACATGATCGACCTCCTGCGAGTGAACGGGCGGGTGCCGCCAAGGCGGCTGGTCCGCCGACGATTGAATGCATGCGCGCACCCACGACCCACACCGGATGACCGGATCGTGGGCGAACATGTAAACGTGGGATAGGCGCATGATTCAGGTCAGTAATCCGGTAGCGCAGATGCCTGCCGGGGCCTTGACCCTACTCCGCAGGTCAACCCCGCGCAAGCCTCTCGCGGGGCGGTTCCATGAATTGTGACCCTGACATTAAATACCTGTAAAAACAGTATTTTGCATGCGTTCAAATGCGCCATCCATGACGCAAGAAGCATGCCGCCCAAGAGCTTCGCCAACCGCCAGCGGGGCACGCGTCAGTGCTGGTCGTGGTGCTTCTTGGTCGGCTTTTTCTTCTCAACCGGGGCTGGCGTTGCGGCCGCGCTGCCATCCTCCAGTTGGGCACGCATCGCCTTGGCCGCCTGCGCGGCCAGCGCCGCCTCGCGACGGGCCGCGTGCGCCACCTTGCTTTGCGCCGCGGCCAGCTTGTTGGCGCGCTCGGCATCGGCGCGCGCCTGGTCGGCCGCCTGCGAGTACTGCTGCCCCTGCGCTTGCAGACGCGCAGCCTCTTCCTGCGCCAGCTGATTCTGCAGCCGCTGCCGCGCCAGCTGCAGGCGTGCCATGTCAGCCTCGCGCCGGCTGTTGGCAAGCAGGATCTGGTCGTGTTCGCGATCGAGCTGATTCAGCTTGATCTGGGTGTCCTGCAGCTGGGCCGCGGTCTTGGCCAGGTCCACGCGCCGTTCTGCCAGGTACAAGGCCTGCGGACGTTCGCTCCGCCCGGCCTGGGCCAGCCGATTGATTGCGTCGCGAGCCCGGGCTTGCTCAGACAGCGCGTAGGTGCCCAGGGTGGGGTCGTTGGCCAGCTGACTCAGACTGCTATTGAGCCGATTGATGTCGATGTCGTCCCCGCGGGCATGCGCCGCGCCGATCACGGCCAGCGCCAGCACGGCCGTCGCCAACACGTTCATGAGCCGCTTCATGGCTGGTCTCCCTGGCTGCCGGCGCTCGACGCTGGCGACGGGCTGTTGGACGGTGCGGTGTCGAGCCCGGCATGGGCGGGATCCGACAATACCGAAGCCGACGGAGCCGGCATGTCGTTCACAGGTGCCGCCGCGGATGAACCGGATGCCGGCGTCCCCTGATCCATCTGCTTCTGCTCCGCTGCCAGCTGTTCGCCTTCATGACGCAGACGCGTGTTTTCCTGCAGTTTGCTTTGCATTTGAGCCCGGGCAGCACCCAACCTGGCCTTGGTTCTGGCCAGTTCGGCATCGGCGTTGGACTCCTCGGCCAGACTGGCAGCGTCGGCAAATTTGCGCTCGGCCATCGCTGCCTGCGCCTGCTGGAACTTGTCCTGGGCAAAGCCGAGGTCGACCGGCGCATAGTCAGCCGCCCCGGCGTCGCGCGCCGCTTGCAGCATGTTCTGCGCCAGGTTCATGGAATCATTCGGGGGTGGCACGCTGGCGCAGCCGCTCAGCGCAAGAGCGAGCGCCACGGCGGCGGCCGACGCGCGCAAACGGCCGGGGAATCCGGCTTGTGGGGAAAAGGAGTACATCACAGTCCTCATGGTGTATTGCATCGTATTGTGGGCGGGCATAATTGCTCATTGCAATGTACATCGGGAATCAGGGGTAAAACGTGGACATCGGCTACTTCCTCAAGCTCATGGTAGACAAGGGCGCGTCGGACATGTTCCTGTCCACCGGCGCTCCGGTGAACATCAAGGTCGAAGGCAAGCTGTACCCGCTGGGCAATACCGGCCTGCCCAGCGGCATGGTCAAGAAGATCGCCTATTCATTGATGGACGAGGGCCAGGTGCCGATGTTCGAGCGCAACCTCGAACTGAACATGGCGCTGGCGGTGAAAGAGGCCGGTCGCTTCCGCATCAACGTGTTCAAGCAACGCGGCGAAGTCGGCATGGTCATCCGCGCCATCAAGAGCGAGATTCCCAGCATCGAGCAGCTGCAATTGCCACCAATCTTCCGTGACCTGATCATGGAACCACGCGGGTTGATTCTGGTGGTGGGTGCTACCGGTTCAGGCAAATCGACCACGCTGGCGGCGATGATCGATCAGCGCAATAGCCAGTCGCCCGGCCACATCCTGACCATCGAGGACCCGATCGAATACCTGCACCGGCACAAGCGATCCGTAGTCAACCAGCGCGAGGTGGGGCTGGACACGCACAGTTACCACGAGGCGCTGAAGAACGCGATGCGCGAGGCGCCGGATGTGATCATGATCGGCGAGATCCGCGACACCGACACGATGGAGGCGGCCATTGCGTTCTCCGAAACCGGCCACCTGTGCCTGGCCACCCTGCACTCCAACAACTCCGACCAGGCGCTGGAGCGCATCCTCAACTTCTTCCCCGAATCGGCGCACAAGAACGTGCTGATGAACCTGGCGCTGAACCTGCGCGCGGTGATCAGCCAACGGCTGGTGGTGGGCAAGGATGGCCGGCGTATTCCGGCGGCCGAGGTGCTGCTGAATACGCCGCTGATCCGCGACATGATCCGCCGTGGTCAGATCCACGAAATCAAGGAGGCCATGGACCGCAGTCTGCAGGAAGGCATGCAGACTTTCGACCAGTCGCTGTACAAACTGTACAAGGACGACCGCGTGGAACTCGAAGAGGTGCTCAACAAGTCGGATTCACGCGATGGCCTGGCGTTGAAGATCCGCCTGGCTGAGAGTGGCAACAGCGAGGAGCTGGCCGGCAACGATCCGTACGGGATCGGGTTCTAGAAGCGCGGCCAGCGGCGGTCGCAAAACCGATACTCCCCGGTGGGGAGAAGGTGGCCTGAAGAGCCGGAGAAGGGCCGCTCTCGCGGAATACAGACTCCCTGGTTCGCTAGCGGATCAAGGCGCATCCAGCTGCGCCTCCGGCGCCGCGCGCTGGAACGCCTGCAGCTCATTGCAGGTCGCATGGATTCGGGCAATCGTGGGGTAATCATCCAGCGGCAGCTTCCAGCGCAGTGCGTTGTAGACCTGCGGAACCAGGCAGGCATCGGCCATGCCCGGTCGTTCGCCATGGCAATAGCGACCCGTCGCCGCGCTGTCCTGCAGCATCGTTTCCAGCGCCTTGAAACCCACCCCGATCCAGTACCGCGACCATGCCTGCCGCTGTGCTTCGCTGGCACCGAGCTGAGCCTCCAATTGCTGCAGTACGCGCAGATTCCCCAGCGGATGGATATCGCAGGCCACCGCCAGCGACAGCGCGCGCACCTGCGAGCGCCCGCGGGCATCCATCGGCAGCAAGGCGGCCTCCTCGGCTGGATACATCTCGTCCAGGTACTCCATGATCGCCAGCGACTGGGTGAGCACCCGATCGCCGTCGAGCAGGCACGGCACAGTCTCCTGCGGGTTCAGCGCGCGGTATTCCGCGGTGTGCTGCTCGCCGCCATCGCGCACCAGGTGAACCGGGCGCGTCTCATAGCTCAAGCCCTTCAGATTCAGCGCAATCCGTACGCGATACGCGGCACTCGAACGCCAGTAGCTGTAGAGCACCAAGCCGGTCGTCATGAGCCTGCTTCTCCTGCTTCGGTTGGCTGCAGTTTAGCCGCAGTCGCATACGGCGCCCATCGCCGGCATGCCTCTTGCGGCATGGCGGCACGCCTCGCGGCGTTGCATCGGTGGTACATCAACTGGACAATGCGCGGTTGCAGCCCTTTCTCTGACTTTCCACCGGAGCTACGCCGTGTCCTTCATCCGCATGAGTGACCTTGATCTGCGCGGCAAGCGCGTGTTGATTCGCGAAGATCTGAACGTGCCGTTCGACGACCACGGCCAGATCACCTCCACCCAGCGCCTCGATGCCGCCCTGCCCACGATCGCCGCGGCCCGCGACGCCGGCGCCGGCGTGCTGGTGATGTCGCATCTGGGCCGACCCAAGGAAGGCCAGTTTGACGTCGCATCATCGCTGGCACCGATCGCGGCATGGCTCTCCACCCAATTGAACTCACCCGTGCGACTCGTCGCCGACTACCTTGATGGCGTCGCGGTGGCCCCAGGCGAAGTGGTGTTGCTGGAAAACTGCCGCATGAACGTCGGTGAAGGCAAGGATGACGAGGCGTTGGCGAAGAAGTACGCGGCGCTGTGCGACATCTTCGTGATGGATGCGTTCGGCACCGCCCACCGCGCCCAGGCGTCCACCCACGGCGTGATCCGCTTCGCGCCGGTGGCCGCTGCCGGCCCCTTGCTGTGCGCCGAACTGGACGCGCTGGGCAAGGCGCTGGACCGGCCGGCCAAGCCCGTGCTGGCGATCGTCGCCGGCTCCAAGGTATCGACCAAGCTGTCACTGCTGGACAACCTGCTCGGCCGCGTCGACCAGTTGATCCTCGGCGGTGGCATCGCCAACACTTTCATCGCCGCGATGGGCCATTCGGTCGGCACCTCGCTGTTCGAAGCCGACCTGCTTGATACCGCCAAGCGCGTGATGGCCGACGCCAAACGCCGCGGCGTCGACCTGCCGATGCCGACCGACGTGGTGGTCGCGTCCTCATTTTCTGCGCAGGCGCCAGCCACGGTGAAGGCGGTGGATCAGGTCGGCGATGACGAGATGATCCTCGACATCGGCCCAGCCACCGCGCAGAACTACGCCGAACGCATCGCCAAGGCGGGCACGGTCGTATGGAACGGCCCGGTCGGCGTGTTCGAGTTCGATGCGTTCGGCAAAGGTACCGAAACCCTGGCGCGGGCGATTGCCGCGTCGCCGGCCTTCTCCATCGCCGGCGGCGGCGACACCCTGGCCGCGGTGGACAAGTACGGCATCGAAAAGCAGATCTCGTACATCTCCACCGGGGGCGGTGCGTTCCTGGAATTCCTCGAAGGCAAGGAGCTGCCCGCGGTCGCCGCGTTGAAGGCCCGGGCGGCGAAGTAGTGCTTTGTTTGTTCGACCTCGACGGCACCCTGATCGATTCCGAGCAAGGTATCACCGAGTCCATCTGGCACGCGCTGACACGGCTTGAACTGCCGCTGCCGTCGCCGGCAGAACTGCGTCGCTGGATCGGCCCGCCGCTGCGACAGAGCTTCGCCCCGCTGCTTGATCACGACCCCGGCCGGGTTGAGCTGGCGGTCGGCTACTACCGCGAGCGCTTCGACATCCGGGGCTGGCGTGAGCACGCCGTTTATCCCGGCATGGAGTCGCTGATGACCCGACTGCGCGACGCCGGCCACCGGCTGCTCGTGGTCACCAGCAAACCGCAACGACATGCGGCGCTGATCGTGGCGCAACTGCCCTTCGGTGATGTGTTCGAGGGTCTGTACTGTCCGCACCCGGACAGCGGCCATAGCGAAAAGGCGGAGCTGATCGCCGCCGCCTTGCGCGACTTCGCCTGTCCGCCGGAGCAGGCGGTCATGATCGGCGACCGCCGTTTCGATATCGAGGGCGCCCGCGCCAACGAGGTGCGCAGCGTCGGCGTGTTATGGGGTTTCGGCAGTCGCGACGAACTGGAGCAATCGGGTGCCAGCGCCATAGTGGCCGCACCCGCCGAACTGGGCCACCTGCTGCTCGCCTGATAACGAGGCTGGCCCAACGCCCAGTCGGGCGAAAGCCGGCTGCGCAGGCAAGTGCAAGCCTGCGCGAATTTGCTGAGCGGGGGCTCCCTTGGTTGGGGTCAATGCGGGCGCGCGACAGGCGGGATGTGACGGCGCCCAGGCCGGGCAAGAGCGCCATCTGACCCGCCTTCATTACATCAGGTTGCGACCGTGGAACAACTCCTCGATCTCGCGTCGCAGCAGCGATTCGATACGCTGGCGTTCCTTGAAGGAGAGGTCGTCGGCGTGCGCCTCGAACAAGTAGGTGTCCAGGTCGAAGTCCTTGATGTGCATCTTGGTGTGGAACATGTTTTCCTGGTACACGTTGACGTCGAACATCTCGTACTTCTGGCGGATGTGCCGCGCCAGGTAATCCTGCACCGTATTGATCTTGTGGTCGATGAAGTGCTTCTTGCCCTTCACGTCACGGGTGAAGCCGCGCACGCGGTAGTCGCACACCACGATGTCCGACTCGAAACTGTCGATCAGGTAGTTCAGCGCCTTCAGCGGCGAGATCACTCCGCAGGTGGCCACGTCGATGTCCGCACGAAAGGTGGCAATGCCGTTGTGCGGATGCGTTTCCGGGTAGGTATGGACGGTGATATGACTCTTGTCCAGGTGCGCGACCACTGCTCCGGCGATCGCATCGCGGCCAAGCTTCTCCACGATCGGTTCTTCGGAAATCAGGATCGTCACGGACGCCCCTTGCGGGTCGTAGTCCTGGCGCGCGATGTTGAGGATGTTCGCCCCGATGATCTCGGCCACGTCGGTGAGAATCTGGGTCAGGCGGTCGGCATCGTACTGTTCGTCGATGTACTCGATGTAGCGGCCGCGCTGTTCCTCCGACACCGCATAGCAGATGTCGTAGATGTTGAAGCTCAAGGCCTTGGTCAGGTTGTTGAAACCTTGCAGGCGCAGACGGGGCAGTGGTTTGACCACAAGCGGCTCTCCATGACCGGGCTTCGGCCAGCTGTCGAGGCGGGTTAGCGACAAGGGTCCCCGCGATTGGTTTGAAGTGCAAGCCGGAGCCTGTACGACCCTTGCTGACGACCAGCGACAAGCATGGCGCTGTCGAAAGGTCACGAAGTATGCGGCAAATGCACGAAAAATTGAATCGGTGCTGAGCCTCCGAGGTTTGCCATAATGGCAAGCACGATACTGTGATATCTGTCACGCTCGACACGATCGCCGCTATCGTCGCCCCACCCTGTCACACTCAGGAGCCGTCGTGGTTGCACACCTCAAATACCAGTTGCAACAGGCCTTCGACCGTTCGTACGCCCCACCCGCCTTCGCTCCCGATCCGGCATCGATGGAACGATTCCTGGGGCAGTGTCATCGCCGCCGCTACCCGGGCAAGACCGCGATCATCCGCCCCGGCGACCCGGCCAACACGCTGTACTACGTCGTGGAAGGCTCGCTCAGCGTGTGCAGCGAAGACGAGCAGGGACGCGAGCTGATCCTTGCCTACATCAACCGCGGGCAGTTCATCGGCGAGATGGGTCTGTTCGTGGACCAATCCCAGCGCGAATCGATGGTGCGCACACGAACGACTTGCGAAATGGCCGAGGTCAGCTACGAGCGCCTGTTCCAGCTGATGGAAGGCTCGCTGCGCGAAGAATGTCCGAAAATCATGTTTGCGATCGGTGCCCAGCTCACCAATCGGTTGCTGCGCACCTCGCGCCAGGCCAGCCGGATGGCGTTCATGGATGTCACCAACCGCATCTCGCGCACCCTGCTCGACTTGTGCGAGGAGCCGGATGCGATGACCCACCCTGATGGCACCCAGATCCGCGTCTCGCGCCAGGAAGTGAGTCGCATCGTCGGCTGCTCGCGCGAAATGGTCGGCCGCGTGCTCAAGCAGCTGGAAGAGCAGCGGATGGTCGACGTTTCCGGCAAGACCATCGTGGTGCTTGGCACGCGTTGAGCGGGCGCCGAGTTGGCCTGACCACGCGGTCACGTGAGAATGCGGTTACCGGCTGGCCGCGCCTGGCGGTGCGGATATCGGTTTGCGGCCCATCACAGCCACTGCGCTCGATGGACCATACGGCCCAGCGCCTTCTCGACCTTCTTGCACAGCGCTGGCGTGCCGTTGATCAGCACCGCCTCAGCGGCAGGCTTCAGCATCGCGACGTCCTGCATCGAGTCGCCGTAGGCGACTTGCCATGCGGTCACGCCATGCTCGGTCAGCGATTGCACCTTGCGCCGACCCACGTTGTGGCGACGCGGTTTCATGCCGACCCAACCGGGGCGAAGCTGCGAGGCCAGCACCTCCAATCCGGACAACCCCAACTCATGCAGGATCGAGCTGACCAGGACATCCTCGCAGCCGGTCACGACGATCACCCGGTCGCCCTGCGCCTGGTGGTGGCGCAGCCGGAAAAGACCGTCGCGACAGAACTGCCGCGACCGACGCGACAGCGCGACAGCGAAAGCATTCGCGGCCACCCGATAACTGGCCTCGCGCAGACCAAGCAGCGCAATTCGCACCAGTATGTAGATCGGCCAGCGCCGAGAAAACAGCAGCAACGGCAACAACAGCGGTGCGACCAGCAACGCAAGGCCCTTGCGCCACAGCGAACAGGCATAACGCGCGCGCATGAACAGATAGAACGCATCGCCGTGGATCAGCACGCCGTCGAAATCGAACAACACGACTCGTGGCGGGACAGCCGCGAGACCTGCCGGCACGGCCATGATGGCTGCTTCGGGCATGCTCACGTCGTGGCGAACAACCGTCGCAGCTCGCTGCCCGGATCTTCGGCACGCATGAACGCTTCGCCGACCAGGAACGCCTGGATGCCGCCCTCACGCAGACGCGCCACGTCTTCCGGCGTGTGGATGCCTGACTCGGCGACCAGGATGCGGTCGTACTCGATGAGTCCCTGCAGCGCCAGCGAGGTCTCCAGCGTGGTCTCGAAGTTGCGCAGGTTGCGGTTGTTGACCCCGATCAACGGCACCGGCAAAGCCAGGGCACGCTCCATTTCCTCCTCGTCGTGCACCTCGCACAGCACATCCATGTCCAACTCGGCGGCCAACAGCGCCAGTGGCAACAGCTCGTCGTCGTCGAGCGCGGACACGATCAGCAGGATGCAATCGGCACCGATCGCGCGCGCCTCGTGCACCTGGTAGGGGTCGATGATGAAATCCTTGCGCAGCAGTGGCAGCGCGCAGGCGGCGCGCGCTTGCTGCAGGAATGCCTCGCTACCCTGGAAGAAATCGCTGTCGGTCAGCACCGACAGGCAAGCCGCACCCGCCTGCTCGTAACTTCGGGCGATCGCGGCAGGATCGAAGTCCGCCCGAATCAAGCCCTTGCTGGGACTGGCCTTCTTCACCTCGGCAATCACTGCGGGCAGGCCAGCCGCGATCTTGGCTTCGATCGCGGCGGCAAAGCCCCGCGTATCTGCCTGCTCGGCGATGCGCGCCGTCAATTCGGCCAGCGGGAATTTGCTGCGGCGCTCGGCAACTTCTTCCGCCTTGCGCGCAAGAATGCGATTGAGGATGTCAGTCATGGCATCTCGCTCGGTGGACGATGTGCCCATCCTAATGCGCGACGGCGCGCGGCGTAAGCCACTGGCCACGAAACACACGCGTAGCCACTCACGCCGCCGCCGCCAATCGTCGCGTGGCGGCCACGAAGGCCTCCATTTTCGCATGCGCCGCGCCGCGCTCGATGGTGGCGCGAGCCAGCTCGATACCGGCCGGCATGCTGTCGACCACATCGGCGGCATACAAGGCCGCGCCCGCGTTCAGGCAGACGATGTCGTGCGGAACGCCTGCACGCCCGCGCAAGGCATCCAGCAGCATCGCTTTCGATTCCGCCGCGTTGGCCACCCTGAGGTTGCGGCTGGACGCCATCGCCAGGCCGAAATCTTCCGGTTCCACTTCGTATTCGCGTACCACGCCACCGCGCAGTTCGCCGACCAGGGTGGCCGCGCCCAGCGAGATCTCGTCCATCCCATCGCGACCCCACACCACCAGCGCGTTGCGCGCGCCCAGCGCCTGCAGCACGCGGATCTGGATGCCGACCAGATCCGGATGGAATACGCCCATCAGGATATTCGGCGCACCGGCGGGGTTGGTCAGCGGCCCCAGGATATTGAACAGCGTGCGCACGCCCATCTCGCGGCGCACCGGGGCGACTACCTTCATCGCCGGATGATGGTTCGGCGCAAACATGAAGCCGATACCGGTCTCGGCCAGGCACTGGGCCACCTGCGCCGACGTCAGTTCAATCGACGCACCGAGCGACTCCAGCACATCGGCACTGCCGGATTTCGACGACACGCTGCGACCACCATGCTTGGCCACGCGCGCGCCGGCCGCCGCCGCCACAAACATCGATGCGGTGGAAATGTTGAAACTCGAAGCGCCATCGCCGCCGGTGCCGACGATGTCGAGCAGGTGGGTGGCATCGCCCGTCACCGCCACCTTGGTCGACAACTCGCGCATCACCCGCGCCGCCCCGGTGATCTCACCCACGGTTTCCTTCTTCACACGCAAGCCGGTAATGATCGCCGCCGTCATCAGCGGGCTCACCTCGCCGTGCATGATCTGGCGCATCAGCGCGATCATCTCGTCGTGGAAGATCTCGCGATGCTCGATCGTGCGCTGCAGGGCCTCATGCGGCGTGATCGTGACCGCTCGCGCCTCCTTGCCGGCCAGCTCGCCGCTCATGCCGCCAACTGCAACGGCAGCCCCAGGAAGTTGCGCAACAGGTCGTGGCCGTGCCGGGTCAGGATTGATTCCGGGTGGAACTGTACGCCTTCGACCGCCAGGGTCTTGTGGCGCAGGCCCATGATCTCGTCGATCGAGCCGTCCGCGTTTTCCGTCCACGCCGTGATCTCCAGGCAGTCCGGCAGCGACGATTGCTCCACCACCAGCGAGTGGTAACGCGTGGCTTCAAACGGATCGGGCAAGCCGGCGAACACCCCTTGGCGGCGATGATGCACCGGCGACGTCTTGCCATGCATGATCTGCTTGGCGCGAATGACCTTGCCGCCAAACACCTGGCCGATCGCCTGATGGCCCAGACACACGCCGAACACCGGGATCTCGCCCGCAAGCTCGCGCAGCACGCCCAGCGACACGCCCGAGTCATCCGGCGTGCCAGGCCCGGGTGAAATCATGATGTGCGAGGGCGCCAGCGCACGAATACCCGCCACGTCCAGCGCATCGTTGCGCACCACTTTCACCTGCTGCCCCAGTTCACCCAAATATTGCACGAGGTTGTAGGTGAAGCTGTCGTAGTTGTCGATCATTACCAGCATGGAGCACCTGCCTGTCTATACGCACACGGCGTGCGCGCGTGGATCACAGCAAGAATACGCGCATGAACGCGCACCTTTCTTTGCGCGTCCGTTGGTCGTGCATTCTGACTGGTAAACGCCCCATTGTCGCGGCGAACTGCACGAGTCGATGATTCAGTCGGGAGCGCTGAGTTCGCCGACGCACGACAACCACGCACGCTGCGCATGGTGGGAGACTCGTGAGCAGTATCTCAGGCTGACGAGGCATGTCCCGGAACAGGCCTGATGGGTGCAGTCAGGGATGGAGCTCCACGTGCGCCACACGGACAACGCAGTACGATTCAACAGATGCGCAGTGTGATGTTCGCGACTTGCGCCGCGCTTGCCTCAACGAGAAACGAACCATGAATGATCAAACTTCCTACACCCCACCCACGGTCTGGACCTGGAACGAGCAGGATGGAGGGAAATTTACCGCCATCAATCGCCCGGTCGCCGGCCCGACCCACGACAAGATGCTACCGGTAGGCAAACAGCCGCTGCAGCTATATTCGCTGGCCACCCCCAACGGGGTGAAGGTCACGGTGATGCTGGAGGAGTTGCTTGCGTTGGGCCATCACGGCGCGGAATACGATGCGTGGCCGATCGAGATCACGCAAGGCGAGCAGTTTTCCAGCGGCTTCGTGCAAGTCAATCCCAACTCGAAGATTCCGGCACTGGTGGATCGCAGCACGCCGGCACCCACCCGGGTTTTTGAGTCGGGGTCGATCCTGTTGTATCTGGCCGACAAGTTCGGCGCCCTGCTTCCGACCCACCCGCCGGAACGAGTCGAGGCGATGAACTGGCTGTTCTGGCAAGTCGGCAGCGCGCCTTATCTTGGCGGCGGTTTCGGGCATTTCTACGCCTACGCACCCACCAAAATCGAGTACGCGATCGACCGATTCACCATGGAAGTCAAACGTCAGCTCGATGTCCTGGATCGTCGGCTTGCACAAACGCATTATCTTGCCGGCGATGAGTACAGCATTGCCGACATCGCCACCTGGCCGTGGTACGGGGTGTTGACCGACGGGCTGGTTTACGATGCCGGCGAATTCCTGCAGGTGCAGGCGTATACCCACGTGCGCCGTTGGGCTGATGAAATCGGCCAGCGCCCGGCGGTGCAGCGTGGGCGCCGGGTCAACCGAACCTGGGGCGAGCCGGACCAACAACTGGCCGAACGCCACGCTGCCAGCGATTTCAAATAGCACCGTTCAAGCCAAGCCATGATCCGCGGGCCCACCAGCTCGAATCTCGCGACCCGGCGACCAACTAGACGCCCGAACATGGCTGGGGGCGGCGAGTCGCCTCTTGGGCAGCGCATGCGCCACCGAGTATCTTGACCAGTGGCATATCCCTGGAGGGAAGACATGACGGTACCGGATGCTGCCCGCGCAGGCTCCTTCATGCTCGGTGGCGCAGTCACCATCCATCGCCTCGGTTATGGCGCGATGCGCATCACGGGAGCCGGAGCGTGGGGTGAGCCGACTGATCGCGCCGAATGTTTGCGTACCTTGCGGCGAGTGCCCGAGCTGGGGGTGAATTTCATCGACACCGCGGATGCCTATGGGCCGGATGTCTCCGAGTCGCTGATTCGCGAAGCACTGCATCCCTACGACGGCTTGGTGATCGCGACCAAGGGTGGACAGGTGCGCCCGGCGCCGAACGAGTGGATCCCGCTCGGACGCCCTGAATACTTGCTGCAGCAGGTGAAAATGAGTTTGCGCCGCCTTGGCGTGGAGCGCATCACGTTGTGGCAACTGCATCGGATCGATCCCAAGGTGCCGCGCGATGAACAATTCGGCGCCATCAAGTCGATGATCGATACAGGCCTGATTCGCTTCGCCGGCTTGAGCGAGGTGAAGGTGGAGGAAATCCAGGCCGCCGAGCGGGTATTCCCGGTGGCCGCCGTACAGAATCACTACAGCGCGACGTTCCGTCATTACGACGACGTGCTGGACTATTGCGAGCGCCGTGGCATCGCCTTCATTCCGTGGTACCCGCTGTCCGGCGGCGCGCTGGCCAAACCGGATTCGCCGTTCGCCAGCATCGCGCAACAGCATCACGCCAGCACCAGCCAAATCGCCATCGCGTGGTTACTGAAGCGCAGCGCGGTGATGCTGCCGATCCCCGGCACCTCGCAACGCGCCCACCTGGAACAGAACGTGGCCGCGGCCGACGTGGTGCTTTCCGATGCAGAGTTCGCCTCGCTGCAGGGGTTGGCGCACGCACGACTCCCGCACTGAAGCGAACCACGCAAACATTGACCGCAGCCAGTCTCCACATGCCGCGTCGCAGCCATCTCGCTTGCGCGCCTGGCCCAACCCCTCGGATGCTTATCCGATGCCATCATCGACCTCGCCGCTCGTCGCCATCGTTGGCGCCGGCCCCGGACTTGGCGCGGCGCTCGCCGCACGCTTTGCGGCGGGTGGCTGCGCCCTGGCCCTGCTGTCGCGCCAGCCGGCGTCGCGCGCCTCCGCGCTGTCGCCACCGGCAACGGAGCCATCCCGGGCGGTTGGCTACGATTGTGACGCCGGCGACCCGGCCAGCATGGCGGCGGCGTTCGCGCAGGTTCGTGCCACTCAGGGCGACCCCACCGTGCTGATCCACAACGCCGGAGCTTTCTTGCAGAGAGAGCGGCATCCTGGAACTGGACCCGGCTCATTTCGAGTCCGCCTGGCGGGTGAACTGCCACGGCGCATTCCTGGCCGCTCGCGAGGTGCTGCCGGCGATGCTCGCGGCCGGCGCAGGCACGATTCTGTGCACCGGTGCGACGGCGGCGCTGCGCGAAGGCGCGCGTTTTGCGGGGCTGGCGGTCGGCAAGTTCGGCTTGCGTGCGTTGGCGCAAAGCATGGCGCGCGAACTGGGGCCGCGCGGCAGCCACGTCGCACACGTGGTCATCGACGGCCAGATCGGCACCCCTGCGGCGCGGGAAAGCGAACGCGCGCGGGCGGCAGACACCTTGCGTGATCCTGCCACGATTGCCGAAAGTTACTGGCAGTTGCCATCAACAGCCGCGTTCAGCGTGGACACGGGAGCAGGATCTGCGACCATACGCAGAAAAGTTCCGAGCACAGCTGTCGCGCAGCGTCAGTCCCGTCAACAACACCGACCCAGGCGTTGCGCGGCATCTGCGGCGTTCAGTCACCCTAACGCCAGCCACTGGAGATAACACATCATGAGTCATCTGGATATTTTGCGCGGCATCGTCGGCGACGCGCACGTGATAACCGGTGCGGACGCCGCGCCGTACCTCACTGACTGGCGCGAACGCTATAGCGGCGACGCGCTGGCGGTCGTGCGCCCTGGCTCGACCGACGAGGTGGCCGCCGTGGTGCGGGCGTGCGCCAGCGCCAGCGTGCCGATCGTGCCGCAGGGCGGCAATACCGGCTTGTGCGGCGGCGCCACACCCGACAAGTCAGGGCATGCGGTCGTGGTGTTGCTGCAGCGCTTGAATCGCATTCGCAGCATGGACCTCGCCAACGACACCATGGAGGTCGAGGCCGGCTGCGTGCTGCAAGCCATCCAGCAGGCGGCACGGGATGCCGGACGACTATTCCCCTTGAGCCTGGCCGCCGAAGGCAGCTGCACGATTGGCGGCAACCTGGCCACCAACGCCGGCGGCACCCAGGTGCTGCGTTACGGCACCATGCGCCAGCTCACGCTTGGCCTGGAAGTGGTGACTGCGCAGGGCGAGGTCTGGCACGGCCTGCGTGGCCTGCGCAAGGACAACACCGGCTACGACCTGCGCGACCTTTATATCGGCAGCGAAGGGACGCTCGGCATCATCACCGCAGCCACCCTCAAGCTCTATCCGCAGCCGGCCGCGCGCTGCACCGCGCTGCTGGCATTGACGTCGATCGACGATGCGATTGCCATGCTGACGCTGGCGCGTCACGGCTTCGGCGAAGCGCTGACCGGCTTCGAGCTGATGTCACGCAGTTGCCTCGACGCCGTGGTGCGCTGCTTCCCTCAACAACGACTGCCATTCGACGGCGCAGCGGCAACCCTGCCGTGGTATGCCCTGCTGGAGGTCTCTGACAGCGAAAGCGAGGCGCACGCCCGCGACCGTTTTGAAACGATCCTGGGCGAAGCGATGGAATCCGGTTGC
Source organism: Rhodanobacter sp. (assembly GCA_039935315.1). Lineage (GTDB taxonomy): Bacteria > Pseudomonadota > Gammaproteobacteria > Xanthomonadales > Rhodanobacteraceae > Rhodanobacter. Next base: position 12,358 of record JBDTKM010000064.1, on the reverse strand, counting down.
GTCAAGGATGCCGTCATCGCCGGCTCAATGGCACAGAGCCAGGCGCTGTGGCACCTGCGCGAAAGCATCCCGCTGGCCGAGAAGGCCACCGGCAAAAGCATCAAGCACGACGTATCGATCCCGGTGTCGCGCATGGCCAGCTTCGTCGAAGACACCAACCACGCCCTGCAGCAGGCGTTCCCCGGCATCCAGCACGTGATCTTCGGTCATCTGGGCGACGGCAACCTGCATTACAACGTGGCGTGCAGCAGTGCATGGACGGAAGCCGATCTGCTGGCCCAGCAGGACGCCGTCTACGAATTGGTACACGACCAGGTCCACGCGGTTTGCGGATCAATCAGCGCCGAGCACGGCGTGGGCCAGCTCAAGCGTGACGCACTGGTGCGCTACAAGAGCCCGGTCGAGCTCGCCCTGATGCGCGCGGTGAAGCAGGCGCTGGATCCGAACGCGATCATGAATCCTGGCAAGGTGCTGGGCCTGGCTTCCGGGTGAGATCGTGCCAGCGGATGGTCGCGACGCGAAACAGTCTGCCCGTCAAGCGGCCGCGTTCGGGCGCGGCGGCAGCCACGGCTTGAGCGCTTGCTCGGCCAGTGCCGGCCAGTCGCGGTTCGCCAGCGGATTGGCCGGGCTCGGGTGGATCAGATAGCCCACGTTCGCCTCAGCACCCAGCAAATCCGTGGCGCGCTGCTGGGCATAGCGACCGATGCCCACGACCGCTGCCGGCGCCAGCGCACGAATCGCTGCGGCCAGCGCCCGGTCGCACACCGCCATCAACGCCTCGCGCTCGTGCCGCTGCAGATGTTCGGGGATGAGGTTGCGCCCGTCCTTGATAAACAGCAGCGGACAGTAATTCCATACAAAGAAGCGTTCGAAAAAAGCATCCGGTGTGCCCAGACGCGCCTCGGCCCAACGCCAGACGCGTGAGCCGCTGCCCTCGTTGCGGCGACACGCCATGCCGAGAATCGGGTACTTCGGATGCTGCGCTGGCAACACCTTGCCCAGCTTCGATTCGATGCCGAACCACTCGCGCACCATCACCACATCACCAAACGGCACGCCGGTTTGCGCCATGCCCCAGGGGCCGGGATTCATGCCAACCAGCAGCACCCGCCCGCACTTTTCACCGTAGCGGCGCAGGAACTCCCGATGCGCGTCCCACGCGTAAATAAGCGGGTTGTAGATGTGGCTCGGTGTCGTCAGCGGCAGCGCGGCGCACTCGCGCGCAAGTCGGCGCGTGGTCCTGAGCAGCGCGGATTGAGTCATCAGTGTGGTGCTACGTGTGGCGAATCTGATCGGGAAGTGTAAACCCCGGCGACCGGAAGGCACCCATTCCGCCATCCGCATGTGTCGAGGGTTGTACGCCCGCAACCCAGCGCAACGGCGCGTCCCGCAGCAGGCGAATGCTGCCCCGGTGCAGCGCGACGACAGCACGACGCGGGCGGCTCACTCGACCGGCACCCGCGCATCCCGCAAGCGCTGACGCAGAGGATCCAGCTTGTCTCCGTACAGTGCGCTGCGAGCGGTGTCACGGCGCATCGGTTGCCGGACCTGGGCCGCGCTAGGCAAGCTCAATACGCTACGCAAGGTCTTGTGAAACTCAAGGCACGCGCGGTCGAATGGCAAACCGCAGAACTCCAGCAACTGACGGGTCACCGGTTCCGGCTCAGCTACCAGACTCTCATATGGCAAATCGAAAACGCGCGCTGGATATTTGTCTGCCCAGAAACGCGTCAGGCGCAGGAAATCGATGCAGTAGTCGGCGGTCTCGTCGAGGTCACAGGCGAAGCCCGCATTTTCGGTGAAGCACTGGCGGTAGCACGCCAGACACGTCTCCACCGGATCGCGTCTGACGATGACCACGCGCGCCGCCGGCAACATCCTCAATGCCGGCCCCACGAGATACCAACTCACCAGACTCTTGTCGGTAAAGCGTGGCTTGTCCTTGCGCCAACGTGCGGTCCGTGCGAGGTACTCATGGCCCATGCGCTGCCAGTCTTGCGGCGTGGCGTCGGGCACCCATAACGGATACGCCGAGCCCCGGCGATGCGTTTCAGCGTCGATGACCTGACTCAGATCCTTGATCTCGTTGGCCCCTTCGACCTGCGGATGCGACGCCAGAATATGCTCGACCAGGGTCGAGCCGGAGCGCGGAATACTGACGATCAGGATGACTTCATGGCCGAGTCCGGCGTCCACGGCGGGTTGCGTCTCGTGCGCGAACACACGCAGGATGGCGTTCACGCGCCTGCGCTCGCCCGCGGCGTCCCACTTGACCCGCCTGTGCCGTGACGCGTTGGCAAGCCGGAAGGCTTCGAAGGCCTGGCCGTAGGCGCCTTGACCCTCCAGCGCCTTGGCGAACGTGAAGCCGAGCAACTCGGAAGCACGCGGCGACAGATCTGCGCGCGCCAAGGCGCGTTGCAGGCAAGCCGTATCGGCGGCATCGAAGCGAACCGTATTGAGATTCGACAGCCCGAACCAACCCTCTTCGTTATCGGGGTCGCGGCGCACTACTTCCCGAAACCCGGCGACTGCCGCATCGACCTGACCAAGGTTCGCCTGAGACCGGGCCAGCGAAAGCCGGGCCGGAAGGTGTGCAGGATCGAGTTCAAGCGCTCGTTGCAACGCGGCAACAGCATCTTCCGAATAGGCTGCGCGTGCGAGCGCTTCGCCGAGATTGAACCAGGCCGACCCCGATCCAGGTTCAAGTCTGCAAGCCTCCCTGAAATGCGTCACCGCCTCATCGACCTCACCGTGCTCGTACAGGGCAATACCCAGCCAGATCCGTAGATCGGAATCCTCGGCCCACACTGCAAGAACCCGCTTGAAGCAGTCGATCGCCCTGACCGGATCGCCGCGGCGCTGGGCCACCATCCCCAACAGGCGCGTGGCATCCGGATCATTCGGCGCCAGTGCCAGCACGTTGGTCAACAACCGCCCGGCCACTTCAAACTGTGCTCGCTCCCATTCCACCCTTGCCTTGGCCAGCAGGCGGCTGGCCACTCGCGAAAGTGGACGCGGCAAAGACAGCTGCGCGGTACCTGCTTGAGTACGAGATGTCATGTCGTCACTGGCCGTCGGCGTCGATCTGCAAGACTACGCCGGCTGCAAACCCACCGCAAAAAAAAGCCGGGCATGCAGCCCGGCAACGGGGAAGATTGTTCAGTCAGTCAAAAATTGTAGGCCATGGAGAATCGGACCATGCGCGGTGCCTGGGTATTCAGGAGCCTCCCGAAATCCGAATTCGGATTGTTGGTGGTCCCGAAAAAGTCGTTGATGAAAATCGCCGACTGGCGGTTGAACACGTTGAATATCGCGAAGTTGAAGTCGAGCTTGCGATCAGCCCACCCCGGTCTGTAATCCACATTGAGATCCACGCGGGTAGTCCACGGCATACGGCCCAGTGAACCCGGGGGTACCGGCATTCCACCGCACCAGTAGTAGGTGTGGGAGCCGTGCAAAGCCAACTGGTTCGGGCCGTAGCCACCCCTGCACATGCGCGGAGTGCCGGAGGCAGCGTACAAGTTGCCGCCAACCGTCCATTCCGGATCGATCGCGTAAGCGCCGAAGATCTTGATCTGGTGCCGGCGATCGTTGGGCAGCACGCCGGAAGACCACTCCATCCGCTCCGGGAAGTCCCACGCCGTCGTGATCGATTCGTACGAACCGCTCTGTTGCGAGAACGTGCTGACTGGTCCTTCCGTATTGCCCCAGGTCCTGGAGAAGACGTAGTCGATCTTGGCCATCCACTTGCCGTCCCAGGCATGCGCCAGTGACATGTCCAGCGAGTAGTAGCGCCGTTCCGGTCCCTTCGTGAAGCCCTGAGCCGCGCTGGTAAACTTGACTGGCACCAGGGAGCCGTCCGGCGCCTTCATCATCAGGTCGTTGGTCACGCCCGGGTTGATCAAGACGAGGCTCTGCGCCCAGTCACTGCAGGTGGCCGGCGTCATCCAGGAATAGCCTTGCGCCAACCCAGCCGCACATTCCCGTTGTTCATCGTCATAGTCATCGATGATGCGGTTCATCTTCTGGTAGGTACCCGTTGCGCTGGCTACCCACTTCGTGCCAAGCATCTGGAACTGCTGCTGCAGGCCCAACACGTAATTGTCTGAAAATTCGGCCTGGATGTTCTGCGCAGTGGACACTCGCGGGTCTTTCGGCTGACCATATTCGTTGTCGATCGATACGCCGGTCGAGGGAACCTGCGTCAAAGGGGTGAAGCCGATCGGCTCGCCGGTCGCCGGGTCGATGCCGCTATAGGTTCCGTACAAATTGGTTGCAGTCACGGGGGATGCAATGGAAGTTGCCGTGGTCAATGGCAGCGACAGGTAATAGCGGCCGGCATTCCCGAACACCTTCAAGCTTGAATCGCCGTGCACGTCCCAACTGAAACCCAGACGCGGTGCCCATTGCGCCTTGGTCAATCTGATGTAGGGCACGCCAGACCCGTCGAAGTTGGTGAACTGGTCGTTGCGCAAGCCAAGATTCAGCAGCAAGTTCGGGGTGATCTGCCAATTGTCCTCAACGTACTGGGCGCGCTGGATCACCTTGACGGATGCGGATGAGCGATCGATACGCTGCATCACGTAATAGCAATGAATTTTCCCATCAGACCCGGTAGTGCAATCAGGTGATGGGGCAACATAGGGCGGGCTGCCGGGTCCGGTGCCAAAAAGCGGCGTGCCGGGGTCGCCGCTTCCGTAGAACCACGCATAACCTGGCCCGGTCATTTCCGCGCCATCATTGATATCCCAGGAGTTGATGTTGTCGATGCCTGCCTGGAAATCATGGGTACCCAACTTGTAGTCCAGGCTTACCCGATAACTGGTGACGTCGACCCGATGCGAAGGATCGGACTGCTGCGAGTTGGTCTGCGAATTGACGACGCCACCGGGCGGGACGAAGGCAGGGTTCTGCACGGAAGGACTGCCGACGTGGGGCAAGTCGGGGTCGAATCCCGGATAACCAGGCTGTTGGGTGTAATACTCGCCGCGCGTCTTGCCAACCATCGCGTTGAAAGTCAGGTTGTCGTTGATGTAGGACGTGTAATCAGCCGTCCACAGGGTGAACTTGGTCTTGGCCGTTTGATCCAGGTTGGAAAAAGTGCCGGTCTTCAAGCTGTCGTAATCGAAGTTGTAATCCGACTGCCAGGTTTTGTTCGAGCTCTGCAGGCCGGTCAGGGTGAGCAGGTTGCTGTCGTTGATGTTCCAGTTCAGTTTGGCGTAGAGCTTGGGCTTGTGCGACTCGTAGTTGAACGCGAACGGATCTTCGACTGAACCGATGCTGGTGCCCCTGGAGTTGTCCTGTTCGGCATCCAGGAAGAAAAACAACTTGTCCGGGATGATCGGTCCGCTGACGTACGCCTCGTAAATCGTTTCCTGAGCGTGGTTGCCCTTGTTGTATATGCTCAGGTCACCAGGACGTTGGCCCGGATCGGTCTCGAGTGGATTGGCAAAGTAGTAGTTGCGTTTATCCGCTGTCCAGGGCGTGCCTGCCGGCTCCCACTGCGCACGCACACCGAAGTGCAACTCATTGGAACCGCTCTTGCCGATCTGGTTGATCACCCCGCCGATGGAGCGGCCATACTTTGCGCCGTAACCGCTGATGAAGGTCTGCTGTTGCTCGATGGCACCATAGGGCAGCTCGATACCACCTTGCGCCGTGAGCGCGTCGGTAACATTCATGCCGTCGATGTAATACGCATTCTCGGCCGTCGAGGCGCCTCCGAAAACGTTGATCGGGGTGCCCAGCGGACCCGAGCTCAGCTGCGGTGAACCCATGTTGACGCCCGGAGCCAGCATCGCAATGTCCGCGGCAGAGCGCATCAACGGGAGTTGCTGCAACTGCTGGGCGGTTACCGTTGTCACCTGATTGGTCGTGCTCACGTCGATCGGGGGAATGGTGTTGGCGGTGACGACGACGGCATGCAGGTCCTTGACGTCTTTGGCCGCGGAAGCTGCAGAAAAGTCGACCGCCACCGCACCGCCAGCCACCGGGCTGACGTCACCGCGACTCTGCACGATCTTGCCGTTTTGCAACAGGGATACCGTGTAGGTCCCGACCGGAAGCGTGATCGAGTATCTGCCGGACGCATCTACGGCCACGGTGCGGTTGAAACCCGCGCCACCGGTGATCTGAATGGTCTCGTTGGCTTCGGCCGGAACGATGCCCTGAATCGTGCCGCGGGTCGCCTGTGACCACGCGGTGCCCGAAAGAGCCGAGATGATGGATCCGATCGCCAGGACCAGCACTTTGCGCTGATAAAGATGGCCGCGATGCGGCGCCGTGCAAGCAAGTTTGCTCTTCATTCGATCTGCACCCCATTTTCAATGGCTATGCGAGCCGCCCGACGGACGAATCGCGAGAACCCTGATGGCGATATTTCCCGAGAACGCGTGCGTCGCGAGGCTGAACGGGTCCAGGACCGCGATCGGACTGGACCGGGATGGCTGCAAGATGCTGCCCCCTGGAACGATCCATCGGTGGACGACGTGCTCGATGACGGTGCGCTTCGATCAAGTGTGGATACCCCTTCCACCTTGGCCATGGGTCCGAGCATAGTCACAAACGGGCGCGCGTCACCAATGAAAAGAACGCTGATTCGCATAACCGCAGGTTGTAGATGTTTCCGGTCCGGGTGGCGGAAAAGACGCAGTCCTGCCGTGACGGCGGAAACACGTCGGCAACACCACCGCGGCCGCACGTCACACCTGGCGCCTTGCGTCCCCGGCATCAAGCGGCGACATCGCTGGGCAACACCTCATCAAGAGGTTGTCAGCATCCTCTGCGCAAGTCGGCGCACCAGACCGAGGAAGCGCTTCTGCACCGCGTTCAACGGATTGTCCGGGCGGTACACCGCGTACAGCATCACGTCCAGACGCAGATCAAGCGGGCGTATTTGCACGACCTTCCCGGCCTCGCGGCGTGCCGTGAATGGATCCACCAACGCCAGGCCTTCGCCTTGTGCAACGAGCGCATGGGCCAGCTGATAAGTCTGCACCCGTATGGTGGTCTGTGGTGCCGGGTCGAGCTGAGCCAGATGACTTCGCAGCATGTTGCCCAGCGCATCCTGTACCGCGATGCCGATCATTGCCTGGCCGGCCAGCGCGGCGATCGGCAATGGCCGGGTCAACTCCTCAACCGGCCACCAGCCCGGTGGAGCGATGACCATCACATGGCCGCGGCACAAGGACTCCCGACGCAGACTTTGGCGACCCGTGTCCTGCAAGGTGAGGCCGATGTCGGTTTCATGAAGCATCAACGACTCGCTCATCTGCGCCGAGTGCTGCGTGAAAAGCTCCACCGTCGTGGCGGGGAAAAACCTGCGCAACGAGGTGATGGCTTCAGGCACCAGGACCTGAGCCAGCGCCGGTGTGCAGGTTACGCGCAGCGGACAATGGTCTGGTCGACTCATGTTCGCCGTCAGGCGTTGCAGTTCGCTCAATTCCTGGATGATCGTTTCGATGCGCGGCCGCAACAGCAGCGCCTGCTCGGTCGGCTGCAGGCGCCCGCGGACTCGGCTGAACAGGGCAAACCCAAGTTGCTGTTCGGCTTGCTGCAACGCTTTGCTGGCCGCCGGCTGCGAAATATTGAGCAGGTTGGCCGCGCCGGTCAGGCTGCCGGTGGTCAACACGGCGTGGAACAATTCGATATATCGCAGACGCATGTCGAGGTTTCGTCCCTTGGTCGCGATGGCGACATGGCTTGAGTGCAGCACAGGAAAGGCCTCTCACGCAAATCGCGTTGCCGGCGCCTGCCGCACGGATCGCCACGGCGGACCGCGGCCAGCTACAACCACCAGTTATGCCAAGTACCGGTCTTTTCATTGGTGGCGCGCGGCCACCCATCACTATGCTCGACAGTGTGTGCTGGTGAATGAACGAAGTATCTGTCGAGGGGAGTAACCATTTCATGTCCAACCCTGCCGATGCGGCGTTGCCTGCCCACTGGGGTCCGCCTTACCTGCTGTACCTGGGCAGTGCCAGCGATGACCTGGCCATCAAGACGGCCAGAGGACTGGCGTACTGGCGCCCGGACTGGTGCGTCGGCCAGTTCCGCCGCCCCGATTGCAAGCCGACACTCGGCCTGCCCGAGATCAGCATGGCCCAAGCACACAGCGCGGGCGCAGACACCATGGTGATCGGTGCCGCCAACGCCGGTGGCATGATGTCGCCGGAGATCGTCGCCGATGCTGTCGCGGCGCTGGACGCCGGCCTGAACGTGGCGGCGGGCCTGCACCAGAAGCTGCGCGAGAATCCGGACATCGTTGCCGCCGCCCGGCGCAATGGTCGCGTGCTGTTTGATGCCCGCGATCCCGTGTCCGGCATTCCGGTTGGCACCGGCCGCCCCCGGGCTGGCCGGCGGCTGCTTACGGTGGGAACGGACTGCTCGGTCGGCAAGATGTACACCACCCTCGCACTCGAACGTGGCATGCGTGAGCGCGGCCTGCTGGCGAATTTTCGCGCGACCGGCCAGACCGGCATCCTCGTTGCCGGATCAGGCGTGCCGATCGATGCGGTCATCGCCGACTTCATTTCCGGTGCGGCCGAATGGATCTCGCCGGCGCGCCTCGACGGCGGCTGGGATCTCAGCGAAGGCCAGGGCTCGCTGTTCCATCCTTCCTACGCGGGGGTGTCGCTCGGCTTGCTGCACGGTGCCCAGCCCGACGCCCTGGTGTTGTGCCACGAGCCGACCCGGCGACACATGCGCGCCCTGCCCGATTGTCCGCTGCCGGAATTGAAACGCTGCCTCGAAGCCAACCTCACCGCGGCGCGCCTGACCAACCCGGCAGTCAAGGCGGTCGGCGTCGCGCTCAATACCTCGGGCCTGGCTCCGACCGAAGCCGCTGGCGCCTGCCGCCAGATCAGCGACCTGCTCGACCTGCCTTGCCAGGACCCGGTCACGATGGGTGTCGACGCCATCGTGGACAACCTGCTCGCATGCTGCACGGACTGAGCGGGAAGGATGAAGTTTCCTTTCGCCGCACGTGCGCGGGTGCGAAGATGCTCGATCTCGATCCAATCGCTGTAGAGGCTGATCCCATGTCCGACCGAAATGCACCGCGACCCGATGCCATGCCCTCAAGGCGTACGACGGCATACCGCCGCCTGCCGTGGGGGCACGGCCTCGTGCTGGCGGCGACGCTGACTGCGTTCAGTGCGTTGGCCTGCGCCAAGGATATCAATCCTGACGCAACCGGCCACGAGCCTGTCAGCACCCGATCGGCGCTGCAGAATGCCAAGCCGGTGACCGCCAGACACGCCATGGTGGTCAGCGCGCAACACCTGGCCACGATGGTAGGCGTGGACATTCTCAAACAGGGTGGGAACGCCGTGGACGCCGCCGTGGCGGTAGGTTATGCGGAAGCGGTGGTGCATCCGTGCTGCGGCAATATCGGCGGCGGCGGCTTCATGACCATCCACCTCAAGGATGGCCGCAATCTGTTCCTCAATTTCCGCGAAAAGGCGCCGGCGAAAGCCACGCCGACCATGTTTCAGGATGCCGACGGCAACGTGGTCGAAGGCCGCAGCATCAACACTTATCTGGGCGTGGGCGTACCAGGCACGGTGATGGGCTTCGATACTGCGCTGAAGGCGTACGGCACGATGTCGCTGCAACAGGTCATCGCGCCGGCGATCAAGCTGGCCCGCGACGGCTATGTGCTTGAGCAAGGCGACGTGGAAAGCCTCGACTCACGCACCAAGGAGTTCGCCGAGCACGCCAACGTGGCGGCGATCTTCCTCAATCACGGCAAGCCGTTCAAGGTCGGCGAACGACTGGTGCAGAAGGATCTGGCGCATACGCTGGAACTGATCGCCAACGGGGGCACCGATGCGTTCTATGCGGGGCCGATCGCCCACGCGGTGGTCAAGGGCAGCGACGCCAACGGCGGCATCCTGTCGCTGCGCGACTTTGCCAACTACACCGCCCAGTGGGAGAAGCCGATTCAGTGCGAGTACCACGGCTATACGGTCGTCTCAGCCCCACCGCCGAGCTCCGGCGGCGCCACGTTGTGCGAGATCCTGCAGATCATCAAGCCGTACCCCTTCAGCAAGTGGGGCTATGGCTCGGTAAAGACCGTGCACTATCTGGTCGAGGCCGAGCGCCGCGCCTTCGCCGACCGCAATAGCTATCTGGGTGACCCGGCCTTCGTGCACAACCCGATCGACACGCTGCTCTCGGCCGCACACGCGGCGAAGCTGCGCGCCAGCATTCTGCCGGACAAGGCCACGCCGTCTTCCGAGATCAAGGGCAGCCTCGGCGCACCGGAAGGCCAGCACACCACGCATTACTCGGTGGTGGACAAGGACGGCAACGCCGTTGCCGTCACCTACACCGTCAATTTCCTGTTCGGCAACAAGCAAATCGCCGGCAACACCGGCTTCTTCCTCAACGACGAGATGGACGACTTCACCTCCAAACCGGGGGTGGCCAACGGAGCCGATCTGGTCCAGGGCGTGATCAACCAGGTCGAGCCGGGCAAGCGCCCGCTGAGCTCGATGACCCCGACCATCGTGCTGCGCAACGGCAAACCGTTCATTCTGACCGGCAGTCCAGGTAGCGCCACCATCATCTCTTCCACCCTGGACAGCATTCTCAACGTGGTCGACTTCGGCATGAACATGCAGCAAGCGGTCGACGCACCACGCGTTCACCAGCAATGGTATCCCGACGTCGTTTATGCGGGTCAGGGGCTGCTTACGCCTCAGTCGCAGCAGACCCTGGAAGCGATGGGCTACAAGTTCGAGCGGTTCAGCGGCGGTGCGGTCGAGGCAATTCTGATCAATCCCCGCACGCACCTGCTGGAAGGCGCCAATGACCCGCGCCGGCCGGCTGGGCTGGCGGCGGGATACTGACCGCGCGGTGCAGCGACGGCGCACGCCGTTGCTGCACCCGCCTTCATCGCCACCAACGCGCGCTGGCGTAGGCGGCCGCGCCCGGGCGTGGGTGGCGACTTCAACCCTCGCGCGGCGCGGCGGGGCGCGGGTCAGCCACGCGGCGCCAACAGCGCCGCCGAGAGACCCGCGTCCACCAGCGGCGCCGGCAGCGGCAGGCCCAGCGCAAGATGGGCGCAGGCTTGGCCCATCGCCGCGCTGGTCTGGATGCCGTAACCGCCCTGCGCGGCAACCCAGAAGAAGCCCGGAGCATCCTGGGCAAAGCCGCCGACCAGGTCGCCATCGGCGACGAACGAGCGCAAACCAGCCCAGGTTCGCCGCGGCCGACGAATCGTCATGGTGGTGGCTTCCTCGATGCGATGGATGCCCAGCGCGATGTCGTATTCCTCCGGCTGCACGTCGTGCGGCTCGACCGGATCGGCGTTGGCGCACGAACCCAGCAGCAGGCCGGCATCGGGTTTGAAGTAGAAGGTCTCGGCGAAATCCGTGACGAACGGCCAGCGCGCCGTGGCCAGCCCCGCGGGCGGATCGAAGACGAAGGCAGAACGCCGCTTCGGCGTGATGCCCAGTGGAGCCACCCCGGCCAATACGGCCACCTGATCGACCCACGCGCCGGCGGCGTTGAGCAGCAGCGGTGCGCGATACACCTGCTCGCCATCGTCGACCTCCCAACTGTCCGCCACGCGGGAGATCGCACGGATCACCACGTTCAGGCGCACCTCGCCGCCCCGGCCGCGCAGTCCGCGCAGGAAGCCCTGGTGCAGTTCGTTGACATCGATGCTGGCTGCACCAGGTTCGTGCAGCCCGATCTGCGCGACGGCGGGTTGCAGCACCGGGATCGCCGCGTGCAGTTGGGCCGCATCGTGCAACTCGATGTCGCGGGTGAACGGCAGAATGGCCTCGTACATCGCGCGCACGCCATCAACCTGCGCGGCGCTGCCGATGATGGTGGCGCCCAGTGGGCCGAGAATCGGCTGCGCCGCGAATCCTGCTGGCGGCGCAGCCAGGAACGGTCGCGTGGCACGGGTCAGTGCACGCACCTGGGGCGAGCCGTAGGTTTCGCTGAACAGCGCCGCCGAGCGCCCGGTCGAATGCAGGCCGGCATATGCCTCGCGTTCGAGCACCAGCACCCGCGCATGCGGCGCCAGAAAATAAGCCACCGATGCACCAGCCATGCCCGCGCCAATCACGATGACGTCCACTTCGATCATTTTCGTACTCCTGCGGTATCTCGCCGCGACTGTCGGGCGACCACGCTGGTGGCGGTCAGGTCGGCGGTGACATTGCCAAAGGTGGCCAGCGTGTCGGGCAGCGTGTCGACCGCCAGCATCAGGCCCAGCGGCCCCAGCGGCACGCCCATCGCCTGCGCCACCGGCAAGTTGGTGGCGATGAAGGTGACCTGCCCCGGCAGGCCGACCGAACCCAGGCTGATCACCACGGCCAGCAACGCGCCGGTCAGCAGTTGC
>JBDTKM010000063.1:0-17017 GCA_039935315.1 Rhodanobacter sp. | reverse complement strand
CTGCCTGCGTGGAACAGCAGCTTCCTGTCAGCACGCAAAGAGTACCTGACTTTGTCCGGACATTACCATATGATCAAGCCTCCCGAGCTGGCCGCCTGAGCTGGGCTACCTGCCCTGCCCAGCACTCAAGAACACTTATTCATGCCCAGACACCTCGACGCCAGCAGCATCTTCGACTACCTACGCCCAGGCTTGGAGATCTACACGCCCGGATGTGCGGGGCATTCGTTGCTGTTCGAATCCTGGTTACAGCAGGCGCCCGAACGCTGTGCTGGTCTGCGCTTCACCGGCGTGCACATCCCCACCGTGAACCGGTTCGATTTTGCCAGCCTCAGCCCGCAGACGCGCCAGCGCACGATCTTCCTCAGTGGCGATTTGCGCGCCTCGTGGCTGGCCGGACGGGTCGATTACCTGCCGATGACCTACAGCGGCACCTGGCAATGGCTGGTCGAGCAGGTCCGCTTTGACGTGGCCTTGGTGCAGGTGGCGCCGCCCGATGCGCAGGGTCAGTGCTCGCTGGGCGTGGCCTGCGACTTCACGCCGGCGGTCTGGCCGGGGGCTACCCGCGTGGTGGCTCACGTCAACCCGCGCATGCCGCGCACGCACGGCCCCTCGATTCCGTGGTCGCGGATCGACGCCGCCGTCGAATACGACAGCCCGCTGCTGCAGGTTCCAGACCCGGAGCCCGACGCCACCATGAACGCGGTCGCGGGCCGGATTGCCGGACTGATCGCCGATGGCGCCACGCTGCAGCTCGGCCTGGGCCGGTTGCAGTCGGCGGTGTTGCGCGCGCTGCACGATCACCATGGGCTGCGCATCCACAGCGGCATGGTCTCCGATGGCCTGCTCGGCCTGATCGAAGCGAACGCCGTGGCGGATGATCCCGAGGCCATCGTGGCGGGCGTCGCGCTCGGCACGGAAGCGTTGTACGGGGCGGTCGCCGAACGGGTGCGTTTTCGTGACGTAAGCCATACCCACGATCATGGCGTATTGCGCGCCATCCCCCGCATGACCGCGATCAACAGTGCGCTGTCGGTCGATCTGCTCGGCCAGGTCAACGGCGAGTATCTTGGCGGACGCCAGCTCAGCGGCGTTGGCGGTCTGCCGGATTTCCTGCGCGGCGCACGCCAGGCGCCCGGCGGTCGTGGGATCATTGCCCTGCCGGCTTCCACGTCCAGAGGGGAAAGCCGCATCGTCCCGATGTTGCCCTCCGGTCCGGTCAGCCTGTCGCGCATCGACGCTGACTGTGTCGTCAGTGAATATGGCGTGGCGGACCTGCGTCACCTTGATGTGCATGCTCGCGCTCGGGCTATCATCGCCATCGCCGACCCAGCGCATCGCGAAACACTTGAGCGGGCCTGGCATGAACTTGCGCAACAGCTATGACACCCCTGTTTCAACTTGAACACCACGAAAGGTCAAGTAATGGACGTGAAACGACGGAGCAAGCCACGGTACGCCGAGCTCGGCGACCTGCTGCGGGAGGCCATCGAGCGTGGCGATTACCCGGTAGGCGGCCTGTTGCCGACGGAACTCGAGTTGTGCGGGCGCTTCGAGGTCAGCCGGCACACTGCCCGGGCCGCGCTTGCGCAGCTGATTACGGCCGGCCTTGTATCGCGCCGGCCGGGAGCCGGCACCCGGGTTATCGCCCAGCACGAGGCCATGCGTTACCAGCACAGCATTGACACGGTCGACACGTTGATTCAGTACGGCAATGAGACGCGACTGAAGGTGCTATCCGCCGAGCGACTCCTGGCCGACCAGCCGCTGGCGCTCAAGCTCGAAATTGCCAAGGGCAAGGAATACGTGCATCTGGTCGCTCTTCGCCTGGACGAACCCACCCGTGAACCGATCGCGATCACCGAAATGTTCGTGCCGATGCGCAGAGGCGTCCCCGCCGATAAGCTGCTCGACCTGACAACAGCCGCACGCACCGTGGCGCGCTTCCTTGATCCCACGCGTCTGTCCTGTGTCGAGCAGGTATTCGATGCCGCGTCATTCAGTACCAGCGACGCCCAGGCGCTCGGCATCAAGCGCAGCGAACCCGCGATGCGGGTGCAGCGCCGCTACCGCAACAGCAGCAACCAGCTGTTGATGCTGGCGATCAGCCTGCACCCACCCGGCCGATTCGCCTACGGCATGGTGTTGTCACGTGGCAAGCGCTGAAGACTTTCAGACAGCGACCATCATCAACGCTTGAACAGCAGTCGCAACACCGAAGGTTGCAACGCCATCCGCATCAGCTGGCGGAATTCGGCTGGCGTCAGGCTGGTCTTGCACGGCAGCATGCCAGCCACGCCGTCCATCACCAGCAAGCCATCGACCGACTTCACCTCGTTGATGCGCACGTCCAGTTTCATGGCGGGTGTCACGACCTTCATGCCGTTGCCTCCGCATCCTGCCAAGCTGGCAACGCGACCATGCCGCGACCGGCCGCACGTCCGGAAATCATCGCTTCGGTCAGGTACGAGCCGTTCTGGTAGAGATCGGAGAACATCGAGCCCAGCTCGCCCGCTTCATACAACCGCGGAATGGCCCTGCCCGCATGATCGAGCACTTCAGACGCGATGTTGCGACGCGCGCCACCGCCGGTGCAGACAATGACGGGATCGACCTTGACCGCATAGAACGGGCCCTGCGCAATCGGCATCAAGGTGTCCGGATTACGCTCGAAGTCGTCGTCGTGTTTGCCCACACAGGCCGCGTTGTAGCGATCCACCGTGGCTTTGATCACGGCCGGATCGCGGCCGATCTTCTGCGCCAGCTGCTCGATGTTGTCTGCCTTGATGATCCAGCCCTGTGCGATTTCAGCCGCGTTGTCGTCACTCCAGCGGTAACCGCGCACGACCGGGTTCCAGGTCATCACCTCGGTGACCAGCTTGTTGTACTGGCAGGTGATGGAGTCGAAGATCATGTGCACCGGTTGAGCGCGATAGTGCGGCGTGTCGACCCAATGGCCGTGCTTCTTTTCCTTGTAGTGGGTCAGCTGCAGCTCGGCCGTCTCGTTGTAGAAACGCTCGCCATTGGCGTCGATCTCGATCCAGCTGAAGCTCTGCCAGAAGAAATTGCGCAGAAACGCGCTGCTGAATCCCGGCGGTTTGAAGCCCGGCCAGATACCGCCGGACTGGCCCTGGTTGCGCAGGTGCCACAAGTTGGCGCCAGCCTTCTGCAGAATCTTGATGCCATCGCCGGTGTTGTGCGGCGTGCCCAACGGGTTCGCCTCGGTCAGGCCGTAATAGTCGCGCTGCATCTCGACGCTAGCCTCGAAACCACCGGTGGCCATCAATACGCCGCGATTGGCGCGCAGCGCCTGGCGCTTGCCGTCAACCTCGACGATCACGCCGAACACCTCCAGCGAATCGGGATCCTGCACCAGATCGCACAACGGGGTGTCGTAGGCAATCTGGATGCGTGGGCGCAGCCGGATATTTTCGCGAAACGCCAGGTACACGCCACTGGGAATCGGCAAGATGGTGGCGGTGCAGTACACCGCATCGCGCGCGCCGAACTCGGGGAACTCCAGCACCGCGTCGCGCTCGCTGAAACCGGTGCCGTGAATGAACTCCGCCCCGGCCTGCTTCGCCCGCTCCTGAATCCACGGCTCCAGCTTGGTCATCGCCTCGGCCCAGGCCCGCAGCATGTCTTCCGGAACCGGGTTGGCTGCGCTCATCCTGCGCTGGTAGTTGGCCAGTGCCTCGGCGTTGCGTGAAATCAGCAATGACTGCCCCGCCACGCGACTGTTGCCACCGGTCTCGGCTTCCGGCGCCTTCTCCAGAATCAGGATGCGGCACGCTGGGTCGAGGTCATGCGCTTCGATCGCGGCACACATGCCGGCCAGACCGAAGCCGGCAATGATCACATCCCAGGTCTGATCCCATTGCTCGACGGCGCGCAGACTTGCCATGGCACTTTATCCTTGCTGGCGTAGAGAGTTCGAACTATCCACTACGCCGGCCATCCATCGCCAACCAATTCGAGGGACATCTACAACTGTTCGTTGTCTTGGCTTAGGCTCGGCGCATGGACTTGCGTCAGCTCCGCTACTTCCTCGCCGTCGTCGAGTACGGCAGCTTCACTCGTGCCGCCGCAATGACCGGCCGCACCCAGCAGGCATTGAGCAAGGGCATCCAGGCACTGGAGCACAACCTGGGGGCACGCGTGTTCGAGCGCGGCGTGCGTGGTGTGCGGCTGACCACCGCTGGGCGCCTCCTGCTCGATCATGCGCACACGGCAGACGACGCCATACGAAGCTTCGAGGAGCGACTGCAGGAGCTGCAGACCGGCACGGAAGGCGAAGTTCGCATCGGCGCCGCCCCCACCGGAGCTGGCGCACTGGTTGCACCGGCCGTGCTTTCGCTGCGCCAGCAATGGCCACGCATCGGTGTGCGCGTTGTTGGCGGCATCCTGCCGGACCTGCTGCCCGCGCTGCTGGCGCGCGAGATCGACACGATTGTTGCGCTTGACACGGTCGTCGAAGCGAACCCGCAGGTCGATCGCGATGTATTGATGCAGAGCGAGTACCGGATCATGGCCAGTGCCGACCATCCGCTGGCGGGCCATCGCGTCGAAGCCGCTGACCTCCTGCAGCACCCTTGGATTGTGGGACGACGTCTCGGGCCGGTCGAGGTCGAGTTCAGGCAGCGTTTCGTCGAAGCTGGGTTGCCAGCACCTGAACCACTGATCGAGTCCTCGTCGTTGGAGTTCCTGCGCGCGCTGGTGTGCGCCGGCCACTATCTCACCTTGCTGCCCAGCTTGCTGGTACACAACGAATTGCGGTCTGGCGAGTGGGTGCGGCTCAACGCACCCGGCTTCAGCTGGCAGCGCCCGCTGCTGATCTACACCCGCACAGGCGAGCCGCAATCCACGCCACTGCTGCGCCTGCTGCAGGCGCTGCACAGCGCCGCTGTCGAAGTGCAACGAGCGGTCAAGTAGAGGACCCACCGCGGGCAGGCTTTCATGGAGCAGTGGCGCCAGGGCTTCTTGCAATCATGGCGGGCCGGGTCATTCCAGCCATCTACTCTGACCATCCGTCGACCAGCATTACGTCGAAACTACCCGTGCCCTCGCGCAACTGCCGTACCTCAGCGTAGTCCGGCGAGTGCCAGAACGATCGCGCTGCTTCCATCGACGGCCACTCGGAAATCACAACCTTGCCTTCCTGCTCGTGCCCTTCCAGCACTTCCGGCACGCTGCCAAGAACCCGATAACGGCCGCCGAACGCCGTCACCAACGCTGCTGCCTTCTGCGCATAGGCGCGGAACGCCAGCGGATCCGAGATTCGAGCGGTGACCACCAGGAATGCCGACATGGATACGCCCTCCTTCAAGCGTTGCTGACAAGTTCGGTCAGTTCGTAGCGGGTCTGCATGTAACCGCCGACACCACCCTTGAGGAAGATGTAGTTGCCGTCGTCGGTACACCACACGTCATACGGAGGATGTTCCTCGGGCAACTGCCCGGCGGTATCCACGTATCTGAAATGCAGGGCATCAAACCTTCCGGCAGCCACCGTGATCGACTCACGGCCCACGAATTCGAGCCCGAATCCGAGCGCAAACAACATCGGTCCGGTAGCGCCGCGATGATCCGGCGAGGTCAGCATCAGATCCGGGAAGAACTGGTGTCCCGGCCCCTTGCTCAAGTCGAAGATGCGCAGGCACAGCGCGTCACCACAAATCGGATGTGCGCCCAGCCAACGCACGCGCTTCGCCAGATCGATCCGCTGCGATACGCGCCCTGCACTCCGGTTGAAGGTCTCGCACTCGGCATGGGCATCCGAAAAGCGGATCAGGCCGGTGCCCTCGTACCGATCGCCCACCGTGAGGCGAACGGAACAGTCGACCGGATACCACTCCCGGTCCAGGCTCATCACCACATCCCGGATGACATTCGGCTCATCGTCAATTTCGCAATGCGCGTGCACCACCCGCACGCCATCGGCCTGGTCGGTGAACATGAAGTACTCGCGGCCTCGCTCCTGCCCCAGCCGCTCGGGTTTGGCGCTGGTGTAACGGATCGTTCCGCGGAAGGTCTTGTGCTTCATGACGGCTCCTTGAAAACAGCTTGCGTGAGAACGGCCCGCTTCAAAACGACCGGTTTCAAAACGGCTTGACCGCGGCGATGAAGGCTACCGTGCCGATGCCGATCCAATAGACATAGGCCAGCAGACGGGCAATGTTGATCGAGCGCTCAAGCGTTGCCTCGACTCCGGCATTACCGCCTTCCACCGCCAACAGTCGGAACATGACCTGCCATTCGCGCATCACAAAGCGGAGTTTCAGGCCGATCACCAGCAGCAACGAATAGATGAGGACCTTGGCCGAGAACCAGAGCTGGTGCTGGCCACCGGCAAACGGGCCATGACCGAGCAACGAACTCAGCGCGCACACAAACAGCAGCGGAATCAGCACGAATCGCACTTTTTCATCGAGCTTGGTCAGCGTCACACCAGTCTCGGACTTGCGGAAGATAAAGGCCGACCAGCACAGGGCCAGCCACGCCAGTCCGAGCACCCAGAACAACACCAGCCACTTGCCACCGAACGGCTGCACCCCCCAGAAGGTGCCCATATGCAAGCCCAGCGGAAGCAGCAGGATGATGCCGGAGCGCGCAAAAATGTCGATCCGGTAAGCGGTTTCCATGTGCCGGCGGCGCTCTTCCATCGGCAGCTTGCGGTTGACCACGTTGTACGAGGTCTGAAACACGCCCCATTCGCCACCGAGCCAGTAGACCATCGCGATGATGTGCAACCAACGCAACATACCCAGTTCATTCAGAATCATGGCACTTCCCCATTCGTTGTTGATAAACGCGAATTGACCACGACGAACCTGCGGCCGCCGGACGATTGAGCAACGAGAAACGCACCGCCATGTGCCCTACCTTGACTACACCAACACTCCTGGATTCATCAGGCCGCGTGGATCGAGCTGCTGCTTGATTGCATCGAGCAGCGCCAGCGCGACCGGATCACGCCCGGCGCGATACGCGTAGAACTTGCCGATCTGGAAATGCACGGCCCCAAGCGTGTCCATGGTGTCGGCAATCTTGTGCTTGAGCGCATCGGCCGCCGCACGCGCCGGCAGGTTCTCGCCGGGGCAGCCGATCCGGGCCAGGTGGTCGGCGTCGACGTTGCGCCGATGAAACTCGGTGTGCGAGTCAGGCCAGTAGATGCACGGTTCGATCAACGTCGCCTGGGCACCGATCGTCGTCATCAGGGTGCCGATGAACAACCCGTGTTGGTCCATCGTCGCCTGTTCGGCCGCAAACAGTGCATCCAGTGCGGCAATCAATCGGGTGGCCTGCGAATGCGGCACGATCGCGTGGATCGGCGCCCAGCGTTCGCCGCCGGACCCCAGCATCGAATTGAGCGCCGAAAACGGATTGGCCGCCATCACCTTGGGGATGCTGTTTTCCACTTCTTCCCCGAACGGTGCCACCAGCTTGCGCGCGGCCGCGACGCGCGCGGCCACCTCGGCCGCCGAATCGCCCTCGATCGTGACGTGCAGGGAATACTGCTCCGG
Source organism: Rhodanobacter sp. (assembly GCA_039935315.1). Taxonomy (GTDB): domain Bacteria; phylum Pseudomonadota; class Gammaproteobacteria; order Xanthomonadales; family Rhodanobacteraceae; genus Rhodanobacter. The sequence continues at coordinate 9,495 of JBDTKM010000063.1, read as the reverse complement.
GTCGAGAAAATCCCGGCCCTTGGCGACCAGCTTCAGGCCCTGCATCAAACCGCCCTTCTTGATCACGTTGCCGAGCGTTTTCACGTCGCTGCCCAGGCTGGCCCGGCGCATGCGTATCTGCGACAACTTCGGATCAAATGCGGCCACCTCGGAGGGCAGGCCCGCGCGCGCCAGCGCACCCATCGCCCCGGTCAGGCCGGCCGCATCATGAAACTGCCAGGACAGATAATCGATATCCGGATGCCGCGGCAGCAGGCGCAGGCTGGCGCGCAACTTGATGCCGAGCAGGCCGCAATCGCCCAGGAACAAGCCGGTCAGGTCCGGGCCGAAATAGCGGAAGAACGGCGCCGAGCGGCCGGATGCGGCGGCGCCCGTACGCACGATCTCGCCGCCAGCGATCAGCACCTCCACGCCCAGCACCGCATCGCCCGACGTGCCGTAGCGAGCGGACCCGTGGAATACGCTGCCTTGTGACAACGCACCACCGACCGTCGCGCGCAGGCCCGACATCGGCCCGAAGTACGGCGTGCGTACGCCCTTCTCCGCCAGCGCCGCATGCAACTGTGCCCACGTGACACCCGCCTCGACCACCACGTAGGCATCCTGGACATTGATTTCCACGATACGGTTCAGTCCGGCGGTATCCACCAGCACGCTCGGCTGGCGGGTCGCCAGGTAACCCTCGGTGTAACTCATGCCGCCACCGCGGGCGATGATCGCCACACCGGCTCGGGTCAACTCGGCGACCACCGGCACCAGCTGTTCGCTCGTGCGTGGACGCAGCACCGCCAGCAGGGGTTCTCCCTGCGAGTAAACGTCCTGCGAGTAATACAGCAGCTCGCCCGGCTCGGTGACGCAGTTTTGCTCGCCCCACTCACGCCTCACGCGTTCGATGATGTCCGTTGCCCCAACTGTCGTGGTCGTGTTCATGCGGAATAGTCCTCGTCATGTTGCTTGCGCAGGGACGCGGCACGCCCCTGATAGTCGTCTTCGGCCGCCGCGTCAACCTCCAGCGGAAACGGCAGTCGTTGCAGGCGCGCTGCCAGATTCGGGGGCGTCGCATGGCGGAACAGCAGCTCGCAGCGTGCGCCGAGGTGCAGCAGCTCCACCACGTTGTCATTCACCTCGTTCGGTGCCGGTGCCGCGACTCGCCGCCGCGCTGCGGCGCTCGGCGCAAGCCATGGCCACATCAGGTGGCGCTCGCGCTCCCACTGCCAGGCGTCGTTCAAATGCCCCCCCGCGCGGTCGAACTGCGGGTTTGGCAACTGGGTCAACAAGGTGGCGCGCTCGTCGCCCTCCATCAGCCATGGCTGATGCAGCACCACTCGCTCGACGCGCCGATCGAGCCGATCGATCAGCGCGGGTACGTAGCCCGCCGCTGCGCCATAGCTTTCAATCACGAGCGGCAACCCGGCGGGCATCGATGCCACGGCGGCAAGTACGGCAGTGAGCACGTTGTCGAGAGTCAGGTCAACGTCGACTTCGGCCGACGCACCGTGCCCGGGCAGCTCCACGGCGAGAACGGCAGCGGTGCCACCATCGAGCTGATCAGGTTGCAACGGGCGAGTGCCCGGCGCATGCAAGTGCACATGCAGTCGGTCGCTGCCGACGCGAGCCCAGCACGCGATGTCACCCACCGGGGATTCGACGATGCGGCGCTGCCAAAGCTTGGTGTCGACCGAAGGCTGGCGTAGCGTGACCGATGGTTCCTTTGCCAACGTGCCCGCAAGAATTGTATCCATCCGCGCATGCAGACCGGCAATACCGCCGGTTTCCACGTCACAGCACACATGCTCGGGCAACGCCGGCAAGCGTGCGCGATGTGCCTGTAACGGATCGCCCTGCCGATACAGCAGCCACGTGGGCGGCTTAAGCTGGGGAAGATAGGCGTGCTCGGTATAGCGGAATGCGGCGCCGTAGCCAGCGCGGTAGATATCGCCCACTTCCAGCACGTCCATCACCGCCTCGTGCGTGCTTGCGGTGGATTGCGGGTCGATCGCCATCGCACACTCGGCGCGGCCGTCGTACCACGGGAAGAAATACTTCTGCTCACGCATCCGCGCCCACAGCCAGCGCAGGTGCGCACCGTCCCAGCTCGGCACGAATGGTGGCAAGTAACGTTCGCCGTACACCACGCTTTCGGCGGGCTCGAACGCGGCATAACCATCGACCACCAACGCTGCCACCCGCTCGGGATGCAGCCACGCCACCTGCGCCGCGATCAGGCCACCGGTATGCATGCCGAACACGGCGAAGCGCTGCACGCCCAACGCATCAGTCAACTCGACTGTGGCCCGCGCCAACTCGGCAATGCTCGGCTCGGCGGATGGCAGTGCGTCGGAATAGCCGAATCCGGGTGTGTCCGGCGCGATCACGGAGTAGCGATTGGCAAAGCGTTCGATCATTGCCAGCCACATGCGCGAGTTCTGCGGCGACTGGTGCAGCAGCAGCAAGGCCGGTCCGCTGCCGGCGAAACGAAAATGCACGTGACGCTGGCCGAGACGCACGAATTGGCGACGGATCTTCATGACGGATCTCCTACACGCACCAGGACCTTGCCACGATTGGCGCCCTGCATCAGCCCGACAAACGCCTGCGGGGCAAGTTCAAGCCCTTCACTCACTTCTTCGCGATAACGCAGCGCGCCGCTGCGTACCAGCGGCGCCACCTCAGCTTGAAACTCGGCAAACCGATGCAGGTGGTCGTACACCACCAAACCCTCAAGCCGGGCACGCGCGCCAATCACCGGGCCAAGATTGGGGCCGGGGGGGCGCTGGTCTTGGTTGTACTGGGAGCTCAGTCCACACAGCACCACCCGCGCATGCATGCGCAACAGCGAGATGGCGGCCTCCAGCAAGGCGCCCCCCACATTGTCGAAGTAAACATCGATGCCATCCGGGCAGGCCGCGTGCAGATCATCGACAAAGCTGGGACTGCGGTAGCTCACGCAGGCGTCGAAGCCAAACTCGTCGAGCGCGAATTGGCGTTTGTCCTCCAGCCCGACAATTCCGACCGTGCGACAACCCGCACGTTTGGCCAACTGCCCGGCCACGCTACCCACGGCACCGGTGGCGGTGGACACCAACACGGTCTCCCTCTTCTGCGGCCGACCGATGGAGCCCAGTCCCGCCCAGGCGGCCAGGCCCGGAATGCCCAGCACGCCCAACGCCGTGGAGACGGGCGCCAGCGCCGGGTCGATACGGCGCAGCTGCGCCGGCTCGGCGACCGCGTACTCGCACCAACCGGTTTCACCGACCACCCATTCGCCGACGGCAAGACTTTGCTGATCGCTGCGCACCACACGCGCCAGCCCCATCCCGGGCACGACCGAGCCCAACGCAGGACGGGGCACCACATAACGCCCTGCCAACAGCGGTCGCAGGTACGGATCCAGCGACAAGATGTGGGTACGCAACAACACCTGCCCTGCGGCCGGTTGCGGCACAGCAAGCCGGCTCAAGCCAAAATCACCGGCCTGCGGCGCACCGACGGGGTAGCGTAGCAATTGCACCGCTTGTTGGGTGTCCGGAATCGCCATGGACGGCTCCTGAGTCAATCGGGTGGTCACTGGTTCGGTGCGGCAGCCTGGGCCGGCCAAGGCAAAGCACCAACACGGTCAACAAATATTCAGCCCGAATAGGAAGACTAATTGTCCGGACATTTGTCAAGATACCTGAAATCCGCTCGCTCGCCAACGAGCGTCGTTTTACGACAGCTCGTCTATCGGGCTTCATCGCGACGTTGATCACAAATCTGGGGTTGAGTCACGCCGCCATCGCGTGCTTGCGGAGTTGCGCATCGTACGGCGCTTCTGCTGACCGCACGTTCCCGGACAGACCCGGCGAGTCTTAGCGCTGTAGCCGACCTTCAAGCCGCTAGCGCATGGTGCCGGCGGCAGAGCTTGAGTGTTCCTGACTAGCCATTCCAATATAGGTAGTTCGTCCGAGAAACTGCCGTTCAAGACGCGCCTCGTTGGTGCTGGTGGCACCGCGCGAAAACCTGACATTTACTTCGGCTAAGTCCGGCTATGCCAAGGTGGACAAGAGCGAAATTCAAGCGACTCCCATTCAACTTCCTCCGTCCCGGTCTCTCCCCCGTTTCACCGGACTTTGCAGCCGGCCACTATTCAAAGCGGGCGACATCGGTTGCTCGTTTCGCAGCTTGTTGTTGCCGTCAGAACTTGCTTGCCATGTCATCACTCTGAATTTCGAGCAACGCGGCCAGAGGCTTGAGTGTCAATGCACAGACACGAAGTACGGCGTCGCCCACGCAGCCTCATAGGTGCCGGGCGTTTCCTCAAGCTTGATGGCGTTGATGGTCATCGGCTGATAGGTCGCTCTGCTGGTGAAATCGGCGACCATGGGCATCCTGGCGGCTGTCTCCGGTGAGATCTGCAGTTCGCTTGTGCGCCCCAAGATGCGAAAGAGCTTCAGCGATTTGATATTGCAGCCTATAAGGTTGTCATCTGCCTGCCGGCAGGCGTCGCTGTCGTACGCAACGCTGTCCGGAATGGCCGCAAATCCATCGGTGACGATGATGGCGCCTGGCTTTATGTCGAGATGAGCGAATGGTTTCGTTAGCTCTATGGTGGCCTCGAGGCCACCGGCGTAGCTCTTGTCGACGACTCTTTGCCAGCCAGCCGCTCGCTTCATCTTGGCTTCGGTAGGGTACTGGGCCGACCCGTCAGCACAGATTCCGACGCCGGGCATGCCGGTTACCACAAAAGGACAACTCGTGCCGTCGTATACCTTGACGTTCTCGAACTGCGCGCCAGCTCATGCCTGATGCGAGTTGAACTCCGCGTCGCGAGTGATGGCAAACGAAGCCATGCCGAGCTTTGGTGACGCGACCCAGTGCTTGGAGCTCAATGCAGGCAACGAACTATGGGCCAGATCGTAGGTCAGGCCGACCAGGTCGTAGCTGCCAGGGGTGACGATGTAAATCCCGTACTTGGTCCTGTTCGCAGTTTGGCTCTGGATGTAACCGAACAACCCTTCGCGGGTCAGGGAAGTCTGCTCGCCCACCTTGACGAGATCGTTGATGTCGTCCGTCGCGCGCCACACCACGGTGGATGTCTGGTCGCTTTCGGTCAGTTGCCCGGGTGACAGGATGTGCTCGTGGCGCACTTCGCGCAGAAGCTCGTACTCGCGCGTGGCGAGATCCTTGCGCTCGCGTTTTTCCGCCTCGGCGGCATTCTGTGCGTAGGGAAAGATGCGCACGTGCTTGCGATCCCGTTCCACCCGGGCATGCCTGGCCTCCCAGTCCTGGTAGCTGTCGTTCTCGGTAATAAGCCTGGTGAGCACGTAGTCGCCGACCGTGGCGGCACGGGGGGAAGCGTCTTGGCAAATCGGCAGTCGCGTGGATTGCATCCCGCATAAGCTTCGCAGCGTCTCCACTCACGCTCAACGCTCACTCCACCGGTCCGCCTCCCATCGTCACGCCGTGCTTGGGTCATTTGGCGGCACGCCCCTCTCCTGTGACAGTAAAAAGTGTCACAGAGCTCTCGCCAAAGCCAGACCAACCACCTGCAGCAGCTCTCCGCAAACCCGACTGTGGGCTTGGCTTCAATACTGAAGCATGCGAAAAAGCCCGCAGATTCGCTGGCTTATCATTCACGGTCGATTTGCTTGGTTCGCGAAGGGCGTTTGGTGGCTATGGGTGGACTCGAACCACCGACCTCGGCATTATGAGTGCCACGCTCTAACCAGCTGAGCTACATAGCCATAAGGGCACCGCCGCAGGGCGATCAGGACGATCACGGGCGGGGCGCGAAAGTGTAGTGGGCGGGGCGCGTTCGTTCAAGTCGGCGGCTTGCCGCAGCTTGGCGGACTTGGCTTGAATCGGTTACACGGCTTTGCAGTGCTTTTGCCGCCAAGCCCGGGGCCTGGCCCCAGGAGACGACATGATTGATGTAGATGGCTACCGACCGAACGTGGGGATCGTGCTGCTGAATGCAGACGGTCAGCTGTTCTGGGCGCGCCGGGTCAATCGCGACGGCTGGCAGTTTCCGCAGGGCGGCATGAACACGGATGAGACCCCGCTGGAGGCGATGTACCGCGAGCTGGAGGAGGAAACCGGGCTGGAGGCACACCAGGTGGAGGTGCTTACCGCCACCCACGGCTGGCTGCGTTATCGCCTGCCCGAGCGCTATGTGCGCCGGCACCAGCGGCCGATGTGCATCGGCCAGAAGCAGGTGTGGTTTTTGCTCAAGTTGGTAGGCGGGGAAGACGCGCTGAAGCTGGACGGCCACGAGAAGCCTGAGTTCGACATTTTTCGCTGGGTGGATTTCTGGTACCCGGCCGCGCATGTGGTGAACTTCAAGCGGGACGTGTATGCCCGGGCGCTGCGCAATTTTGCGCCGCTGGTGGAGGAGTTGTTTGGCGTGGAGATTGGCACCACGCCGCCACGCGACGAATCGGGCCCTCAACCGACCGAACCCGGCAACGGGCGGACCGCGGCCTGAACGAGCGACCGTCGGCGAAGAGCTGATTGTTGACAATCATTCGCATTCGCGTTCTCATACGTGCCATGTACATCTGCATGTGCCACGCCGTCACCGACCATGACATCCGCCGCGAAGCGGCTGCTGGCGTGCAGACGTTTGACGAATTGCAGGAGCGCACCGGCTGTGGCGATTGCTGCGGTTGCTGCCAGGACGAGGCGCGAGCCACCTTCGTTCAGGCCAAGGGGCAGGTCATCTGCCAGTTGCCGCTGATCGCGGCCTGAGCTCGTTTCCCTGCGTCGAAACGCGCGTGTTGTGCGCGCGCACAAGGTGGATCTGACGACGCGCACCGCCTTGTGTCGCTGCTTGTCGATTGATTGGCGGCGCACCGCGCCGCAAGCTTCTTTCTGTCTCGGTGCCTCCAGCCGGTCCGCGGGCGGGGGTAGAAGGCGTTTCCGAGTGGATTTCGGCGGAGTGAACTGTGACGGCACTCGAAATAGTGGACGGACGCTTCGCCCGCACCCTCATCCGTCGCTTGCGCGCCACCTTCTCACCCGCAAGGGGACTCCCAGGTTCGTCGAGAGAAGAAGGATCAGCCCGACCGGGCTTCGGCCCCGATCGGGTCGACGCCATCAACCAGCGTTCATGGGCTCGCAACGGCAAACCGTTGCCGTTCTCATTCCATCGGCTGGCGCGTGGAGTTTGTATAGTGGCGAGTGTCTGTCATGAAGGAGCACGGCCATGAAAGGTGATACCAAGGTCATCGAGTTTTTGAACAAGGTGCTCTACAACGAGTTGACCGCGATCAACCAGTATTTCTTGCATTGCCGCATGTACAAGAACTGGGGCTACACCGAGCTGGCCGAGCATGAGTACAAGGAATCGATCGAGGAGATGAAGCACGCCGATCGGTTGATCGAGCGCATCCTGTTCCTGGACGGACTGCCGAACCTGCAGCGGCTGGGTAAATTGCGCATCGGCGAGCATCCGCAGGAAGCACTGCAGGGCGACCTGGACCTGGAAATGGATGCCGCCAAAGACTTGCGCGAGGGGATCGCGCATTGTGAGGGCGTCGCCGACTACGTCAGCCGTGACTTGTTCAAGAACATCCTGCACGACGAGGAAGAACATATCGACTGGCTGGAAACCCAGTTCAAGTTGATCGCGGATATCGGCAAGGAACGCTACCTGCAAAGCAAGATGCTCAGCTGATATCGCGTTGCGATCCGCGCACGTTGCCGCGCTGGATCCATGCCGGCATGCGCTCGTTCCTTGACGCTTTCGTCACGCGCGGGCTATACCTCGCCCTTTGCCGGGATCCGCCGCCATGGGCTCACGACCACCGCCGCGCTTCGTGGTGCGCCGGGACGACGACGTCGGCCCTCGCTGGCGGCGCCGGTGGTGGGGGTTGGCGTGCCTGGGCAGTGTGCTGGCGGTCGGCTTGCTGGTGTTTTTTCTGAGCGGACGCAATTCGCCCGCGGCCGTCGACCACAAGCAGCAGCGTGCGCTGCGGGCCGAGGTGAACGACTTGAAGCAGCAGGTGGCGAACTTGCAGCGCGCGGGCCAGGTCAACGAGGTCGCCACCAGCGCCTTGCGCGGCACGCTGGCGCAGCGCGAGAAGGAGCTCAGCGACCTGCGTGCCGACCTGGGTTTCTATTCGCGTCTGGTCAGCGGCAATGGTCAGCGCCAGGGATTGCAGCTGCAGGAAGTGAAGCTGCAGCCGATCAATGGCTCGCACGGCTGGACGCTGATCCTCAGCCTGGTCCAGAACGTCAAGCGCGGCGGCGAGATCAGCGGCAACCTCACCGTGAGTGTGGAAGGTCTGCGTCACGACAAGGTGGTCACCCTGGACTGGCCAGCGCTGGGCAACGGCGCGCAGCAGGACGGCCTGCCCTTCCGTTTCACCTATTTCGAGCAGTTGCAGGGCACGATCCTGCTGCCCACGGATTTCCGGCCCACGCGACTGCGTATTCAGGTAAAGCCCGCAAGCGGCGAAGCGATCAGCCGCGCGGTGGCCTGGGGTGCCGCGCTGAGCGGCAATATCACTACCACCGAGGGAGACCGCGATGCTCAACCGTAGACGCCGCGATGGCCACACCAGCAGTCCCGAAACCAGTCTGATCGCCCGCGGCACGCTGATCCGCGGCGACTTGCGATTCCACGGGGCACTGCATCTGGACGGGCGCATCGAAGGCACGGTGTTGGCCGAGGGCGACGATGCGATGTTCACCGTGAGCGAGCACGGCGAGGTGCAAGGCGAGGTGCACGTTCCGCACGCGGTGATCAATGGCCACATCACCGGCGACGTCCACGTGAGCGTGCGGCTGGAGCTGGCGCCGCTGGCACGGATCGACGGCGACTTGCGCTACCACACCATGGAAATGGCTGCCGGCGCCCAGGTCAACGGGCGCATCTCGCGCCAGCCAGATGAAGCGCAGCGCGCGCTGGCGACACCGGATTCGGCGGCGCCTGACGTGGACGATGAGGCTGTAACGGCCTGAGACCGGGTGAAACATCGCCGGTCTGCGGTCACGGTCGTCAAATATTTGCGCCACCGGTGCGCTGCGGGTGAACCAGAGTCCCCGGTTCAGCAGAGTTCGGGCAGCGATTGCTGCATACCTTCACGACCACCGCAGAGGCTGGCGCCAAAGCCGGCGAATTCTTCCCCAGCGCTTACGCGCTATGCTTGCACTCACCGACCACGCCCCCATTAGATAGCCATGGAAACCATCGTCCCGATCCCCGACTACCGCAGCACCAGCGCCCCGCTCAAGTTCACTGCCGCGGCTGCGCACAAGGCGCATGAACTGATTGCCGAGGAAGGCAACCTCATGCTGAAGCTGCGCGTATACATCAGTGGCGGTGGCTGCTCCGGGTTCCAGTACGGCTTCACGTTTGACGAGGCACAGGCCGAGGATGACGTGGTGGTCGAGCGCGAAGGCGTCACCTTGCTGTGTGATCCGCTCTCCCTGCAATACCTCACCGGCGCGCAGATCGACTACGCCGAGAACCTCAGCGGCGCGCAATTCGTGATCAGCAACCCGAACGCGAAG
>JBDTKM010000062.1:0-11542 GCA_039935315.1 Rhodanobacter sp. | reverse complement strand
GTAAATCATGGGCTACTCCATGGAATCAGCCAGAAAAAAAGTCGGCGTTGATGCGCCCACACGGATAAAGCTATCGTCAGCCGCGATGGATCGCGGTCAGCAAGTCGGCGTGTGCCGGCAGCGGAATCGTGTTGCGACTGCCCACCGCCCGGCCGATATCGTGCACCGAGGCACCCAACGGCGGCTGGCCGAACCAGGCCAGCGACTTGGCCAGCGCGGCGACCTCGCCGAGGATCAACAGGGCCGGCGACTGCACGAGATGGGCGGATGCCCGTTCATGCAGGTTCGCCAGGGTGCCGGTGAGCACCCGCTGTGCGGCGCGCGAGCCGTTCTCGATCAGCGCGAACGGGGTCGCCGGCGCGCGACCATGTTCGATGAGTTGCGCCTGCAGCACCGCCAGTTCGCCAACGCCCATGTACACCGCCAGCGTCTGCCGCTCCTGCGCCAACGCGGGCCAGTCCAGCGAGTCGAGCGAACTGCGGCAATGCGCAGTGACGAAACGCACCGACTGGGCATGATCACGATGCGTCAGCGGTATGCCGGCATACGCCGCACACGCGACCGCTGCGGTGATCCCCGGCACCACCTCGTAAGGAATATCGTGAGCGCGCAGGAACTCCAGCTCCTCGCCACCTCGGCCGAACACGAATGGATCGCCACCCTTCAGCCGCACCACCCGTCGACCTGCCCGGGCGTGCTCCAGCAGCAAGGCATGGATGGCGTCCTGGGTGGTGTGGTGGTTGCCCGCCTGCTTGCCGACCTCGACACGTTCGGCATCACGGCGCGCCAAGTCCAGCACCTCGGTGCTGACCAGCCGGTCATGCAGGATCACATCGGCCTCGTTCAGTGCGCGCAGGCCGCGAAGGGTCAGCAGGCCGGGATCTCCGGGGCCTGCGCCCACCAGCACGACCGACCCGGCCAGGACGACCGACCCCTCCGCCAGCGCCTGTTCCGCCAGCTGCCGTGCCGCATCCGGTCGACCCTGACGCAGCAGGCTGGCGACCGGACCGGCGAACAGGCTTTCATAAAAGCGTCGTCGTGTCGCCATGTCGGGATGGCGCACGCGGATGCGCTTGCGCAGGCGCGCCGCCAGCATGGCCAATGCGCCCAGCGAATGATCGAGTAGAGTCTCCAGCCGCTCGCGCAACAACCGCGCCAGCATCGGCGCCTCGCCACCGCTGGAAATCGCGATGGTCAGCGGTGCTCGATCCACCACCGCCGGCACGTGAAAACTCGACAGCGCCGCGTCGTCGACAACATTGACAAAGATTCGTCGCAGCTCGGCGAAGGTGGCGATCAGCCGGTTCAACTCGATGTCGGAGGTAGCCGCGACCACCAGCCAGACCCGATCCAGCCAGCTTTCCTGAAACGCATCGCCGCGATGGGCGATGCGCCCGGCTGCTACCCAGCGCTGCAACTGTGGCGTCAGCGTGGGCGCGTTCACCGTAACCTGAGCCTGCGCGCCAAGCAGGGCGGCGATCTTGCGCTCGGCCACCACCCCACCGCCCACGACCAGCACGGCACGACGGGACAGATCGGCGAACAGTGGATAGAGCTTCATTCGGGTGGACTCGGCTTCGCATGCCATCGGGAAGAAGCCACGCTACGCAGCACATTTCGCCCCGGCAAATGATTTGCGTCGTCGCGCATATGCCATTGCGTTATGACCGGGCTCAAGCAACACAATCCTTGACTCCAAGCTCAAATAGCCGTATAGACGTCTGATAATGAACGATTACGACCGCCCCAACGAGCTTCATGATGGCAGCCATTCAGCCACCCGCACGCATGCGCCAGACATGATTCCGGTTCATGCCATGCGATTTCATGCCATGCGATGTAACCGTGTGCCGTTCGCGCCTCAATCGAACGATCCCGACCGCTCACGAGCCTATCGCCATGACGCTGATCCAGTTGCGCTATCTGATTGCCATCGCCGATTCCGGCCTCAATATCACGCTGGCCGCCGAACGCGTCCATGCCACCCAGCCCGGCCTGAGCAAGCAGCTCAGGCAGCTTGAGGACGAACTCGGGTTCCAGCTGTTCGTGCGCAAGGGCAAGAGTCTCGACGCGGTGACCCAGGCCGGTCAACACGTGCTCGAGCGGGCCCGCACGATCCTCGCCGAGGCCGCCAACATCCGCTCGATCGCCGCCAACCTGCGCAACGACGCGCGCGGCGAGCTGCGTATCGCCACCACCCATACCCAGGCGCGTTTTGCCTTGCCCGCCGCGATTGGCGCACTGAGCCTGCGCTATCCGCAAGTCAGCGTGCATCTGCAACCGAGTCGCGATATGGAAGTGCTGGCACAACTGGAAGCAGGTCGCGTCGACCTGGCGGTGATCAGCAGCGCCGGCGCACCACCGAACATCGGCATCGCGCTGCCGGCCTACCGCTGGCATCGGGTGATCGTGGCGCCGCAGGGCCACCCGCTGACGAGCGGCGGGCAGCCGCCCTCACTCGATCAACTGGCCGCGCTGCCGCTGATCAGCTACGAGTCTTCACTGAAAGCCGACTCGTCGCTGCGCCGCGCATTCGACGCGGCCGGCCTGCGCCCGCAGATCGCGATGACGGCGAGTGATGCCGACCTGATCAAGACCTATGTACGCGCCGGCCTGGGCATCGGCGTATTGGCCGAGATGGCCATGCTCGACAGCGATACCGACCTTGACACATTGCCCGCCGATCACTTGTTTCCGCAGTGCACGACCTGGATCGTGCTGCGCCAGGAAAGCGTGCTGCGCGAATATGTGCTGGAGTTCATCGCCCAGTTCGCGCCGCATCTTGACCGTCGCGACGTGATGCGCGCACTGGCCGCCGATACGGTGCCGGCCGAGTGGCCGGCGGTACCGCATTGGCGGGAGCGGGTGCCCGCCGCACTGTCAGACGCGGCCTGACGTCGCGTTCGCAGGGCGGCTACTGCCCGCCTTGCGAAGCGGGCGGCAGTGATCGACCGGAGCGCGGCGGGCTCAGCCGCATGGGCCATCGATGCGCGACTGCGCCCTGGCGGGCTCTTCGCAAGCATCGCTGATGCCTGAGAGCCGGGCGATCCCGTACCGCTTGGAGGCTCTTGCATGAGCGAGAGCAGGCCTGCGCAAGGGAATGGCGGGCGGGTTACGTGATGCTGTGCAGTCCGCATTCGCGTTTGAGTCCGAAGAAGCGAGTGTCCTCGGCGTCCATGCCAGGCTCCCACCGATGGCTGGTGTGGGTGTCGCCGATCGATACGTAGCCCTGCTGCCACAGCGGGTGGAAGGGCAGGTCATGGCGCGCCAGGTAGTGGCCGACATCGCGATCGCTCCAGTCGGCCAGCGGGTGGAATTTCCAGCGGCCGTTGCGATGCTCGACAAAGTCGATCGTGGCGCGGCTGCGCGACTGGCCGCGGCGCAAGCCGGCAAACCAGCTGGCGGCGCGCAGTTCCGCCAGCGCGCGTTGCATCGGCTCGACCTTGCGCAACTGGTTGTAGCGGTCCAGGCCTGCCACGCCCTGCTCCCAGAGCCGTCCATGGCGTGCTTCCATCCAGGCTGGGTTGAGCGGCGCACGGTAAACCTTGAGGTTCAACGCGAGTCGTTCGGTCAACTCGTCGACAAAACGATAGGTCTCGGGGAACAGGTAGCCGGTATCGATCAGCACCACCGGCAACCGCGGTCGCTGCCGCGTCACCAGGTGCAACGACACCACCGCCTGCGCGCCGAAACTCGACGACAGCACGTGCTCGCCGTGAATATGTTCCAGCGCCCAGGCCACGCGCTGTTCGGCGGTGAGCCGGGCCAGCACGACATTCAACTCCGCCAGCGCCTGCGGATCGGGCGGCGCCTGCTGGGCCAGCACGGCGTTCATGCGACCACCTCGACCGGAACAGGTCGCGAGGGAACCGGCGTGAGGATCCCGGCGCGGAGCAGAAAATCACCGAAGCCTTCGCCGTCGCTGCGTTCAGCCGCGTAACGCGCGAATATCGGATCGAGCGTGTCGAGGATGGCTGACTCGTCCACATTCTCGCGATGGATCTGGTTCAGCCGCTGGCCCATGAAGTCGGCACCGAGGCGCAGGTCGTAACGCCCCGGCCCACGCCCGACCAGCGCGATCTCGCCCAGATAAGGCCGCGAGCAACCGTTGGGGCAACCGGACAGGCGCAGCAAAATGGGTGCGTCGGCGAGGCCGTGGCGCTCGAGCAGCGCCTCCAGCCTGGTCAGCAGCGCCGGCAGATAGCGTTCGCTCTCGGCCATGGCCAGGCCGCAGGTCGGCAACGCGACGCAGGCGATGGCATGGCGGCGAATGCCGCTCTGTCTTTCATAAACGTCCAGACCGTACTCGCGGACGATGGCGTCGATGCGGCTGCGCTGGTGCGCGGGGACATTCGCCACGATCACGTTCTGGTTGCAGGTCAGGCGGAAGTCGCCGGTATGCACCCGCGCCAGCTCGCGCAGACCGGTGAGCCAGCGCCGCTCACCCACGTCGACCAGCCGGCCGGACTCGATATGCAGGGTTAGATGCCAGAGGCTGTCGTGGCCCTCGACCCAGCCGTATCGGTCACCGTTGTGTTCGAAGCGATAATCGCGGGCGGGCGCCAGCGTGTAGCCGAGGCGCGTTTCCAGCTCTGCCTTGAACACGTCCAGGCCGCGACGGTCGAGCGTGTATTTCAATCGCGCCTGCTTGCGCTCGCCACGGTCGCCCCAGTCGCGCTGCACGCCGATCACCGCCTCGGCCACGCCGAACAGCTGATCGGGAGTCACAAAGCCGATCACGCTGGCCAGTCGCGGATACGTTGTGACATCGCCATGAGTGACACCCATGCCACCACCGACGGCGATGTTGAAGCCGCGCAGCGCGCCCTGCTCGATGATGGCGATCAGACCCAGGTCTTGCGCAAAGACGTCGATGTCATTGAGCGGCGGGATCGCCAGACCGATCTTGAACTTGCGCGGCAGATAGGTGGGGCCATAGAGCGGCTCGACTTCTTCACCGATCAGCTGCTCACCATCCAGCCATATCTCGTGGTACGCACGTGTCTTGGGCGCCAGTTCGGCGGACAGCCGCGTAGCCCAGGCGTAAGCCTCGGCATGCGCGGACGAGTCGATCGGGTTGGCCGTACTCACCACATTGCGCAGCACATCGCCGCAAGCGGCCATGGTGCTGGCCAGCGCATCGTGGATCGCCGCGATGGTCGGCTTGAGCTTGCGCTTGATGATGCCGTGCCACTGGAACGTCTGCCGCGTGGTGATCCGCAACGAGCCACTGGCGTAGTCGCGGGCGATGCGGTCGAACACCAGCCATTGCGCCGGCGTCACCACCCCGCTGGGAAGGCGCGCGCGCAGCATGAAGGCGTAGGCCGGCTCCAGCTTTTGCCGGCGACGTTCCTCGCGCAGGTCGCGATCGTCCTGCTGGTAGCTGCCATGGAACTTCAGCAGCTTGGTGTCGTCGTCATCGATCGCGCCGGTGACCGGGTCGGCCAACCCTTCGGCGATGCCACCGCGCAGGAAGCGGCTGGCGGCCTTGATGTGTTCGAGGTGGGAGAGTTTGGTAGTCATGTCAATACACGTCGCGGGCGTAGCGGCCCTGTTGCAGGAGTTCGGCGTGCCAGGCCTGCGCCTGGTCGGGCGATTGGTTGCCATGGGTAACGATCACGTCGATCAGCGCCGCGTGGACATCGCGGGCCATGTGGCTGGAGTCCCCGCAGACGTAGACATGCGCGCCGCCTGCCAGCCATGCATGGAGTTCGGCACCCTGCTCGCGCAAACGCTGTTGTACATAGGTCTTTTGCCCGGTGTCCCTGGAGAACGCCAGATCAAGCCGGTGCAGCGAGCCGTCCTTCAACGCCTGCTGCCACTCCACCTGGTAAAGGAAGTCACTGGCGAAGTGGCGGTTGCCGAAGAACAGCCAGTTGCGACCGCTGGCGCCGCTTTCCCGACGCTCCTGCACGAAAGCGCGGAACGGCGCCACGCCGGTACCCGGGCCGATCATGATGATGTCGCGCGACCCATCGGCAGGTAGCCGGAAGCGCTCGTTCGACTCGATGAAGATGGGTAACCGGCCATCCTCACCGGTCGCGGCGAGCAGGCCCGATGCCGCACCCCAATGCGCGCTGCCATGTGCTTCGTAATCGACGACCGCGACCACCAGGTGCACTTCTTCGCC
Source organism: Rhodanobacter sp. (assembly GCA_039935315.1). Lineage (GTDB taxonomy): Bacteria > Pseudomonadota > Gammaproteobacteria > Xanthomonadales > Rhodanobacteraceae > Rhodanobacter. Next base: position 5,412 of record JBDTKM010000062.1, on the reverse strand, counting down.
TACCGCCTTCGGACTGGATGCAATCGAGTACAACCGTGGCACCAGCGGTCGCAAGGCGGCCACCAGCACCTCCGGCTGCCACCTCGCCGGATGCCGCCGCAGCAGGTCGATCGGCTGGTCGCGGGCCAGTAACGTCACGAACTCTGCAGAGTTTTCCGGCCGCAGCACGCGCGTCAACTCGCCAGCGCCGCTGACGGCGGCCAGTGCCGTGATGAAGGGGCGATTGAGTCGGGTGATCTCGCGCTCTTGCTCCAGCCACTGGCGCAAGGCGAGCGTGCGGTCCTGGTGCATGACGGCCTGCGCACCATCGAGTCGCAACGCATCCAGCCACTGCTGCACCAGCGCTGGAGGATTGCGCGGCCACACGCCCAGCGCATCGCCGGGCTCGTAATGCAGCCCGGAACCTTCCAGCGACAGCTCGACATGGCGCACGTCGCGTTCGCTGTCGCGCGCCACGATGCGTTGATTGGCCAATACGGTGGCGGCGAGCGGCTGTTCGCGCGAGTAGCTGTTGCGACTCGGCACGGCGTGCAGCGGGGTGATCCGCGCGGGCGTACCTGACTGTTTCAGCAGTTCACGTGCCTGTTCCAGCGCCTGCTCGGCCCAGGATACGGACACCGCCTCGATCTCGACGTCCGCCTCGCCCAGCGCGCTGAAACGGGTACCGCCCAGCTCGGCCAGACGCGCGTCGAGCTGGCGGCCGATCACGCAGAATTGCGGGTAGCTCGAATCGCCCAGCCCCAGCACGGCGAACTGCAACGTCGGCAGCTTCGGCGCGCGCTTGCCGGTGATGAACTCGAACAGGCCACGAGCGTCGTCCGGCGGCTCGCCATCGCCCTGGGTGCTGATCACCACGACCAGATGACGCTCCTGCGCCAGCTCGCGCTGCGAATAGGCATCCGCGCGCAGAAGGCGCACCGGCAGGCCACTAGCCTCGCCGCGCCTGGCCAACTGCTCGGCGATACGTTTTGCGTTGCCGGTCTGGCTGCCGTAGACAATCGTCAGCCGCTCAGCCAGCTTGCTCGCCACGGCGACAACCGTCGGTCCACTGCGTTGCGACTGGGCTGCCTGTGCGGCGCACCATGCGGCAGCCCAGTACAGCTGCGCTGCGGTCAGCCCTTCCATGACCCGTGTCAGCAGGGCAAGTTTTTCCGCATCCAGACTGGTTGCGGGAAGGTTTGGCACCACGACAGAATTCACGTTATCTCCAATTGGACGTCTATACCTCTTGGCGTCCAACTTATGTTTAAATCTGATGCATGGCAAAGGATGTGTCGACATGTGCTTATGCCGAGCCTTTATTTCCGCACGCGAGACCTGATTCCGATACTCGGCGCACCTTCCGCCTCGCGTACGAAGCCTCCTGCCCATGCCGCCGCTCCCGGAATTCCTCACCTTCGCCGCCGTGGGCGTGCTCGCCCAGCTGGTCGACGGCGCGCTGGGCATGGCCTATGGCGTTGTCTCGGCGACAATGTTGCTGGGACTGGGCCTGCCGCCGGCGGTGGCCAGCGCCAGCGTGCATTACGCGGAGACCTTCACCTGCGGCGCCTCCGGCCTCAGTCATCTGGCCGCCGGCAATGTACAGCGACGGTTGTTCTGGACGCTGGTCATTCCCGGGGTGATCGGTGCGGTGATCGGTGCCTACGTGGTCAGCCGTGTTCCTGCCCCGTGGATGCGGCTGGCGCTGACGCCCTATCTGCTGGGCATGGGCCTGCTCCTGCTGCTGCGCGGGAGCCGACGTAAAGACGACCATGACGACAGCGTGCCACGCGCCAGCCGGCCATTGGGATTGATTGCCGGCTTCGTTGATGCGGTGGCCGGCGGTGGCTGGAGCGCGGTGACCGTGACCACTCTGGTCGCTCGTGGCGCCAAGCCTCGCACGGTGATCGGCACCGTGCATCTAGCCAAGTGTGGGGTCAGTGCTGCTGCCAGCATCAGCTTCCTGCTGCATGTCGGCGCCACCCATGGCACGGCCGTGTTGGGCCTGATTGCTGGCGGCGTGGCGGCCGCTCCGCTGGGCGCGTTGTTGGCCCGCCACATGCCGGCTCGGGCGGCGACGCTGCTGGCGGCTACCGCGGTGCTGGGGCTCGGGCTCAACAATGTGATGAACGCACTGCACTGACCCACTGCGGATACCGTCGCTGCAATCCGCGGACGGCCAGACAAGCTCCCTTTTGGATTGAAGTCCGCAGCTCCGCAAAACAGTCGCTGGGCACATCAGCCGCCAGCCTCCTGCGCGACTTCTGGCGGAATCGGCCACGGTTGGTCCGGCATGCCTTCGTTGATTTTCAGTCGGCGCTGCAACCGAACGACGGATTCGAGTGCACGCATCGCGATCAGAGTTTGATTGGGAACCAGCTCAACGACCCGTTCATGACGCGGGCCTACCCGCTCGACCCGGAGTTTTGCCGTTTTGCGCAAGCAGGCCGCCTGCCAGGGATTGCCGGGCAACGCGGTTCCCGCACCTGCCATGGCGCAGTGGTGGGGCAACGTCCGTCATCGCTTCGAAAGCCAAGCAGGCGCCGCGAAGGCGCAGGCGCGTTGCCGATCGCACCGTGCGCACAAGGGCCAACTGCCGGAAGCGGCGCTGTGGCGCGTGGTTGAGCGGCAACTCCAGAGCGGGATGATTATGGCGGCGACTGTCGCGATTTGGCCGATCAGCGACTCTCGGTCGACAGACCGTGGCTCGCCCAGGCTGGCGGCGGCGTCTGCGGGCATGGTGGCAAACCGGCAGGTAAAAGAGGGCGCCGTGCCCACATTGCACCGGTCGACACACACCAGGAAGCAGTGCCGGTTCAGAGGCAGTCCAATTCCCAATCGCAATCGTTTCAAGCCTGACGTCAATCGCGTGGGCGACTTCAATTCGGTTGGGAACTCAGTCGATGGTAGTACTGCCCAATCGCGGTTCAAGACTATCGAGACCAGCAATGCCTTAGACTGGGCTACCTACAATCAAAGAAGGAATACCCGTGGCAATGGATCTCAAGAACCTTTCCCCTAAAGAACTGCTAGCCCTTATCGCCAATGCAAATGCGCAAATGCATGACGCTCACGCCGCACAGGTGCAATCCGTCAAGCAGAAAATTGAGGCGCTTTTGAGAAACAGCGGCCTTGTCTTGAATGATGTGTATCCGGCACGTGCGAAGAAAGCCTCCGGCAAGAAAGGGGCAAAGGGAGCGAAGGGCGCAGTGGCTCCGAAGTATCGCCATCCATCCGACCCCACCAAGACATGGTCGGGGCGGGGTCGTCAGCCAGCCTGGTTCGCAAAAGCGATGAAGCGTCGCGGCGCCACCGTGGATAGCCTGCTGATCGGCGGCGACGCGACACCCGCAGCTCCGGTTGCCAAGTCCGAATCCCCGGCCAAGCGGGTCGCTTCCGCCAGGAAGACTGGGAAAAGCGCGTCCAGGAAGGTTGCCAAGCGTGCCGGCAGGAAAGTGACCGCCCCAGCCAATGCGTAATGGTTGAGCGGCCACGACCAGTCCCCGGGAGACGGCACGCCAGCGTCGCCTTCTCCCGTTGACACTGCGCGCTGCCGCGCCGAAATGTGAAGGTGGCACGACGGTCAGACTTCGGCATGCGGGATGGTCATCGTGGCGCTGGTCGGAGTTGGCCCGTTCGCTGGCGCTGATCAAACCCGGAACGCTCACGTTGAGCGGAGGGAATCGACGCATTGCCGCCGGTCGTCATCGACCGCTTTCGGGACGGCTGGCAACGCCAACAATCATTGGCTCCCGGCAGGTGGCGCAGGGAGCTGTTGCGGTTCCAGTGCACGGTGAGAATCAGTGGTTTCGTCGAACACACTGAACTCGACCGCGCCCTTGCCTCTGGCTTTGACTTGATACCTGACTTTATCCGCGGCGCCCACCGCACTTGCCAGAGAGACGGCCGAGTTTGGAATCGTGACGACGCCAACGCTGCAGGTGACTTGCCAGTCACTGGCTGCGAGAGCTTCGCGAAGCTTGCGACTGATCTCTGAAACTATCTGATGCGCCCCGCGGGCGTCGGTATCGGGAAGAACCAGGGCGAACTCGTCGCCTCCAACCCGCCCCGCCGTGTCAGCCTCGCGTATCGAATTCTTCAATACCCGGACAATTTTCTTCAGTACACGATCTCCTCCAACGTGACCGTATGGGGCATTGACAGCCTTGAAGTCATCCACGTCCAGATAGGCAAGAGCGAGTGTGTGTTGTGCCGCCGTGCCAGCACAAGATCGTGCTCAAGCCTGATCTTGAATATACGTTTGCCATACAGTCCGGTCGGGTCGTCGATGCGCGCCAAATGCTGTTGCTTGCGCAGACTTTTCCGCAACAGGATGAGCAGCAAGGCGACAGTGAGGAAGAATCCACACCGGACCAGCGCGTTCCAGAAAGGGAGTACCGCATGGGAATGCAAGTGACCCGCGGCCGCGTCGGCCGTGTACCAGCACACGCATGAGAGAAAGGAGAGGGCTATCGCAGCTCTCCATTCCGCATACCAAGTCGCCATCGCAACCGGGCCCACGTAGAACACGTACAACGAGACCTCGAATCCGGTGAGGTAATCGACCAGTCCAACAAGCAAGGTTGCGCATGCTGCCAGCGCAATGAGCTGGGGTTGCCCAAGGCGATCAAGACGCAGGTCAAGGCTCCTGAGCGGGTGCATGGTTCTCTTGCGATCCGGCGGCCCGAGTCAAGACGAGGAACCATTCTCGCCAACGGGCTGTGGCAAGAAAGACAGGGGTTGTCGAAGGCATCCGGATTCGCGGAATCGTTTCTGGAGCTCCACAACCATGCCAAAACACTTTTGAATACCTATTGAACACAGGGTCCCGTGGCCCGTGGCGCGTCTCACGCTACGCGTCTCTGACGTTAGCGCAGCCGCTGGTGTTGAAGGAACTTTTGATTGCGCGGTACGTGCGGCCGACTCGGGGCTGCCTGACTCGGTTGACATGGGGATCGGGTTTTTGCGTCCTGCTGCCTGAACCAAGCCACGCATGCCCGGCGCGCCCCTGTCCGGCGGCTTGACGAAGGCAGCGGCGCGCAGACCGTGGCCGGCAACTGCCACTCGCCGCGCTGCCAATCAGTGCGTGCGTGTCAGTGCGGGTGGGACCTGACTACGGCAGCCTATTCGGGAATTCGATTTGCGGGTGCGCGCGACAAAGGTGCCCTTCGATGCCAAGGACAGGACGGTAGTACGGGGCTCGCGGGGCCCGCAGGCAGGAAGTTGATGGGAGCGACCGAAGACACCGGCTTCTATTGTGGCCGGCGGGTCCATTGACTGAAAAAAAGATACGACATCAGAAACCGTGGACAGATATGGCGCCGGCCATATTTATGGCGGCCATCATGTTTTATGGTCGTCGAGGGGCGGTGTCGCCGACCTTTGTCAGCACCAGAAGACTCTCTACGGATCGAAGGCGGCCGTCACGGCAGG
>JBDTKM010000061.1:0-12813 GCA_039935315.1 Rhodanobacter sp. | reverse complement strand
GTGGTCAGGCGGCCTGGGCGGCAAGGTCAAGGCGCCTCTTGCGCTCGTTGCGGAACTGCATCGAGGCCAGGAAGCTCAGCGCAATCAAAACGGCGCAGATCGTGAAGCCGAGACGATAGTTTCCGGTCTGGTCACGGAATACACCGGTAAGCCACATACCGAGGCCGCCACCGGTTGCGTCGAGCACGGTGATGCTGCCGAGAATCTTGCCGGCAGCGCTGAGACCGAAACTATTGACCGCCTGCAATTGCAACAGTGTGTACATGCCGCCCCAACCCAGCCCGAACAGAGCGATGCCGTACCAGACGTAGTGGGTGCTGAGGCTTGCCAGGATGATGGCACCGGCCAGCATGACCACCTGGTTCATCATGAACACCATCTTCTGATTGATGTAGTCGGCGAACAGGCCAAACAGGAAATTGCCGACCAGCACCAAACCGAAAAAGAGCGCCAGACCATTGCTGGCCTTGGCCAGGTCGTAGTGCATGTCGAGCAGATAGTTGATCAGATGGGCGACGGTTGCCAGAGTGGTGTAGAAGGTCATGCCGGCCGTCAGTGCCAAGGCCCAGAACGTCCGCGTACGTAGAGCATCGGCATAAGTGAGGTCGTCACGGGTCGATTTCGTCTCTTCGTCGGCGGTGACGGTACCCATGCCGAGCGGCACCATGCCCATGTCCTTCGGACGGCGCACCAGCCAGATCGCCGCAATCAACAAAAATACGGGCACCAGCGCCAACCATTCAAAACTTGCGCGCCAACCGAAACTTTGCAACAAAGCGACATTGAGCTTGGCGAAGACCACCCCGCTCAAACCGCCGCCGACCAGGGCGATGCCGATAGCGGTGCCGCGGTGTTTGACGAACCACTGCGAAACCAGGATGACCGCCACGTTGAGTCCGGCGGCCACCAGTACTGCGGCAAACACCACGTGGATGGCGTAGATTTGCCACAACGCGGTGATCTGACTGTAGCCGAGATACGCCAGGCTGAGCAGAATGCTGCCGACGATCAGCAGGGCGCGCACGCCTACGCGGTCGATCAGGATGCCGATGAACGGAGCAACTGCACCGGTCAACACCAGAGTGATCAGATCACGGAACTTCAGCGCGCCCAGCGAGAAGCCGAATTCCTTCAGCAATGATCCGTCGAACACGCTCAGACCGGTAATGGTCATGCCATTGGAGATCAGCATGGCCAGCATCGCGCAGGCTGCCATCAGCCACGGGTAGGTACGTTTCATTGATGTCCCTTCTGGAGAATCGAAGCGGGGTCGGGTCAAGGAAACGGTCATTCCGTCATTGACACGAGGGAACGACCAGTCGTGAAGTTTGTACGGACAAAGTCTGCACGTAATCCAGCCGCTTGGCAACCCGGGTTCTGGTCGAAGGAGAGGGCCGAGAATCACCGCCATCGCTGCGCCGTTCGATCTGAAGGTGATCTTGCCCCTCTTTCACGGACACCCGGATAAACGGTTCACTATCGCCATCCGAGGTGAGAGACATGACCCAGAAAAAGGGTAGCGACAAAGGAAGGACGCAAGCGGTATAGCGCAGAATTCAAGCCGCAGGCACTACTCCGAGCCGTGAAGGACGGTGTGCCGATAGCAGCGCGAGACTTGGGGTTGGACGCGTCGCAGCTCTATGCGTGGCGATCGAAGGCCGGGCAACAGGGACGGGACGCCGAGGCCCAGCGACTGATGCAGTCCGAGCAGACGCGGCTCAAGCGCGAGGTGATGCGCCTGGATGAGGAAGTCGCATTCCTGAAAAAAGCGGCGGCGTACTTCGCGAAGCAGCCGAAGTGAAGTACGCGATGATAAGGACGCGCGAAGGCACGTTTTCGGTACGGCGGATGTATCGGGTGCTATCGGTCTCGCCGAGCGGTTACCACGCCTGCTGCGACCAGCCGCCCTCAGCAAGAGCACCGGCGCGGGCAACACTGGATGGGCGAGTGCGGGATGCCTTCGATGCCAAGCGCGCTCGTGCGGGAGCGCCACGGTTGGCCAAGCACTTGGGTAAGGGCCGTCGGCAGGTGGCCGGAAGCTTGCGCCGGCAAGGCCTGCGGGCAAAGACGGCGAAGAAGTTCAAGGCGACGACGAACTCGAACCGCTCGCTGCCCGTGGCTGAGCACTTGTTGAAGCAGCATTTCACCGCACCGTCCGCGAACCATACGTGGGTCTCTGACATCACCCATATCGGCACTGACGAAGGCTGGCTGTATCTGGCGGTGGTGCTGGATCTGGACTCACGCAAGGTGGTGGGCTGGTCGATGTCCGCGCGCATCACAGCCACACTGGTGTGCGACGCGCTGCGCATGGTGCTGTTTGCGCGCAAGATGCCGCGCGGCGTCATCATGCACAGCGACCGCGGCAGCCAGTACCGCTCACGCGAGCACCGCCAGTTGCTCGATGACTACGGCCTGCTCGCGAGCATGAGTGCCAGGGGCAACTGTCACTAGCGCGAAGCCTGCCCTCGGGGCACAACGCGGCGATGGAAATCGGGAACCATAGCCTCAAAGTCGAGGCGATCCACGGCGAACGGTTTGCTACACGCGAAATCGCCATCGCGCACGTATTCGAATACATCGAGGTTGACTACAATCGAACCCGGTTTCACTCGACTCTGGTCTATCTCAGTCCGGAGCAGTTTGAGCTGGTCCACGCTACTTAATCGGGTGTCTGAAATTCGGGGGCAAGATCAGCTTCGGTTGGGTGATTGTTCAAAGACCCGTATGAGCTCGGGTCTGCTCAGAAGATCTCGAACAAGCCCGCCGCACCCATGCCGCCGCCCATGCACATGGTCACCACGCCGTAGCGCACGCCGCGGCGGCGTCCTTCGTGAAGGATATGGCCGGCCATCCGGGCCCCGGACATGCCATAGGGATGGCCGATGGCGATGGCGCCGCCGGACACATTGAGGCGATCGTTGGGAATGCCCAGACGATCCCGGCAATAGAGCACCTGGCTGGCGAACGCTTCGTTGAGTTCCCACAAATCGATGTCGTCGACGCAGAGGCCGTGCCGGGCCAGCAATTTGGGAACGGCAAAGACTGGCCCGATGCCCATTTCGTCGGGCGCGCAGCCCGCAACCGCCAGACCACGATAGGCACCCAGCGGCTTCAATCCACGCCGTTCGGCCTGCTCGCGTGACATCAGCACCAGCGCGGCGGCGCCGTCGGAAAGCTGCGAGGCATTCCCTGCGGTGATGTACTGGCCCTGTTTTATCTGCTGTCCGTCCGCGAATACCGGCTTGAGTTTGGCCAGATCCTCCAGCCGCGTCTGCGGGCGATTGCACTCATCCTGGCTGACGGTGATGCTGCGCGTGCTGGTCTTGCCAGTGGCCTTGTCGGTGACCTTCATGGTGGCGGTGACGGCCACCATTTCATCGTTGTAGCGACCGGCAAGCTGCGCTTCGGCCGTGCGCTGTTGCGATTGCAGTGCGTACTCATCCTGGGATTCGCGGCTGATCCCGTAGCGTGCCGCCACGACTTCCGCGGTCTCGAGCATCGACATGTACAGCGCGGGCACCTGTTCCTGCAGCCGGGGATCGTGGATTCGATAGCCGTTGATGTGCTCGTTCTGCACCAGCGAGATCGACTCCACGCCGCCAGCCACGGCCACGTCCAGCTCGCCATTCATGATGCCCTTGGCCGCGGTCGCAATCGCCATCAGGCCGGAACCGCACTGACGGTCGATGGTCATGCCGGGCACGCTGGTGGGCAGGCCTGCCCACAGGGCCGCTTGCCGCGCCACGTTGAAGCCGGTGGAACCCTGTTGCATCGCGCAACCCATCACCACGTCCTCGACTTCATCGGGCGCAACGCCGGCACGTCGAACCGCCGCGGCGATGGCATGTCCGGCGAGCGCCTGCCCCGGGGTGTCGTTGAACGAGCCACGGTAGGCTTTGCCAATCGGCGTACGGGCAGTGGCAACGATGACGGCTTCGGACATGCTGGGTTCTCCACGTGATGGGTGCGCCAGCGGTGTCGCCGGCGAAACGACGACCCCGATGTATCTGGATCGGATGTCTTGCTGCAACTGACGATTTGCACTTGCTGGACGGAGATTGCCGATCGTGACGATCCGTCGTCCTGCCACCGCCAAAGTGCGCCTCGTCACTTCACGGTCGTGCATCCATCGGTGTGCGACGCAGGCGTTGCGATGACTGCGTGACCGGCAGCCGTGGGCGTGACACCGGGATACTTCTTTTCCGGTGGCGACCTCGGCGGTGCGCTCAGGAAGCCAGCACGGGCGGACGTTGATCAGATTCCTGCGGGCTCGGGAAGATGTACCCCGCTTTCTTCAATTCGTGGCGACTTTGATCAAAGCCCTGCTCCGGCACCATTTCGCCTTTGCTGTCGGCCAGCTGCGCCCATTGAGCGAGCAAGCCCTCGGCCGAAAACTCTGGTCCGGCAAGATGGATGCCCTGGGTCAGGGTAATGTGCGCCAGCTCGAAACCGCCGGCACCGGCACAGACGATGGCGTGCGTGGGGGCGGATTCCGATACCAGCGCCAGCACGGCCGGACTGACCAGTTCGGGTCGCAGCAAGGCCAACTGTCCGTCAGGAAGGATGCCCTCCATCATCTGGGTGGCCGCGGTAGGCGCGATGCAATTGACGCGGATGTCGTGCTTCGCGCCCTCGAGCGCAAGCGTCTGCATCAAGCCGACCAGACCCATCTTGGCGGCGGCGTAGTTTGCCTGGCCGAAATTGCCGTAAAGACCCGAGGACGACGTCGTCATGACGATGCGCCCGTAGCGTTGGGTCCGCATCGTCTCCCACACGGCCTTGGTGCAATTGGCGCTACCCATCAGATGAACTTCAACCACCAGACGAAAATCGTCGAGGGTCATCTTGGCGAACGACTTGTCGCGCAGGATGCCCGCGTTGTTGACCAGAATGTCGACACGTCCCCACGTGGCCAGTGCGGTATCCACCATCCGTTGGACAAAGGCGAGGTCGGTCACCGAACCCTCGGCGGGATACGCTTCCCCGCCGGCCTCGTTGATTTCCGCGGCCACCGCCGCGCCACCGGCACCCAGGTCATTGACCACCACGCGCGCGCCATGCCTGGCGAGCAGCAGAGCATGAGAGCGGCCCAAGCCGCCGCCCGCGCCAGTCACAATCGCCACACGGCCTTTCAGATCGATCATTGGAGCCTCCTGATGCTTTGGCGGCCCGGGGTCCGGGCTGCCACTTCGGTCCGTGACACCCACTGCGGGGCAGGGCACAGGACGCACACCCTAACATTCCGAAATGCTCCGGTAAATATATTCACTCTGAACATAGTGAATATTGACTCGGGAGCGAAAACAGGGCCAAATTGCGAACGGGGGCCTGCCGCACCAAACCGGCGCCGCCTATTACGCCGACTTACCTAGCAAGCCGATCTATTGGAGGGGACACATGAAAATCAATTCCAGGAATAGCCGTGCACGCTGGTTGGGGCTCGCGCTTCTGACCTTGCCGTGGTGCGGTGCAATTCAAGCGCAGACGACGGCGGCACAGTCCGACACCGAATCCGCTGAGACTCCCGCGAAGGCCAAGGCCTCGGACAAAGTCACTACGCTCAAGGCGGTCACCGTCTCGGCGGAACGACGAAATGAATCGCTGCAGACCACGCCGATTGCGGCGACGGTGCTGACCGGCGACGATCTGCTCAACCGGGGCGTCAACGTGGTTGACCAACTGCAGTTCACGAGCCCTTCGGCCACCGTGAACAATTTCGGCCAAGGTATCGATTTCGACATCCGCGGGATCGGCAAGGCCGAACACAACACGCAGACCGGCACCGGCGTCATCGTGTACCGCGACGGCGTGCCGACGTTTCCCGGCTACTTCTCCGAGGAGCCGTACTACGACATTGCGTCGGTCCAGATCCTGCGCGGTCCGCAGGGCACCTTCGGCGGCCAGAACGCGATCGGCGGCGCGGTGCTCGTCAACTCGAACGATCCGATCATCAATGGCGGCTACCAGGGCTACGTGTCAGGCCAGGCGGGCAATTACAGCGACGTGGCGTTGCAGGGCGCAGTCAATCTCCCGATCAGCAACACCTTCGCGGCGCGCGTCGCAGTCAACAGCGACAACCGCAGCAGTTTCTGGAATATCACCGGCCCGTATAGCGGCTCCAACGCGCGCTTGCGCTCACGCAGTGCCCGCATTGGCCTGCTCTGGCAGCCCAGCGACGCGCTCTCGGTCCTGCTCAAGACCGACTACAACCACATCGACATGGGCGCGTACCCGGCCGATCCGGTGAACTCCCCCAACGATCCGTTCGACGTCACCGCCAACGCGCCGCTGAAGGCGCTGGACCGTTTCTCGCGCACCGTGCTGAGAATCGACTACAAGTTTTCGAACGGCATCAAATTCCGCGCGACCTCCGGCTATCAGCATGGCAACACCGCCTATCAGGCCGATCTGGATGGAACGGAACTGGGTAACTCCACCTTCCGCGATTCGGTGTACGAAACCATCTACTCGCAGGAACTCAATCTGATCTCACCCGATAGCGGTCGCTTCACCTGGATTCTTGGCGCCTACTGGCAGAAGGACACCTACACGTTCCCGCCCGGTCAATTCCTGATCGGCGTGCCGGCAGGGAATCCGGCGACCGAGTACGCGCTGCAGGGAACCAATCCGAAAAAGAACAGCGCCCTGTTCGGTCAAGTCGGTTTCCAGCTTTCCGATGAGCTCAAGCTCACGGTGGGCGGGCGTTATTCCAAGGATCGCACGAACAACAACGTCTCCGTCGTCCAATATGGCCTGCCACTGATCGACGATCAATCCGCCAAATACTCGAACTTCTCCGGCAAGGTGTCACTCGATTGGACCGTCAACGAGAGAAACTTTCTGTATGCATTTGCCGCCAGTGGCTACCGCCCCGGTGGGCTGAATGTGCCGGTGGGCCTTGGGCTACCCGCTCCGTTCAAGGGCGAGACGGTGACCAGTCTGGAAGCCGGCTGGAAGGCGACCTGGCTGAGCGATCATCTGCGCACCCAGATCGACGCGTTTCACAACAATTACAAGAATTTCCAGGTCACCATTGGCTATCCGGACTACCCCACGTTCGGCATCGAGCTCAATACGCCCAATCCCACCAGGCTGTACGGTTTTGAGGCGCAGGTTCAAGCGGTCTTCGGCGACTGGTCGATTTACGGCAACCTCGGCTGGTTGCACAGCGACCTGGGGGACTTCTACGCCACCGACCCCAGACTTCCTTCGGTCGCATTTTGTGAGCCGGTGAGCGGCCCGGCGAGCGCCAGCTGTCCCAACCTCGGGGGCAGCGAGCAGACCTATGCACCGAAGTTGACGTTCAATACCGGCGTGCAGCGCACCTTCCACGTCGGCCGCGACACCATCACGCCGCGCATCAACTATGCGCACATTGCGGGCCAATGGGCCACCTTGTTCGAGAACGAGGCGCTCGGTGATCGCATCGGTAGCCGCAATTTGCTCGGCGCCCAAGTCGACTGGGCTCATGGCAACTGGCTGACAACACTTTACGGCACGAACCTGACCAACCAGCACTATGTAGGGGCCATCAATTCGGGGCTTCGGTTCGCAGGCTTCCCACGCCAGTTCGGCATTCGCGCCACTCTGTTTTTCCAATGATCAAAGCGGATATCCCCGCGTCGCCACGCGGCGACACGGGGATGCCGCGACAGGTGCTCTCCCTGCATGCAATCCTATTCTCTGACCATCGACAAATTTCTTGAGCACGCCGCCAAATGGTGGGGGCAGCGTGAAGTCGTTTCTGTGCAGGCAAGCGTCAGGAATTACATCAGTTATGCCGCCCTCAGAGATCGCAGCAACAGCCTTTCCGGGGCGCTGCAATCATTGGGCCTGCGCCTGGGCGATCGTGTAGGCACGCTGGGCTGGAATACCCAGCACCATCTCGAGATGTATTACGCGACCATGGGAGCAGGGTTCGTCTGCCATACGCTCAATCCGCGCTACACCGTTGAGCACCTGGCCGCGATCATCAACGAGGCCGAAGACAAGGTGCTGGCCGTGACGTCGAGCCTGGCCCCACTGCTGAATGAACTGCTGCCGCTTTGTCCCACGATCGAACACGTCGTCATCATGGACGGGACTCTGCCAGATGGCTTCTCCGCCGGAGAATGGACCGCCCTGTTGTGGCTTCTTGACACGCTGATTGAGCAACGGGGGGTAGCGGCTGTCTGGGGCGACTTCAACGAAGAGGCGCCTGCCGGGCTTTGCTACACCTCGGGCACGACCGGGCCGCCCAAGGGCGTGCTCTACACCCATCGCGCCAACTATCTGCATACGCTGCGAGTGCTGCAGGCCGACGCCATCGCACTGACCGATCGGGACGTGGTGCTGGTGGCGGTGCCCATGTTCCACGCCAATGGTTGGGGACTGCCTTTTGCGGTACCCGCCGTGGGTGCCAAGCTCGTGCTGCCCGGCCGCCAAGCCGATGGTGCCAGTCTGGCTGCGTTGCTGCGCGACGAAAAGGTGACTGTCGCGGTGGGAGTCCACACCCTTTGGTTGGGTGTGATCGATCATCTCGATGCGGTCGGCGGCGAATTGCCTGAATTGGAACGCATCGTCATCGGTGGCTCGAAATGTCCCGAGACGCTGATCCGGCGCATGGAGCAGCGCCTGGGTGTGCGGGTGCAAACCAGTTGGGGCATGACTGAACTTTGCCCCACCGGCACCATTGCTTCACCGGCTACCCCATCACCCGGAAATCAGACATCCGGTCGCCCGTGCCTGGGCATCGATCTCAAGCTCACCGATGCCGATGGAAAAGCACTGCCGCGCCAACGAGGCGTAACCGGATACCTCAAGGTCAAGGGTGCCAGCGTCATCGACCGTTACTACAAGAGCGACGTCGACGTGCTCGACGACGAGGGCTATTTCGATACCGGCGATCTGGCGAGCATTGATGACGAAGGCAACCTCACCATTCGTGGACGCTCGAAGGACCTGATCAAGTCGGGTGGCGAGTGGATCAACCCCTCGGAAATCGAGGACATCGTGGGCCATCATCCGGCTGTCAGTCTGGTGGCAGTGATCGGTCGGACCGACGCGAAATGGGGCGAACGCCCGGTGCTGGTGGTTGAGCCGCGGGCCGGAGCCGCGCTTGAAGCTGAGGAGTTGCTGGCCTGCCTGAAGGGCAAGGTCGCCGACTGGTGGATCCCGAACCAGGTCGAGTTGGTCAATGCGATGCCACTGGCGGCCACCGGCAAAATCGACAAGCTGCAGCTGCGAGTGACCTTCGGTGAGACGGACGTCGACGGCGAGCGCACGGATTGTTGACGCACCGCAACAGCGGTGCCTAGACTGGTCCGTCATCCGTCAATGTGGTTGCCATATCGCGATGCCCAAGGAAATCAAAAAGCGCGCCCCGCGTCGGAAGGCAGAGCAACGCGCTGAAAGCATGGAGCAGATCCTCGACGCGGCCGAATACCTGTTTTCCAAAAGCGGACTCTACGGCGTCACCCTGGGTGATGTGGCCAAGCGTGTGGGCATTCATACGACGCTCGTCCACTATTACTTCCAGGACAAACAGACCTTGTTCGAAGCGGTCTTTGCGCGGCGTGCCGGCGTAACCAGCAGTCGTCGCATGGAAGCACTAGAAGAGTACGAGGCACTGGCTGGAGATTCGCCCACAGTCGAAGGCGCGCTGCACGCGTTTCTGGACACCGATCTGGACCTCTACTACGAAGGTGGCGAGCACTGGATGAACTATGGCGCTTTCGGTGCGCGGCTGAGCAATACGCCCGAAGGCGCTGCGCTCATGGATGAGCATTTCGACCCGGTTGTGCTGAAGCTGGTGGGCATCCTGAAGCGCGCGCTACCCGATTATCCGGCGGAGGACATCTTCTGGGGCTACCACTTTGTGACCGGTGCCCTGATGAATACGCTCGCCCGTACCGGTCGCATTGATCGTCTGTCAGGCGGGCTCTGTCGTTCCGATGACTTTCTGGCCGTCAAGCAACGGATAACCCGGTTCATGGCTGCGGGCTTTCTGGCCCTGAAGCTCTGAGCGTTTGCGAAGCATTTCATCGTGAAAGCGGAAGGAGTGCCCCGTCGAACCATGTCGGGAGGACGCAACCATGTCACGGCCTGAGCATGCAGCAAATGCGATACCCTCGAAAGCCATGGCCGCTTCGCTGGCATGTTGACCAACGGCGGTGCGCGCGATGCTGCGCGCGATGCTGCGCGGGTGATGCTCGCTTACTGGGTTTCCGTGGGCAGCTTCGGAAATTTTCCCGATTAAGTGTCTATCCCGGCGTTCACTTTGGAACGCGACATGGGATCGGTGCAGTGGGGATTTGGCTGGTCGTCTCGGACAGTGTTGCTCATGCTGGGCGTACCGACTTTGTTGATCGTTCTGCATCTGCGTGCACGCGTTGTTCCCACCACACTCGCGTGGATTTTCTCCAGGACAACGGTACGTCATTGCCACGATGATCGCATCCGTGTCGTTCGGTTTCTGCGCGGCCGCGGGCCTGATCAATGGCGGGCCGACCTCGTTCCTGCTGTCCGAGCTTTCCATCGCTGGGTGCTCGCACTGGCTGGCGTGCTGGAAGTTCCGCTGGTAAGTCGCTCCTTCGCGAACTCCAAGATGTGATTTTCGCAGGCTCAGGCATGGGTTCCTGGCTAGAGCCTGTTGCTCCGCGCAATCGCTCCCAGATGGAACGCGCTGGGCTTGGGCGTGCGCTTGAACGTCTGGCGATCAACGGCGGTCAGGCCGAAATGCTTGCTATAGCCGGACGTCCATTCAAAGTTGTCCAGCAACGACCAGTACAGGTAGCTGTGCACCGGAATGCCTTCGGCGAGGCAATCGCGCACACCGTCCAGTGCCTGGTCGATGAACGCGATGCGACGTGCATCATCGTTGGTGGCGATGCCGCTTTCGGTGACGTAAATGGGCTTTGCGATCGCCGCATGAGCCCAGCGGATCGTGTTGGCGAGTGCCTGCGGATAGAACTCGTAACCAGCGTCGGTCATCTCGGCACCGGCAGGTGGCGGTACCACGCCGTTGGCATCGACCCGGAAGCGCGTATAGGTCTGCACGCCGAAGAAATCGGCATGCGTGCGTGCGACTTCCACCCATTCGCCGTACAGGCGCTGACGGAATGTCTCGACCAAGGCCGGGTCGGCGACCGACTGGATATCCTGCGTGGTAAGCGTGATGCCGACCGGAAGGTCCGGCCGCGCGGCCTTGATCGCCGCGTAGCCCTTGCGGTGTGCCTCCTGCAGCAGGGGCGTGCTGATCTCCGGGTCGGAGTAGGCCAGACTCGAGAAATGCGATGAACCAGTGGCCCGCGCGGCAGCATCGGCCGCTGCACGTATGGCCGGTGAGATCGCGCTGCCGTAGAGCAGTCGCACCAGCAGCGTGATGTTGGCTTCGTTGAAGGTGGTCGCCAGGTACATCAGTCCGCCGAGTTCCTTGGCCACGCGCGCGCAGTAGGCGGCGAACAGGTCGGGTGCATCGGTCACCTCGAATCCGCCGCGCGCGGCGAACCAGGTCGGCACGGTGAAATGGTTGAGTGTCACCACCGGTTTGAGGCCGTGCTGGTGACAGGTCTCCAGCACGCGGGCGTAGTGGTCAAGTTCGGCTACGGAAAAGAAGTCCGGGGACGGCTGGATGCGCGACCACTCGATGCCGAGCCGGTAACAGTTGAAGCCCAGTTGCGCGGCGAGGGCGATGTCTTCGGCATAGCGATGGTAGCTGTCGCAGGCATCGCCCGACGGCTCCGCAAACAGAGTCGGTCGCACGTTCTCGCGCACCCACGCGTCGCTGTTGATGTTGTTGCCTTCGCTCTGGTGCCCGGAGATCGCGGTGCCCCAGAGAAAATCGTGCGGCAGGGGGATGTGCCGCTTTTGCACCGGATCGGGCATGCCGACAACGAGCCTGTCGAAGGCGGGTTGGCCGAACGCGGGCAGTGCCACAGACAGCGCGGCCACGCCCATCGATTGCAGCAGGCGGCGCCGGTAAGGGGAATCGATCATGTCAGGTCCTCTTGAAGATGGCGACGATGCCTTGTCCACTACCGATGCACATGGTGGCCAGTCTGTAGCTGCCACCGATGCGTTGCAGTTCGTGCAACGGCTTCACGGTGATGATCGCGCCAGTCGCACCGACTGGGTGGCCGGGCGCGCTGCCCCTGCTGTTGGGGTTGATCCTGGCTGGATCGAAACGCGGTGCGTCGACTCACCTTTACCGGCACGATCTGGCCGTCGAAGCGCCACTCACCGATGGCGGTCATCGTGCGGCGATGGCTTTCCAGCGCGGTGGCTTCCTGTTGCGCGCGCTCGATGCGGTGGCGCTCGGCGACGGGCTCCATCGTGATGCCCATCCGCACCTGGTGGAATGGATCATTGGGTCGGACGCTGAGCGCGTCGACCAGCACTGCGCCACCGCGCTTGCGCCCCCCGCGATGGCTTGACAGTTGAAGCGGTGTGCGGCTCATCGATTTCGGACCCCGGCCAGCGACGTCGCGCTATCAGTTTGCGCCTGCGGTTTGCAGGGTTCCTGCACCAGTACGGCGTACGCGCCACCCTATGTTCCAATGATCGAAGCGGTTGTCTCCGTGTCGCTCCACGGTTGCACGGGGACGCTGCGGCAGTGCTGCTCTTCCAATCTCAAAATCACAGCATGGGCAATTTCCGGCACGTGGCCGGAAGGGGCGCCTATGAGCGTGGGCGGTAGAAACCAAGCGGCTGCGGCTGCGTGGTTTTGGCCAGCTTTTCCGCTCCTTTTCGTTGAATAGCTACGGCTATTCGCCTCAAACGATCGAAAAACCTGACTCAAGTCCACTTTGCCTCGCTCACTTGGTTTCTACC
>JBDTKM010000060.1:0-5155 GCA_039935315.1 Rhodanobacter sp. | reverse complement strand
CCGAAGCCACTCAACGCCCCGGGGAGGGAGGTGAATTGGGTGCGGAATTCCCCTTCGAGGCCTTTGACGATCGCGCCGCCACCGTTGATGATGGTGGATACCGGACCGCCTGCACGCACCACGCCGTCGGCATCGGGCAGGTTCTCATGTTGCGTCACGTTCTCGGGGAACGCGGACACGTTCATGAAAAACGCACCCAGGTAGGCGATGGAGTGAGGCGTGAAATACCAGGCATAAGACAAGTTGTAATTTGTCGAGGTATACGGCTTCAGGTGCGGGTTACCCGCATAGCCGCTGCTGAACAGCTGGGCGTTGGCAGGCAGGGAAGGATTTCTCGGGGGGGTACCGTTGGCCCCGTAATACACAGTCAGACCTTGACCCAGATTGGACAGGTCCTGCCGCGCCTGCGTCTTGCTGAAAGCGAGGCGCAATTTCTGGTCGGAGGTAATGTCGAAGGCCAGATTGACCGCGGGCAGCCACGATGTGTACTGATCGACATTGATCTGCTTGCCCAAGTTCAGCAAAACACCATTGAAGGCACCACCGTTACCGATGTAATCCGCCTCATTGGTCAGGTAGGAGCCGATATACAGCGTGGTACGCACGCCGCGCATACCCGCATTGGCGGTCCAGGGAAATGCGCCAAGCTGGCCGCTCAGGTTGAACTGGCCATAGATGGAGGCAATATCTTCATCTACCGTATAGGAGCTTCCTGGCAGCCGATACAAGGCGGGCTTGCCGGTTGCTTCAGGAGCCACCTGCTGGAGAAACTTGACCGGATCCCCCATCGCGCTCGCATTGACCACGGGCAACCCTTGCGGGCCCATGCCAACCCCGCTGATACCGATCGGGCTGAAGTTGCTGTAAGAGCCCAACCAGCCGGCCGGCAGCTGCGTCAACTGCGTACGCGGTATTTCGGAAAATCCGCTGCAACTGTCAATAACGCGCGGATCAATAAACCGATAGTACGCATCGTATGGGCCGGGACCGAGTGGGTCGGCGCAGGCACCTGCCGGCGAAATTGGTGTCAGGTAGACCTCATTATTGAATGCGTAGCTTTGCTTTTCGTAACGGGCACCAAAGTCAAACGAATCCAGCACGTCCGTATTGAAGTGAAGGGTGCCGTCAGCCCGGTAGACATTCATGCCGGCGTTGATCTTGTTCGCTTCCGCATAAGCCGATGTCAGAACCCACTGGGCCGGATTGGTCACGTTCTCCAAGATGGAGAACGACGGATACTTGCCCTCGAAATTCACCAGCACCGGCACGGCGTTGGGTATGCCATTCGGGTTGTCGTATCCATACGTACCGTCGGGCAGGGGCAACAGGTCGCCCTGATTGACGTTTGAATCCGCACCTACATCGGTGTAATCGCGACTCGCCTTGCCATGCACCCAGCGCAGCGAGCCGCTGAAAAAGCCGCCGTTGTCGAAGTCCAACTGCAGGTTGGTGTTCAAGGAATCGGACGGCCCGCGGGCCGTTTCGGTGAACTGCGTCAGCTGGTCAAAATCGCTGATGCCCTTCAGAAACACTCCTTCCGGACTAATCACCGGCGTCACCGGGCCTGGCTGCAGACCGCCGGGGATGCCACCGTTCTGAAACTGATAAGAGTAAGAAGTATCCGTCTCGTTCAGCTTCGTATACGCGGCATCGGCAGTCAGCTTCAGCGCATCATTGAACTTGAATTCAAACGAACCGTTGATGCCGGTCCGGTCGCGCTTCGTGAACTCGGTACCCACACGCATGGGATCCCACTGATAATAATAGTCACGCGGCAGCTTGGTCGGATCCAGACTGTTGCCAATGACTCCATCTCCATTGAAATCAAAACCGACATCCTGTTCCGTAGTTTCACTACCTGTATTGTAATAGGACACGGTCGGTTGCTTGTTCGCAATCGTCTCGCCGGAGTACGACGCCGTCAGCAGAGCGCCCCAGCGATCAGTCCGGTAACTGGCGAGAAACGAGCCTCCCTTGTTCACTTTGCGGATCCGATCGCCCCAGTTGTTGGTCTGCGAAGCGCTGAATGTCCAGCCTTTCTTGAAATCGAAGGGTCGGTGCGTGCGCAGATTGATGATGCCGCTGACGCCACCGGCGAGGTTGGATGCCATGATCGATTTGATCACGTCCACGCCCTGAAACAAGGTCGGCGGTATATCGACAAAATCCGGCTGCCCGGACTGGAGATTGGGCGAGCCGCCTGCAACCAGGCCATTGCTGCCGCCTGGCGAGAGGAAGGCCTCACCATTCAAGGTAGTCTTGACCTGCGGCAGGCCATCTACGCTGACGGCGGTGCCTTCGCCGCCGGAGCGGGAAATCTGTACTCCGGGAATGCGCGCAATGGCATCGGAAATGTCGACATCTGGGAGTTGCCCGATGTTTTGCGCCGTGATCGAGTCCTCGATCTGTGCTGCATAGCGCTTCAGGATGATGTCCCTTTCCTGCGAACCGGCGATGCCTTTGACGGTCACCGCCTGGAGCGTGGTTATTCTCTTTTGCTCGTCACTGCGGCGCTTTTTTTTCTTCGCGTCGGCAACCGCCTTGGCCGTAGTATCGGCTGGATTCGGCTGGACAGCGTTCTGCGCAGGCGCCACGGCTTGCGCGTTGGAAGCGCCAGAGGCGGCTTCTTTGGCCGCAACGCTGGAGGCCAACCCCACGCACAGTGCCGCAGCGACGGCCAACGCGAGTGGCTTGACGTGAAACCCATACGTATTCATGACTTTCCCCTCAGTACGCAAGAGAGCGCACTTGCGCTCGACGTTGACGACGACTCGGTATCCACGCACATCCGGCTCAGATTGTCCCCGCCATCAGGCCCAGCCGTGACACCTTCCCTGCAAGGTTTCGTAGCTGCCCGGCACATCCCGTCTCGCGCATTTCCGGAGACTCATGGAAGCAACACGGCAATGATCGAACTGGACCGAGCGATCTTAGGAAAGCACATTTTTTATGTTAAATCAAGTTGAATGAAGTAATTGATTTGGTCGTAACATCGTTGCTGCAACGCACTGTCCAACGACGTAATGTGAAGCCCACCAGCAATGCCCACACCAACCAAACCGAACCGGCCAACGACGGGCACCAACCTCGAGCACGCACGCCTGCACAATCGTCGTGTGGTGCTTGAAGCGATCAGGCAGGCGGGACGCCTGACCCGGGCCGACCTCACGCGACTGACGTCGCTCACGGCGCAGACGATTTCAAATATCGTTGCCGAACTGCTTGCCGAATCGAAATTGCTGGCGCACGCACCGAAAAAGACGCCCCGGGGTCAGCCTCCCGTTCCCCTGTCGATCAACCCGGATGGCGGGTTTTCGATCGGTTTCCACATAGAGCAGCATCAGCTCATCGCGGTGCTTCTGGATCTGAAAGGTGCGGCAAGGGGGCGCCGGGCCTTCTCGGTGAGCTATCCGACCTTCGCCGAGGCGTTGCCGCTGCTGCTGCGGAGCGTTGAGGCGTTTCGTCGCAAAGTGCCGGCCACACGATTGCTCGGCATCGGTATCGCGCTGCCGGGCCCGTTTGGCGTCGAAGGCATGAGCACCGTGGTAAGCCCCACCAGCATGCCTGGCTGGGACGACATGGCGAGCCTCACCGCACTGCGCGAGATGACGCAACTCCCCGTCTTGATGGAAAACGACGCCACGGCCGCCGCGATGGGCGAGCGGCTATACGGCGTTGCCGGCGATCTCAGGGATTTCGCGTACCTGTTCGTGGGTCACGGACTTGGCTCCGGATTCTATCTGGACAACCGGCTCTACTCAGGCCACTGGCGCAACGCCGGCGAGATCGGGCATGTGATCGTCACCCCCCGTGGCAAGCCATGCTATTGCGGCAAGCAAGGATGCCTGGAGCGCTATCTTTCAGGAGCATCTCTGCTGGAACATCTGGGAGTCGGCGCAGACCAAAACCTGAGTGACATCGATTTGACCGAGCGCAAGCATGCCGCAGGCCTCAAGCGCTGGATGCGCGAAGCGTTACCGGCGCTTCGCCACGCCATCAATCTGCTGGAGTCGCTGCTTGACCCGGAAATCGTGCTCATTGGCGGCACGCTCCCCAACGATATCCTGAAGCGTCTGGTTGAGCAGTCGTCCCCGCTCCTTCCATCGGTAAGCGTCAGGGAAGGACGGTTCCACGACCGGGTGCAACTGGCTTCTGCCGGGCCGGACTGCGTCGTGCTCGGTGCCGCCGCCTTGGTCATCCTCGCCGAACTCAGTCCCGACTATTACACGCTGCTGAAAGCATGACGTGTTGATGCGCTGTCAAAGCGGATTCGCGGTGGCGGCGGGAAGCTGAGCTTCCAGGGAATGCCGGGACAACGCCCCGCGCAAGCGCTGCGGTGACGGCCCTCACCCGGACCAGCGCAGGCTCCGCAGATCAACCCGGCGCCAGTAACGTATCCAGATCACCTTCATCGAAGCGCAGCTTCTGGCGACTGCCACCGCCTTCGAGCACAGCATCGGCGAGCTCGGCCTTGCGCAGCTTCAACTTCTCGATGCGCTCTTCCACGGTCCCCGAAGTGATCAGGCGGAACACGAACACCGGTTTGTCCTGGCCGATGCGATGGGCACGGTCGCTGGCCTGCGCCTCGGCGGCGGGGTTCCACCACGGGTCGTAGTGGATCACGGTGTCGGCGGCGGTGAGGTTGAGGCCCACCCCGCCGGCCTTGAGCGAGAGCAGGAACAACGGCACCTCGCCGTTCTGGAAGCGCTGTACCGGCTCGGCGCGATCGCGGGTGTCGCCGGTGAGGGTGACGTAGCGGATGCGTCGGCGATCGAGTTCGGCCGCGATCAGTTTCAGCATGCCAGTGAACTGCGAGAACAGCAGCACTTTGCGCCCTTCGTCAAGCAGCGCAGGCAGCATGTCAAACAACAGCTCGAATTTTGCGGATTCCTGCACGCCGCGCGCCACTTCCAGTTTGACCAGACGTGGATCGCAACAGACCTGGCGCAATTTGAGCAGCGCATCGAGCACCACGATGCCCGAATGCGCGATGCCACGCTGCGCGATCACGTCACGCAGTTCCTCGGCCAGCGACAGGCGCAAACCTTCGTAAAGATCGCGCTGACGCCCTTCCAGCACCACACGGCGGGTGATCTCGGTTTTCGGCGGCAACTCTTTTGCCACCTGCGCCTTGGTCCGGCGCAGGATGAACGGC
>JBDTKM010000059.1:0-4868 GCA_039935315.1 Rhodanobacter sp. | reverse complement strand
TCGTGCCTGCGGTCGGTCACTACTACCTGCGCTTCTGCCCCAAGGCAGACGAGAACGGCATCATCGACTACCTGCTCACTGCCGGCGCGATCGGCATCCTGTACAAGGAAAACGCCTCGATCTCCGGCGCCGAAGTCGGCTGCCAGGGCGAGGTCGGCGTCGCCTGTTCGATGGCCGCGGGCGGCCTCACCGCCGCGCTCGGCGGCAACGTGATGCAGGTGGAGAACGCCGCCGAAATCGGCATGGAACACAACCTCGGCCTTACCTGTGACCCGATCGGTGGCCTGGTGCAGATCCCGTGCATCGAGCGCAATGCGATGGGCTCGGTCAAGGCGATCAACGCCAGCCGCATGGCGCTGAAGAGCGACGGCAAGCATCGCGTGTCGCTGGACAAGGTCATCAAGACCATGCGCGACACCGGGCGCGACATGAAGGACAAGTACAAGGAAACCAGCCGCGGTGGGCTCGCCGTCAATGTCATCGAATGCTGAGGGTGGATCGCGGCATGTCCATTCACCAGGAGCCTGTCGGGCTTTGGTGGGCGAGGCGAGAATTCGGCTGCGTGAGGACAGCAATTGACGATTCGCCGGTCCATAGTGGTTCTATGGACGGCGAATCTGCGGAAATATGGACCACACAGGCGGATTCGCAGGCCGGCCAACCAAAGTCCGACAGGCTCCTGGACGAAGGGCTTTCGTGCGCCCACGGCGCCCGCGGTAATTCCCTC
The DNA here is from genome assembly GCA_039935315.1 of Rhodanobacter sp. Lineage (GTDB taxonomy): Bacteria > Pseudomonadota > Gammaproteobacteria > Xanthomonadales > Rhodanobacteraceae > Rhodanobacter. The sequence continues at coordinate 4,141 of JBDTKM010000059.1, read as the reverse complement.
CCGGGAGAAAGCGGCACCCCGCCTCGGGCACAGGACCCCCCGGTAGAGCGGCACGCCATCCTGTCGCACCCTCGGCACGCAACCGCTCATCTGCGTAAGCAGAAAGCTTGCCGGCGCCAGCGGCAATTCGGATGAAGCGGGACGACCCTTCCCATCAAGTCACGGCACGCCCAGCGGCCTTCAACTGGATCCGCATCATGTGCCGCCGTTGATAGACTCACACCCCCTACGAGTCCCGCCAGCGGATGGCGCCAAAGCTGCGTGGGTCGCCCTCGGGTGCCGGATTGCCCACAAAAATCGCTTGCCGAAACGACTCACTGCGTGAAGGCGACAGTCGCATCTCTGGTCAGATCAGCTGAGTGCCGCCATTCGGCGTTCCGCCCGGTACATGGAATTTTCAACACGCGATCCTGGCTTGGCTGCTCGCGTGCTGTGGGTGGCGGTGTCTCAGCAAGCTTTGCGGTTTCGCCACGGCACTTCCTGGCTGCGCCAAGGCGCTTGGGCCCGTGGCTGAGAGACGATGGACTGGAACCACGAGGTCGCTCAATCAGTTCCTCGGTGTCGAAAATGTTTACCCCTTGCGATTTCGGCGAAAAGTGGCGCGCAGCGGGGCGTGCCGGGTAAAGGTTGAGGGGTCTGCAGCCCTGTGTGTGTCGGGATTTTTTACAACTTTGCAAGGGTTTGTGCCTGGGAATTTCTACAACTATTTGATTTGATTTTTCTTTTTTTCTTGGTACTAAAAATGCTTTGCAGGCACCTGGACCTCGCGCAATTCCTTGCGCCCGGTTCAAATCCGTATACATGACGATGACTGGGTCGCCGGGCGCAGGAAACGCCTGCGCGCTCATCCCTTGCGGGGTATCAAGTCCGTCGTCCTGCCCTGTGTCTTACAAAGTGAGGTTGGGTTATGAATGAACCAAAAGGTTTCTGCGGAAAAACCGGATTGCTTGCCGCCGGCGTCATGCTGGCGACGCTGGTGGTAGCACCTTGTGCCTACGCGACGCAGGTTCATATCGGCTTCTCGGGAGTCGCGGGCAGCGGAAACGCGAACCTGACGATCGAGTCGGATATCGGCAACGGTGATCCGGCGGGCGCCATGGCGATTACGGGCGCCAGCGGCATGTTTGGCAGCGCCACGATCACCGGCGTGCAACCGCTGAACCACGCGGGCGCCATGTTTCCGACGGAAAGCCTGCCCGGCAGCTTCAGCTTTCTCGTGCCGCCAGGAACCTCGTATGACAACCTTTACTACGCGGGCGGATCGCCGGTGGTTTGCCTGAACGTCAACCTGGACGGCACAACTTCCGTCGCGTACCCGTTTTCTGGTGGATTCCTGGATATCTACGGCGTGATGTTCACGCTGAATGACGGGAATTTGCTGGGTTTGTGGAGCAACGGCATAACCCCGGGCGGGCTTACCTACGGCATGTCTTTACTCACGTCGTTGGGCAATGGCGGATATTCGATCAGCTCCAGTGGCCTCGCTACCGCGACGGTACCCGAGCCGGGCCTCATGTGGCTGTTCGGTGCCGGCGTGCTCGGTCTGTTCGGATGGCGCCGGTCGCTGGAAAAGCGCACGCGCAAACCCTGCGTTGACTGATTTGTCACACTTCTGAGCCGACGCGAAGCGCGTGGTGTTTTTGCGCGCTTCGCGGGCGGGCGCAGCGATTCCTCCAGGAGGCGCGGTTCGGCAATCGTTGATGTGGGCACCCGATTGGCATCTGCATGACTTGCCCGGCCGCCTCCGACACTGCGATCCGTACACGGTCAAGGCTCCATTCCGCCAGTCGGGCAACCAGACCAGAGCTGACGCCATCGCAGCCGATCAACCCGGTACACCGTTCGGTGCAACGCTCGCCGTCTTCACCCACGCATGAGGGCTTCGACAATGCGAACGGTAGTTCGACGCGAAGCAGCGTTCGCATTTCACAAAGTGAGATGTGCGCAACCATCACAACTTGCGGGCGTCGACGCGTGGCGTGGAAATACCAACGCGCCATGCCGGCCCGGTCTCGGCCTCGAGCATGCGGTCGGTCAGCAGTCGATCCATCGGCTTGCCATCCAACGCCAATTTGTGTGCTTGCATTGCATGCAACTCCGTTCGAGCCATGCGCAACAGCGCATGGCTCGACACCCAAAGTTTCCTGCACTCTCAAGCAGACAGCCATCATCTTTATAGGATCGCACGCAGCCAGGCGACGCGGATCCGCAAAGGGTCGGCACCGGCTCCTCTGCGATGGGTGTGGCGGTTGCAAAAATTCAGCAGTCTGCTTGCGGCCGAAAGCAACCTGTTGAATCGCATTCTGATTGATCAGGCGCTGGCCAGCCAGAGACCGAGACAACGCCGCAGAACGCTGCCAAAATAAAACGCGCGGCGGCAACCAGCCCCTCCCAGTAGCGGCCAGTCGCCTCCGGCGACTTCGGGGCGGTCTGTGCCCCTCGCAGCTTGCTCGCGAGGCCACGCGGTCGTAAGGGTAGCAGTCGGCCAGCAGCGACCGGTCGTCGCTTGAACAGAGTGGCGCGCGACGAGGGCGCTTTTCCGTCATCTCGATCTCGGCGTTCGCGCCAACTTTTATCGCCGCCACGCCGCCAGCCAGCTGGCGGACTTTCAGGTCGGCGCGGCCGCAGCCTCGCGTTCTCCCTCTGGCAACAGACCCTCGAGTGCAGCCCGGGCAGCGCCATAACCGTTTCCCGCGAGAACTCGACGCAGCGCCATTGCCATGTGCACGGGCTGCCATTCTTCCTGCCCATTGGCGCCGGGCACGCGCAGACGCATCGTGGGATTGGGCACGTAGTAGCCGTTGCGCCAGCGCATCCACAGTCGACGTGCGGGTTCATAGCTGCTTTCGACTTCGGCGCGCGCTAGCACCGCGTTGAACCAGGTGCGCTTGCGCCGCTCTTCGCGCAGCACGCTGACCGGAAAATGCTCAACGTTGCGCATCAGCCAGGCCGTGTTGAAGCCCGAGCGCCGGTCCAGCGGACAGAGTTGCTGCGGCACCAGCTGCGAGCCCAGGGTCTTGATCCCGGCGAGCATCGTCAGCAGAACGAAATATTCGCCCTGGTGCGGGTACAGGCGGATCAGGCGGCCGTCCACCTCCACGTCCAGCGCGGGCGGCGCCACGCGCGCGTACACCGCGGCGAATGGGCCGGCCGAATACTCTGTCACCAGCGCGGCTTGCTCCAGGGCGTGCATCACCGGCGTCTGCCCAAACAGATCGCGCGCCTCGATATCGGCGCCGCGCTCGAGCAGGGTTTCCACCAGCGGAAGGTTGCCGGCGCGTGCGGCCATCATGAGCGGCGTGGCGTCGAACGCGCCGCGATGGTCGACGCCGTACTGGTCGCAGTGTGCGAGCACGTCCTTGAAGGTTCTTCTTGTCCACGGCGCGAGCTGGCGTTCGGCGACGCCGGCGGCCGTACGCGCCACGCGACCTTCATGCGCGTGTCTGACCAACTCGATGGCGCTGCTCCACCGCGCTTCGTCGGCCAAGCGCAACAAATGGCGCTCCTGGTGGTGCCACAGTGCGAAGTCGAGCACTTGCTGGCGCAGCTTGTTCGATACCTCCTTGGGGTCGAGTGCGCGCACGATCGCCGGTGCGATCGTCGCCTCGTTCCACACCGGCCACGGCACCTGGCGCGTGCGCAGCACGGTCTGCCGGATCGCCTCGGCCTGCTCCTGCTTGCCCTGCAGTTCGAGCCGGTGCGCCTCGCGCTCCCACTCCTCGCGGCTGGACGCTTTCACCGGCTCGCCGAGCGCGGACTGGTTGTCCCGAATGCCGAGCAGGACCAGCAGCGGGTGCGCGGTATCGCTCTCGATCATCCACACCCGCTCGACCGCGCGCGTGATCGCCACGTACAGGGCGTTGACGTAGAACTTCCATATCTCCAGCGACTTGTCATGCTTGTCCTTCGCGCGCCGGTAGTCGAGCGAGTCGACCGCCAGGTCGGCCGCCTCCACGCCTGCGCACACCTCGGCATAGGCCTGGCGCTGGCCGGACACGAAACCGTAGAGGACGATGTTCGGGTATTCCAGGCCCTTGGCCTCGTGCACCGAAAACACCAGAGGTGTGCGGAAGCTCGCTCGTGCAGCCGGCTTGTCCTCGTCGCGCAGCACCAGCACCGCGTACTGTGTGGAGCCGCGCGT
>JBDTKM010000058.1:0-3228 GCA_039935315.1 Rhodanobacter sp. | reverse complement strand
CTTCACCCGCCTCCGCGCTGGTCACCGCAATGCGCATCCCGCGGACAAATGTCTCGGCACCCTTGCCAATCGCGTTGTTGAGCAAAGGCCGCTTGACGCGACGCAGCTCGTCAGCGAGGCGACGCTCCGCCTCAACGTCCGCGGGCAGAACGCCTACCCGCTTGAGCGCAGCCAGATCGACGTGACACGACGGCTCGGCACCCGCTGGCCGCTCCACCGCTTGCGACCGCTCCTGCAGACGTTCGACCGTCGGCACGGTGGGCAACGGCATGCTCTCGGCCGCCACCGGGGCATTGGGCTCGAGTGGTAACGCCTTGAGCTTTTCGGCTGCCTTCTCGACGATGCTCATGTCGCACCCATGACAAAGAAATGTTGGACCAGACGAGCAAGATGTCCATTAAAGACAAACGCCAGCACCAGCACCATCGGCAGCAGACCCGCGCCAGCACAGAACCCGATCACGTCGCGACGCAGCTGCTGACGCCGCGGCCCCGACACCAGCAAGCTGAAGGCGCCAAGCACCGGGTAATCGCCGAAGGATTGCAGGCTCTTCAGACTCACGAACACCGGCGTCACCTTGTGCAGCAGATACGCGAACCCGCCGCCAATGGCGACTGCGAACGCGAACACCAAAAGTAACAGCAACCCACGATTCGGACTCGCCGGCAGCAACGGCACAATCGGCGGATTGATCACCCGGAATTTCAGGTTGTTGCCACTTTGAGTCGCATCCTGCGACAGCTGGGCCGTGTTTGAACGCTCCAGTAGCTGGTCATACTGCTTCTTGGTGACCTCGTAGTTGCGCGTCAGTTGCTGCAACGTGGCTTGCACGTCGGTGATCTTGTCCGACTGGTTCTTGAGATCGGCGATTTGCCGCTTCTGCAGGTCGATTTGCGTGGCCAGCGTCTGGACGCTGACCTGGGTGGTGTACATGGATTTCTGCATCTCCTGATACACCGGGTTGTCCGAGGCCACGTTCATGACCGAACCACCTGCCACACTTTTCTGCAGGGCGGCGCGGCGCGCCTGGAGCTGGGTGATCATGCGCTTGGTGGACTGAACATCGGGATATTCATCGGTGTAACTCAGCAGCAGCGCGTTGAGCTTTTGCTGGTAAGTGGCAATCTGCTGGTCGATCTCCTGAGTACGCGGATCGATGCCTGCGGATGCTGATCCGGTCGCCATGGCGCGCATCTGCTGCTGGGTGGTGGCACGGCCGGCAATGGTGGTCTCGTATTGGGCCTGCAGGTTCTGCAACTGCGTCTCCGCCGCCGCCAGCCGCGTGAAGTAAGTGCTGCCGCCCTGGCTGGGAATGTAACCGACGTTGGCTTTCTGGAAATCCGCGAGCTTCGTTTCCGCCTCACTCAACCGCTTTCCGTAATCCTTGACCTGTTGATCAAGGAAATTTTGTGCCGTCGTGGTGGCGGCGGTATTTGCGCCCACGGTATCGTTCATCAGGATCTGCAGGAAAGCTTGCACCACTTTCTGAGACATTTGCCGGTCGTAATCGCTGTAGCTGTGGTTGAAAAGGTTCGTTGTGCCAGCATCCTTGATGTGGACAGCAGCGCCTAGTTTCAGCAACAGCGCGTCCTTGTCCGCCGGGGTGGTCGCGCGCACCAGCAACCCGGTTTGTTCCGCCACCGTCTCGAGATTGGGACGCGAGAGCAGGGTGTGGGTAACTACCTGCAGCCGCTCGCGGACATCTGGCTGCACTGCAACCCCCTTCAACAGCGGGTTCGTCAATGCATCCGTGTCCGCATACACCTGCGCGCTGGATTCATACTTGTTGGGCAGGGCGAAGACCAGCAGGGCACCGGCGATCATCACCCCCCACGCGACGATCAGCGCACGCCAGCGATAACGCCATGCAGCACGCGCCTCCAGCAGCACATACTGCAACAGCTCATGTAAATCGAATGATTGAGCCTGCATTAACCTCTCCCCCGATGTCGCCTGCGGTAATCCGGTATTCGACTCATCGCGTCAAAACAACGATTGAGGGATAATCAGAATATCCCCGGGCCGCATGACGACGTTGTCCTTGATCGCACCGTCCATCAGCTCACCAAGCCGTACCGGAATGGTCTGCTCCTTGCCATCGGGCAAGTGACGGATGATCTTGGCGCGGTTGCCGGCGGCAAATTTGGTGAGACCACCGACGTCGATCATCAGATCAAGCGCGGTCATGCCGCTGCGGTAGGGCACGGCCTTTGGCGTCGTCGCCTGACCGACCACGCGCACTTGCTGGCTGTACGCGCCCACGAAATTCTTGACTATCACGGTGACCAGCGGAGTGCGGATATAGCGGTTCAAGTCCTTTTGCAGGTCGCCTGCCAGCTCGTCCGGAGTCTTGCCCGCTGCCACGATGGACTGCACCAGCGGAATCGAGATGCGCCCGTCCGGACGCACCGGCACGGAGGTCGACAGCGTGGGATTATCGCGTACGAAGATTTCCAGCGAATCGCCCGGGCCGATAATGTAGCGCTCGGCCGGTTGCGGAGTCGCCGCGCCGAGATCGTTGATGACAGGTGCCGTGCTGCAAGCGCCAACCACCAGCACGCCAGCCACCATCAGCAACCATGAAATACAGTTTCGCGGGAACGGTTTCACTTGCTCTTCTCCTTGGATTTCAGCGGGCGCCGCGTCCGAACAGCACCACTTCCACGGTCTGGACGAGGATGCTCAGATCAAACACGAGGTTGTGGTTTTTCACGTAGAACAGGTCGAACTTCAGCTTTTCTTCGGCGTCCTCCATCGAGGACCCATAGGTGTAGCGAAGTTGCGCCCATCCGGTCAGCCCGGGCTTCACACAATGCCGCAGCTGATAATAGCGAATGCGGATATTGAAATCGTCCACAAACTCCGGCCGTTCCGGACGCGGGCCGATGATACTCATGTCACCGCGCAATACGTTCCAAAGCTGCGGCAACTCGTCCAGGCGGACCTTGCGTATGAAGCGCCCCACACGAGTCACACGGTCGTCATTCTTGCTCGCCCAGCGAGCCACGCCGGCCCGCTCGGCATCCGTGCCCATACTGCGGAACTTGATAACCTCAAACGGCTGCTCGTTTTCGCCGACACGCACCTGGTGATACAGGATCGGCGCTCCGCGGCCTGACTCAAACCAGATCGCGGCAGCGGTAAACAGCATGAACGGCCAGGTCACCATCAAGACCAGCAAGGCAACCGTCACGTCGAACACCCGCTTGATCATGCGCCGCGTCGGCG
>JBDTKM010000057.1:0-16961 GCA_039935315.1 Rhodanobacter sp. | reverse complement strand
CGGCGATCGCGGACAGCAGCACCATCGGCACGATCAGGATCACCGCCAGCGGCAACGACCAGCTCTCGTACAGCGACGACAGCACCAGGAACACCAGCAACACGCACAACGGGAACACCAGGATCGCCGTATTGCCGGCGAGGATCTGCTGGTAGGTCAGCTCGGTCCATTCGAAGCTGATGCCGTTGGGCAGGTTGTCCTGCGCCAGTTTTTCCATCGCCGCCTGTGCCTGGCCGGAGCTGAAACCGGGCGCCGGGCTGCCGTTGATCTCGGCGGTCGGGTAACCGTTGTAGTGCTGCACCCGATCCGGGCCGGCACCCTGGTGCACGGTAACGAACGAACCCAGCGGCACCATCTGGCCCTGTGCGTTGCGCGTCTTCAACTGCAGGATGTCCTGCGGCGTGTGGCGGAACGCCGGATCGGCCGACACGTTGACCTGGTAGGTATGGCCGAAACGGTTGAAGTCGTTGACGTAGAGCGAGCCCAGATAGGCTTGCATAGTCTGGTAGACATCACCCAGGTTCACTCCCTCGGTCTTCGCTTTCTCGCGGTCCACGTCGGCGTCGACCTGCGGTACCGCGACCTGGAAGCTGGAGAACAGCCCCGCAAGCGCCGGATCCTTGCGGCTGGCGGCGATCAGGTTCTGGGTCTGTTTGTACAGTTCGTTGAAGCCGCGATCGCTGCGGTCCTCGATCTGCATGCGGAAGCCGCCGATCGTGCCCAATCCCATCACCGGCGGTGGCGGGAACACCGCGATGTACGCATCCTGGATCGCGCCGAACTTCTGGTTCAGCGCAGCGGCGATCGCGCCAGCCGACAGATCCGCACTGCGCCGATCCTCGAACGACTTCAGCGCGACGAACACGACGCCGGAGTTGGTGCTGTTGGTAAAGCCGTTTATCGACAGGCCGGGGAATGCGATCGCATGTTCCACGCCCGGCTGTTTCATCGCGATCGCGCTCATCCGTTTGATCACGTTCTCGGAACGATCGAGCGAAGCCGCGTCGGGGAGCTGCGCGAACGCCACCAGATACTGTTTGTCCTGGCTTGGCACGAAACCGGTCGGTACGTGCGAGAAACCGAACCAGGTCAGCGCGATCAGACCGGCATAGACCACCAGCGCCAGCTTGCCCTTGCCGACGATGCGCTTCACGCCACCGACATAGCGCTCCGAGCCGCGCTGGAACAGGCGGTTGAACGGGCGGAACAACCAGCCGAAGGCGCGATCGATGCCGCGGGTGAGCCGATCCTTTGGCGCGTCGTGGCTCTTCAACAGGATCGCCGCCAGCGCGGGGCTGAGAGTCAGCGAGTTGAACGCGGAAATCACCGTGGAGATCGCGATGGTCAGCGCGAATTGTCGATAGAACTGACCGGTGAGGCCACTGACGAAGGCGGTCGGAATGAACACCGCGCATAGCACCAGCGCGGTGGCCACGATCGGGCCGGTCACTTCGCGCATCGCCTTGCGGGTCGCTTCGCGCGGCGTTTGTCCGAGTTCGATATGCCGCTCGACGTTCTCCACCACCACGATCGCATCGTCGACCACGATGCCGATCGCCAGTACCAGGCCGAACAGACTCAAGGCGTTGAGCGAGAAGCCGGCCAGGTACATGATGGCAAACGTGCCGATCAGCGATACCGGCACCGCCACCAGGGGGATGATCGAAGCGCGCCAGGTCTGCAGGAACAGGATCACCACCAGCACCACCAGCAGGATCGCTTCGAGCAGGGTGTGCACCACCGCCTCGATCGAGCCGCGTACAAATACCGTGGGGTCGTAGACGATCGAGTAGTCCACTCCTTGCGGGAAATCCTTCTTCAGCTGCGCCATGGTGCTGCGCACTTCATTGGAAATCTGGATCGCGTTGGAACCGGGCCGCGAGAAGATCGGCAACGCCACCGCCGGCTTGTTGTCGAGCAGGCTGCGCAGCGCGTAGTTGTCGGCGCCCAGATCAACCCGCGCCACGTCGCCCAGGTGGGTGACGCCGCCGTTGGCGGTGGTGCGTACGATGATGTTGCGGAAGTCGTCTGCGCTGACCAGCCGGCCACGCGTGTTGATGTTGAGCTGGAAGGCCGAGTTGGTCGGGCCCGGCGGCGCATTCAATGCGCCCGCGGCAACTTGCACGTTCTGTTCGCGGATCGCCTGGACGACGTCGCCGGTGGTCAGGCCGCGCTGGGCCAGCTTCTGCGGGTCGAGCCACACCCGCATCGAATATGCGCCTGCGCCGAAGATCTGCACGTCGCCCACGCCGTCGAGTCGGCCCAGCACGTCTTTGACGTGCAGCCGCGCGTAGTTCGACAGGTACAGCATGTTGTAGCGCTGATCCGGCGAGGTGAGATGCACCACCATGGTCAGGTCGGGCGAACTCTTCTGCGTGGTCACGCCCAGACGCTGCACTTCCTCGGGCAGTTTCGGTACCGCCTCCGCCACCCGGTTCTGCACGTCCACCTGGGCGGTGTTGAGATCGGTGCCGAGCGCGAAGGTCACGGTCAGCGTGAGCGCGCCGTCACTGGTTGACTGCGAGGAGGTGTACAGCATCCCTTCGACGCCGTTGATCTGTTCCTCCAACGGGGTCGCAACGGTTTCGGCAATCACCTCGGGATTGGCGCCCGGATAGGCCGCGCGCACCACTACGGTGGGTGGCACGACCTCGGGGTATTCGCTGATCGGCAGCTTGAACACCGCAATCATTCCGGTGATCACGAACAGCAGCGACAGTACGGCGGCCATGATCGGCCGGTCGACGAAGAACTGGGCAATGTTTTTCATGTGCGTGGGCTCAACCCTGCGGATGCTTCGGCGTGGCCGTGCTGGCCAGCTCTGCATCCGGTTTCTGTGTGTTGGCGCGCTCCACCAGCGCCTTGTCGCTGGCGTCCAGCTGCGAGGTCATGGCGACCTTCTGCGGATTCACCTCGACCCCGGGACGCACGCGCTGCAGTCCGTTGACCACCACCAGGTCGGTCGGCTGCACGCCGCTGTCGATGACACGCAAGCCGTGGAACAAGGGGCCGGTGTCGACCTTGCGGTACTGCACCTTGTGTTGCTTGTCGACGACGTAGACGAACTGGTTGCCCAGGTCGGTGCCGATCGCGCGGTCGTCAACCAGCACGCGGGACTGCGCCGGTCCGCTCTGCAGCTGCACCCGGGCATACAAACCGGGTGTGTAGATTCCGTCGGCGTTGTCGAATACCGCGCGCAGGCGAATGGTGCCGGAGCCGCTGTGCAACTGGTTGTCGACAAAGTCGAGACGGCCCGGGTGCGGATGGCCCGATTCGTCGGCAAGTCCCATCGACGCCTCGATCCGCGCGCTGCGGCGGGCCTGCTTCGCCTCGGCGCGCAGATGATCGAGCTTGAGCCAGGTCTGTTCGTCCACGTCGAAGTAGACGTACACGGGGTTCACTGACACCACGCTGGTCAGCACATCGTTGCTGGTCACCAGGTTGCCGGAGGTGATCCGGGCGTTGCTGATGCGGCCATCGATCGGCGAGCGCACGGTGGTGAAGTCCAGCTTCAGGCGTGCCGCGGCCAGTGCGGCCGTGGCGGCGGCGAGCTGGGCACGCGCGCTCTGCCTGGCGGTGTCCTGGCGATCGACTTCCTGCTGCGCGATCGCATGCTGGGCCAGCAGCATCTGGGCACGGCGCTGAGTGGTCCACGCCAGGCTCAGCTCGGCCTTGGCCTGCGCCTGGTTGGCGACCAGCCGATCGACCTCGGCCTGATAGGGGCGCGGGTCGAGCTGAAACAACAGCTCACCCTTGTGCACCAGCGCACCTTCCTGGAAATGCACCGATTCCACGAAGCCGTCGACCCGCGGTTGCACCTGCACCGTGTTGACCGCCTGCACGCGTCCGGTGAATTCGGCGCTGTCACTGACCTTGCGGCTCAATGCCTGCGCCACGGTTACTTCAGGGGGGGCGCCCGCGGCGGATTGCGCATGACTGTCGTTGCCGTGCAGCACGAACCAGCCACCCAGCAACGCAGCGGCGATCACCGTGGCCAGCATCCATTGTTTTTTCATGTTGTGTTCCCGGAACCATGGTTGCCGGGCATGCAACCCCGGCGAAGGGTCGAGAGAATAGGTGTACTTCGTGGTATAGAAAATCCCCTTCTCCCGCACTACACTCGTGACTCGCAATCACGAATCAATCAGAGAACGGGGCAATGGAAGACTTTTCCGCAATTTCGACCTTCGTCCGCGTGGTCGAGGCCAAGAGCTTCGCCGCCGCCGCCGCGCAACTGGGCATGACCCCGTCCGGGGTCAGCCGGGCGGTGTCCCGGTTGGAGACTCAACTCGGCGCACGACTGCTGTTCCGTTCGACCCGTTCATTGCGTTTGACCGACGATGGGGCCTCGTTCCACGCACGTTGCAAGGAGATACTCGCCGATTTGGCCGAGGCTACCGAGGCGCTGAACTTCTCCACGCGCAAGCCAACGGGCAAATTGCGGGTGGGTATTTCGCTGTCGGTGGGCCGCTCGGCGGTGATCCCGCGGCTGGCCGACTTCGAGCAGCGGTATCCGGATATCCGGCTGGAACTGTCGATGAGTGACACCTCGATGGACCTCAACGGCGAAGGCCTGGATTGTGCAATCCGGGTCGGCCAGCTGGAAGATTCCAGCCTGATCGCGCGCAAGATCGGCTACCTCAGCAACGTGGTGCTGGCCTCGGCCGACTACCTGCGCACGCACGGCGCGCCACGGAGCATCGACGACCTGAAGGATCATCGCTGCATCAACTACGTCGACCCGAACGGCCGCCCGCGCCAGTGGCAGTTCGACACACCCAGCGGCCAGCTCGGCGTGGACATCGATGCGCACATGCTGATCAACGACGGCGAGTCGGTGCTGCAGGCAGTGGCGGCCGGTCTGGGCATCACCCAGATGCCGCGCATGATGGCCGCCTGCCTGCTCGACAAAGGCATGGTTGAGATGGTGATGACCGACACCACCTCGACCGGCAAGCCGGTGTGGATCGTCTACCCGCAGAAAAAGCATCTGTCTGCTCGCGTGCAGGCCTTCATCGAGTGGGTGCGCGAGCTGTTTGAACGCACCAACCAGCCCGGCGTGTGCGCGGGTGGACGGCCGAAGCTGGCGACCGCGTCATTGCCCGAATCCGCCATGGCGCAAGCCGTCGTCGCACCGTTGGCCGAAGTGGCCTGACCGCCGACTTCACCAGCAACAGCCAAGGTCGCGCTGAAGGCGGCGACGCGGCGCTGCGGGTGCCCTCCAGCCGGTCGACATGAGGCGTGGACTCATGTCGACCGCGACGAAGTGGCAGCTTCACTATTCTTCAGACGGGATTCCGGCACTTCAGGGACGGCTCTGGCCTGATGCGCCAGCGGTCAACCGATCGCACTGCCGAGGATCCCCATGAAACGTCTGTTAGCTACCCTTCTGCTTGCCACCACGGCGGTTCACGCCGCCCCTGATCTCGCCCGACTGAACGCCGTCGAGGCGAAGATTGCCGATAAAACGTACAAGGACATCACCAGCATCCTGGTGGTCCAGGACGGCAAGACCGTCTACGAGCATTATTTCAACGGCAGCACGGTCGACACGCTCAACGACGCGCGCTCTGCCACCAAAAGCATTACCGCCCTGCTGGTCGGCGCGGCGATCGACCGCCACTTGATCAGTGGCGTGGACGCGCCGGTCTATGGCTTCTTTCCCGGCCACAAGCCGGCCGATCCGCAGCTGCAAAAAACCACGCTCGAAGATCTGCTGACGATGAGCTCGCTGTGGGAATGCAACGACGACAACGAATTTTCCAGCGGCCACGAAGAGCGTATGTACGTCACCACGCACTGGCTGGACTTCGCCCTGGCGCTGCCCCTTAAAGGCTTCGCGCCGTGGATGGACAAGCCGGCGGACAGCCCGTTCGGGCGCTCGTTTTCGTATTGCACCGCCGGTGCGTTCGTGGCCGGGGCGGCGGTGGAGCGTGCCGCGAAAATGCCGCTCGCCGCGTTCGCGGCGCAGACGCTGGAACAGCCGTTGGGCATCACCTCGGTAAAATGGAACCATTCACCAGAAGGTATCGGCATGGGTGGTGGTGGCACCCGCTATCGCACCCGTGATCTGGCGAAGTTCGCTCAGCTGGTGCTCGATGGTGGTCGCTGGGAAGGCAAGCAGGTGATTTCGGCCGACTACATCAAGGCCATGACCAGCGCGCACGCGCAGCCTCGCGATGACGCCGAGTACGGCTACCTGTGGTGGCATTTCCATTTCAAAGTCGGCGGCAAGGACGTCGCGGCGTGGTCGATGTCGGGCAACGGCGGCAATTACGTGCTGTTTGTTCCGCAGTGGCGACTGGTGGCGGTGGTGACCAGCAAGGCCTATAACAAGCGCTACGCGCATCCGCAGTCACGCGAAATCATCAGCGACTACATCCTCAAGGCTACCCAGCCTTAGTGTTTGGGCGGTGGCAGGTCGGCGGGCTTCCAGTCGGCGGCCAGCACCTGCTGCCGTTGTCGGGTCACATCGTCGGTGATGCGAGCCAGCTGTTGTTCGAAGCCCGCATCACCGGCCAGTTTGCGGAACAGTGGCGACACCCGCAGATAGGTGCCATCGCGAAAGCCGGCGTCGACGGCGTGGGCGACGGCCGCTACCGCGGCATGCTTGTCGTCCCGCGCCAGCTCAAGCACGGCCAGCTCCAGCATGTTGCTTGGCCACGGTTGGCTCCCCTGCATGTCGGCGGTCAGCGCGGTGATGCGCTGCTGGATCCACGCCGGCTGCGCCGCTGGCTCGCCATAAACGGCCGCCAGCGTTTGCGGCAGCGTGGCTTCGGGGCGCAGTTTGACCGCGGCGCGGAACGCCGCCGCGGCGCTGGCACGGTCACCCCGCTGCAGCGCCAGCTCGCCTTGCATCACATACAGATCCACATGCGGCGTATGCCGCGACATCGCCGTCGTCAGGGCCAGCCGGGCATCGTCGTAGCGCCCCTGCAGGTACAGGCAGCGCGGCCAGGCGATATTGGCGAAGACATTGTCCGGGTCGAGCTGGAAGATCGTGGAAAGGCGTGCCTGCGCGTTGGCCACAAAGCCCAGCAGCTCGAGCTCGCGTGCCACCTGCGTATCGCGGAAGCGCACACGCGGGGCATCAGCCGGCAGCTGCAGGTTGGTGCGCAAGGCATCGGCCAGCCGCCCCTTCTCCTGATACAGATACGCGACCGAGGCGCGGCTGGCGTTGTCGGAAGCATTCAGTGCGATGGCACGTTCGTAGCTGGTGATCGCATCGTCAATGCGCCCGGCACAATCCTGCGCGTAGGCCAGGGCAGACCACGCCGCGGCACTTCTCGGCTCGCGTGTGAGCACGCGCCGCGCCAGCGTGTTGGCCTGGTCGGTATCCGCACGGTTGCCGTTGAAAAGACAGGCCCGGGCGCTGGACGCGCGGCTGAGACCGAGCAGGGCGTCACCGTCATCGGGATTGGCCTGCAGCGCCTGCTGATAAAGCGAGATCGCCCGCTCGTTGTTTTCGGACTGGCCGATCGCGGCGTAATAGGCCGCGCGCCGCACCAGCGGGCTGCGCACGTCAGGCGCCATCGTGGCTTTCGGCCAAACCACCCAGCCGACGATGCCGGCAGCCAGCACCAGCCCGGCCATGGCGAACCACCGTGCGCGCGATCTTCGGTGTTCCGCCACCGGCTGCGGCGCGCTGCACAACTGGTAGCCCTTGCCGCGCACCGAGCGGATGTAACGCGGCTGCCGGCTGTCGTCGCCCAGCGCCTGGCGCAACAGCTTCACCCGTTGCGTGACCGTTTCCTCGTTGACCACGGCCGGTGCCCAGACCTCGGCCATCAAGGTGTCGATGTCGACCACCGCATCGCCGTGAGCGATCAGGCAAGCCAGCAACTGGAAGTTCAAGCCGGTGATGTCAAGCCTGACATCGCCGCGCGCGACCCGCTGGCTGGACGTGTCGATGATCAGGTCGAGCAGGCGCACGCGAGTCATGCGGACATCAGTTCCCGGCCGGCACCAGCAACAGCAAGGTCACACCGAAGGCGATGTGATGGAAAGCGGACGAAGTGAAGCGGTGAGTGCGAATATCGTGTCGTGCTGATCGAATGGCATTGAATCGGCGTACGGTGGCTTACGACCCCGTAACCACCTCATGCGCTGGACGACGGAACATCATCCAGCCTGCAAGTAGCGCCAACAAGCCCATCCCGAACGCGCCGACCATGTCGCCGGGATAATGCACACCCAGATACACACGGGCCCATGCCATCGGAAGTCCCAGTAACGCGACCGCGATGCCCCACGGCCGCGTACGCCGATCGAGCAGGAATATGGCTGCCACCGTCCATTGCAGGGTCAGATGATTGCTCGGAAAACTGCCGGTGGCTGCATGCGTTATCCACGCCTGGCCCACTCCAGCAACGAACGGTCGCGGGCGATGCCAAGCCTGACCAATGAGCCAGTTGGCGACCAGCACGGCGATGCAGAAACAGGCGGTCTTGAAGCCCGTCGATCGCATCCTCAGGCGGGGTAGGACCAGCATCACGCCGATGAGCCCCGCACTGAGCAACAACGGCACATCAGCCAGCACGTGGGCGACGTGCACCATGGTCATTGACGGCGCCGTGGCGGGATGTATCGCATGGAACAGCGCCAGATCCCAGCTGTACACGATTGAGCCGATGCCGGTTGCCGCGACACTCGTCATGGCACCGCTCCACCGTTCGATGTTGGCGTGATGACGCCAGGCTGGAGGAAGCGGAGCAGATCGATCACGAGGCAGTTCCATGGTGGAGTAAATGAGGAGTTGCCCGTCCCATCGGGCGGGTTCGTGCAAGGGTTCAGCTTACGGGTATTTTCGCTGACTATCATGTTTCCTGCAGCAACCTCAGGTCATCTGTGTCCTTGCACCGCGAACGCGCCTGACTATCCCCGGCTTGGGGCAAGTACCTTCTGAATCTTCGCTCGTGTTGTTGCTGCGTCGCCGAAAATCGATGTTTCCCCTGTCGGCACGGCCCTTGCTTTGCACAAGTCATGGCAACGCTTCGCGACGTTGTCCTGATGCCTGGTGCGACGCACAAGGAAAGGCATCCATGGATCCCGCGCCACCGCATGATGAGGGGGCAGATCGATGAAGCGATGGACGATGAGAGTGTGTGCGGGTGCGGCTGTAATGGCCGTGTTGGCTGGTCAGGGAGCGCTGGCGGCGGAAGCCATCAGCAGTGTCAGTGGCAGCGTGGCAGTGGTCAACGACTACCTGTTCCGCGGCCTTTCGCAAACCAATCAAAAGCCGGCGGTGCAGCCGGGCATCGAGTACGACCATGCCAGTGGCTGGTACGTCGGCGCATGGGGCAGCAACATCAGCTGGCTGTCAGATGCCTCGACCACGGTAGCGCCGCTTTCCAGCAGTCTCGAGGTTGATCTGTATACCGGCTATCGCGGCAGCTTCAGCCGTGACTGGAGCTACGACGTCGGTCTTTACGAGTACTACTACCCCGGCGACTATCCGGCCGGCTTCACCCGTCCATACACCACCGAAGCTTATGTCTCGCTGGCGTACAAGACGTTGTCGCTGAAGTACTCGCACTCGTTTAGCAACCTGTTCGGCTTCGCCGACAGCAAGCACAGCGGTTACCTGGATCTGTCCTGGAACTATGAGTTCAGCCCGGGTTGGACGCTCAACACGCACGCCGGTCACCAGCACGTGGCCAATACCGCGGGCGCTTCCTACTCGGATTGGAAGCTGGGCGTGACCAAGGCCTTCAGTCATGGCTATTCGGTGGCACTCGGCTATTACGACACCAACGCGAACAGCAAGGTCTACACCAATGCCTACGGCCATTTTGTCGGCCGTGCCACCGGCGTGCTGACCCTGAGCAAAGCGTTTTGAACCGGCATCTGCTGCTCGCGGCGGTTCGCCGTCGCGATGCCAACTCCTGGAGACGCACATGAAAATGATCAGTTGCATCATCCGGCCGTACAAGCTGGAAGAAGTCCGTGACGCCCTGACCGCCGCAGGGGTCAGCGGCATCACGGTGAGCGAGGTACGCGGCTTCGGTCGCCAGAAGGGCCACACCGAGTTGTACCGCGGCGCGGAGTATGTCGTCGACTTCCTGCCCAAGCTGAAACTCGAAATAGTCGTCGAGGATAGCCAGCTCGACACCATTTTGGAGGCGGTGCAGCAGGCGGCGAGAACCGGTGCCGTCGGCGACGGCAAGATCTTCGTCAGCACGGTGGAGCAGGTCATCCGCATTCGTACCGGCGAGCTCGACGCCGACGCTCTCTAACGCCACCTCGCGAGGTTTCCATGAAAGACTTTTCACTGTTTCACCCTCAGCGCGGCCTGCCGGTGTGGCTGTCGTCACTGATGATGTTCGGCCTGTTGCTGCTGGTCCCCACCGCGCATGCCCAGGCGGCGGTTGTTGCACCCGTAGTGGACAAGGGCGATGTGGCCTGGATGCTCACCTCGACCCTGCTGGTGCTGATGATGACCGTGCCCGGCGTCGCCTTGTTCTACGGCGGTCTGGTGCGCTCGAAGAATGTGCTGTCGGTACTGATGCAGGTGTTGACGGTGTTCTCGTTGATCATCGTGTTGTGGGTGATCTATGGCTACAGCTTCGCCTTTGATGCAGGCAACGCATTCATCGGCAATGCCGGCAAGCTGTTCCTGCACGGCGTCACTACGGCCTCGCTGTCGGATACCTTCACCAGCACGGTGAAGTTGCCGGAGTTTGTCTTCGTCGTGTTCCAGGCGACCTTTGCCGGCATCACCGGTACCTTGATCGTCGGCTCGCTGGCCGAGCGCATGAAGTTCGGCGCGTTGCTGCTGTTCATCGTGCTGTGGTTCACCTTCGCCTATATCCCGATCGCGCACATGGTGTGGGGGCCGGGCGGTTTCCTGCTGAGCCAGGGCGCGCTCGATTTTGCCGGTGGCACGGTGGTGCACATCAATGCCGGTGTTGCGGGCCTGGTGGGTGCCTATCTGCTCGGGCCGCGGCTGGGTCTCGGGCGCGAGGCGATGCGACCGCACAACCTCACTTTCACCATGATCGGTGCGTCGCTGCTCTGGGTCGGCTGGTTCGGCTTCAATGCGGGCTCCAACCTCGAGGCAAACGCGGGCGCGGCCTTGGCCTTCATCAATACCCTGGTGGCGACTGCGGTGGCGGTGCTGGTGTGGTTGCTGATCGAGCGGGTGTTCCGCGGCAAGCCATCGATGCTTGGCGGTGCGTCCGGTGCGGTGGCAGGGCTGGTGGCGATTACTCCGGCTTGCGGTACGGTCGGGCCGATGGGCTCGATCGTCATCGGTGCGATCGCCAGCCTGGTCTGCTTCTGGGGTGTCAGTGGTCTGAAGCGGCTGCTGAAAGCCGACGATGCGCTGGATGCGTTTGGCGTGCACGGCATCGGCGGTATCGCTGGTGCTCTGCTCACCGGCATTTTCACCGCGCCGGTACTGGGCGGAACCGGTGCCGTCGATTTCTCCATGTTGCATCAGTTGGGCGTGCAGGGTCTGAGCGTGTTGATCACCCTGGTCTGGAGTGGTGTGGTTTCGCTGCTGGCGTACCTGATCGTTCGCGCATTGTTCGGCAGCCTGCGGGTTGATGAGGAGAGCGAACTGCAAGGTCTCGACATCACCAGCCACGGAGAGGCTGCTTACGAACCATGAGGTCGGGCGGACCCGTGCCCGGCGCGGGTCCGCCGAGTCTGTCGGCAGGCTTCTTCATGCGAGTGAGTTCACGGTCGCGCTGCCGCCAGCGTCATGCCGATCGCCTATGGCGAGGGGTGAAGGTCAAGGTCTAAGCTGCCGCTTCCATGCCATGCTTCAGGGGGCGTCATGCACAAGGCGACGATCGGTTGGCTCGGCTGCGCGGCAGCCATCGCCATGCTGTTTGGTGGTGTGGTACACGCGTCGCCGACGCCTCTGTTGTTGCAGTCACCGACGCTCTCGACGGACCGCATCGCGTTTGCCTACGGTGGTGAAATCTGGACGGTGCCGCGCAGCGGCGGTGACGCCACGTTGCTGGTGGGTGGTCAAGGTACGGCCAGCGCGCCGGTGTTTTCACCGGATGGGCGCAGCCTTGCGTACACCGCCGACGCCAACGGCAACGACGACGTGTTCGTGGTGCCGGCCAGCGGCGGCCAGCCGACCCGCCTGACCTGGCATCCGGACCGAGATACCGCGGTGGGCTGGACGCCGGATGGCAAGGGCGTACTGATCCGCTCGCATCGTCACGCCACCAATGATTCCGACCAGCTTTACGTCATGCCCTTGTCCGGTGGCCTGCCGACGGCGCTGCCGTTGCCGATGGCCGAGCAGGGGTCGTTCTCGCCGGATGGCTCGCACCTTGCCTACAACCCGATCTTCCAGTGGGAGCCGGACTGGCGCGACTATCACGGCGGCCAGACCACCCGGATCTGGATTGCGCGGTTGTCCGACTCCAGCATCGTCAAGCTGCCGCACGCGAATGCCAACGACGAAGATCCGATGTGGATGGGCAATACGGTCTATTTCCTGTCCGACCGCGACGGCCCGGCGACCTTGTATGCGTACGCCGTCGGCAGCGGCAAGCTGACCCGGCTGATCGACAACCACGGTTTCCCGATCGATGGCGCCGCGGCTGCCCATGGCGCCATCGTCTATAGCCAGATGGGCGTGCTGCACCTCTACGACGTGGCCAGCGGGCACGACCAGCGCGTACCGGTGCGTGTCGACGGGCCGCTGCCGCAGACGGTCCCGCACTTCGAGAAAGTGGCCAGGCAGATCCAGCATGCCGACATTTCGCCGACCGGTGCCCGCGCCGTGTTCGAGGCGCATGGCGAGATCCTCACGGTGCCCGCCGACAAGGGTGACATCCGCAACATCACCAACACTTCCGCTGTCGCCGAGCGCGATCCGGCATGGTCGCCGGACGGCAAGTCGATTGCCTACTTCTCTGACGCCGGTGGCGAATACGCGCTCACCATTCGCAGCCAGGACGGCCTGGGTCAGGAGCGCCGGATCAGCCTGGGCCAGCCGCCCTCATTCTTCTACAGCCCGGTGTGGTCGCCGGATGGCAAACGGATTGCGTACAGCGACAAGCGGCTGAACCTGTGGGTCGTCGATCTCGAGCACCCGACGCCGCTGAAGGTGGACACCGATCGCTTCGACACGCCGCGGCACGAGTTCGACGCCAGCTGGTCGCCGGACGGTCGCTGGCTGACTTACACCAAGCAGCTGCCGAACCATCTGCGCGCGGTTTTCGTGTATGCGCTCGCCACGCACAAGGCGACCCAGGTCACCGATGGCATGAGCGACTGTCTGTATCCGGTGTTCGACCGCGACGGCAAGTACCTGTACTACAGCGCCAGCACGGACGAGGGGCTCAGCCCCGGCTGGCTGGACATGACCAGCGAGGCGCACCCGGTCACCCGCAGTGTCTATGTGGCAGTGCTGCGCAAGGATCTGCCCTCGCCGCTGCAACCGCAAAGCGACGAGGACAAGGGTCAGGCGGCGGAAACCAGCCACAAGGGCAAGGACAAGGCGCCAGCGCCGGACAAGCCTGCCGTCGCCATCGATTTCGACGGCCTCGCCCAGCGCACCTTGGCGCTGCCGATCGAGGCGGCGAATTATGTCGGGATGGTCGCCGGCAAGAGCGGCGTCCTGTATCTGCTGCAGGCGCCGCAAGTAGCGGCTGAGGAGGAGGACGCCAACACCCTGCAGCGCTTCGAGCTGGAGCAGCGCAAGACCGACAAGCTGGCCGACGACGTCAAGCAGTTCGCGCTGTCCGATGATGGCAACAAGCTGCTGTATGAGAGCGGCCATGACTGGTTCATCACCGACGCCGACAAGCCGATCAAGAAGGGCGCCGGCGAGCTCAAGACCGCTGGAATGGAAGTGCACGTGCTGCCGCGCCAGGAGTGGGCGCAGATGTACGCCGAGGTCTGGCGGATCGAGCGTGACTTCTTCTACGACCCGCACCATCACGGCCTGGACCTGGCCGCTGCCGAGCAGCGCTTCCGCCCCTACCTGGCCGGCGTCGGCAGCCGCGAGGATCTCAACGTGTTGTTCCGTCGCATGCTGGCCTACATGTCGGTCGGCCACATGTTCGTGCGTGGCGGCGCCATGCCTGACATCGCGAAGATCGATGTGGGTCTGCTCGGCGCCGACTACGTCGTGGATCAGGACCGCTATCGCTTCAGTCATGTCTACAGCGGCGAGAACTGGAATCCGGAACTGCATGCGCCGCTGACCCAGCCTGGCGTCAACGTGCAGGCCGGCGAATACCTGCTTGCGGTCAATGGCCAGCCGCTGCACGCCAGCGACAACCTTTATGGTTTCTTCCAGCAGACCGTCGGCAAGCAGGTAGTGCTGCGGGTCGGTCCGCATGCCGACGGTAGCGGGGCGCGCAATGTCACCGTGGTGCCGGTCAAGAGCGAGTTCGGCCTGCGTCATCTGGACTGGATCGAGCACAACCGCAGGGAGGTCGATCGCCTCAGCGGTGGCCAGCTGGCCTACGTGTATCTGCCCGACACCGCCGGCGGCGGTTTCCGAAACTTCAACCGCTACTACTTCGCGCAGACAGACAAGCATGGCGCGCTGATCGACGAGCGCTACAACCACGGCGGCCAGCTCGCCGACTACATCGTCGACGCGCTGCAACGCAAGCCGATGAGCCGGTTGATGACCCGCGAGGGCGAGACCTACACCGAGCCGACGCAGGCGATCTACGGGCCCAAGGCAATGCTGATCAACCAGTTCTCCGGTTCCGGTGGCGATGCCTTGCCGTGGTATTTCAAGCGCAACCAGGTCGGCTCGCTGATCGGCGAACGTACCTGGGGCGGCCTGGTCGGTATCGGCGGTTATCCGCCGCTGCTCGACGGCGGCAGCGTCACCGCGCCACGCTGGGCGATCTTCGGCCTGCACGGCCAGTGGGAAGTCGAGAACCACGGCATCGCGCCGGATATCGAGGTCTGGCAGGATCCGGCGCGGATCCGCCAGGGCCGCGACCCGCAACTGGAAAAGGGGGTCGAGGTGCTGATGCAGCAGCTCAAGGCGCACCCGGCGCCGAGCTACCCCGACGCGGCGTATCCCGATTACCACCCGAACCTGCCGTCCGCAGGTGCCGATGGCGGCTGACACGGTCGTTCAGTGGAAAGCAGACATCTAAATTGCCAAAATGATGCAAATGCGCTTACGGTTTGATCATGTTTGGTGCAAAAATGGTTGCGAAAGTTGCGTGCAAACGGATTAAACATTTGTTTATGAAAGACTTTGTTTCATGGCACAAGTATTGCCTCTTAACGCCGTATCCTTCTCCTTATTGCGCCATCCACCGCCGAGGTTCCCCATGACAGCCCAGAAAGTGCTCGACCTGATCCAGGAACACGAGGTCGAATTCGTCGACTTCCGCTTCGCCGACATGCTCGGCGTGCATCACCACGTGACCTTCCCCGCCCACGCGATCGATGAGTCGACGTTCGAGGACGGCAAGATGTTCGACGGTTCCTCGATCACCGGCTGGAAGGGCATCAATGAATCGGACATGGTTTTGCTGCCCGATCCGGATACCGCCTATCTCGACCCGTTCAGCGCTCACGTGCAGTTGATTCTGCATTGCGATGTGCTGGAACCTTCCACCATGCAGGCTTATGGCCGCGACCCGCGCTCGATTGCCAAGCGCGGCGAGGCGTATCTGAAGTCCACCGGCATCGCCGACACCGCGTTCTTCGGACCCGAGCCGGAATTCTTCATCTTCGACTCGGTGCGCTGGCAGAACGATCCGGGCCGGGTGTTCTACGAAATCGGTTCGCAGGAGGCCGCCTGGTCGTCACGCTACAAGTACGACGGCAACAACACCGGCCATCGCCCTGGCGTGAAGGGTGGCTACTTCCCGGTGAGCCCGGTCGATTCGCTGGGCGACCTGCGCGCGGACATGTGCAAGGTGCTCGAGTCGCTCGGCCAGACCGTGGAAGTGCACCATCACGAGGTGGCCAACGCCGGCCAGTGCGAGATCGGCGTGAAGTTCAACACCCTGGTGAAGAAGGCCGACGAACTGTTGACGATGAAGTACGTCATCAAGAACGTGGCACACCAGAACGACAAGACCGCCACCTTCATGCCCAAGCCATTGGTTGGCGACAACGGCAGTGGCATGCACGTGCACCAGTCGCTGGCCAAGAACGGCGAGAACCTGTTCGCCGGCGATCTCTACGGCGGGCTGAGCCAGACCGCGCTGTGGTACATCGGCGGCATCTTCAAACATGCCCGCGCGATCAACGCGTTTGCCAACTCCACCACCAACAGCTACAAGCGCCTGGTGCCCGGTTTCGAGGCGCCAGTGATGCTGGCGTACTCCGCCCGCAACCGCTCGGCCAGCTGTCGCATCCCGTACGTGGCCAGCCCCAAGGGCCGCCGCATCGAGGTGCGCTTCCCCGACCCGATGAATTCCGGCTACCTGGTGTTCACCGCGCTGATGATGGCCGGGCTGGACGGCATCCTCAACAAGATCGACCCGGGCGCGCCCGCCGACAAGGACTTGTACGACCTGCCGCCGGAAGAGGAGAAGAACATCCCGCAGGTATGCTCCAGCCTCGACGCTGCGCTGGAAGCGCTGGACCAGGATCGCCAGTTCCTCAAGGCCGGCGACGTGTTCACCGATGACTTCATCGACGCCTACATCGAGGTGAAGATGAAGGAAGTGACCAAGTACCGCGCCAGCACCCATCCGGTGGAGTTCCAGATGTACTACTCGCTGTAACGTTTGCCGCGCAAGTGGTGGGAGCAACGGGCGCTTCGGCGCCCGTTGTCGTTCTGGCGGCGCGTCATGGATGCCGGTGGGGTAGCACCGGAAAAATTCGGATGCGGGAACATGCGGTGGCAGGCGCGGCAGTTGCAAAGGGTGTGAAAACGGCTAGGAGCGTGGGCGGTAGAAACCAAGTGAGCGAGGCAAAGTGGATTTGAGTCAGGTTTTTCGATCGTTTGAGGCGAATAGCCGTAGCTATTCAACGAAAAGGAGCGGAAAAGCTGGCCAAAACCA